>CAYUDC010000058.1:0-15698 GCA_964443415.1 uncultured Chitinophaga sp. | reverse complement strand
AAAAAGCAAATCGAACAACGTATTAAATCTTCAGAAAAATAAATTATGTTGAACCAAATCATTCATAAAACCACTTTGCTAGCTGGCATTAGCCTTTTAAGTATAGGTGCCCTAGCCCAGCAACAAGACAGTTTGTTGCGCGATAATGTTATTGATGTGGTAAAGACATTTCAACCTGTTTTGTCTGAAGCCATTCGCATTCCGGTGCAACCTAATCCAGAAAAACCAGAGATTAAACGTCCTGATTTCAACTACAGCATCGAACCACAAAACCTAAAGGTGAGTCCAACTATCTACACCATTAAACCGCTTTCTGTAGGTACCATGCTCCTGCCAAAACTAAAAAACAACTACATAAAAATAGGTGCTGGTAATTATAACATGCCTTTAGCTGAGGTTTATATTGGCAGCGTTAGAAACAAACAATATCAAGCCGGATTCTTTGCCAAACATCATTCGGCAAACGGCAATGATGCCTTTAGCAACTTCTCTAACAACACCATGTATGGTTATGGCAAAAGATACATTAAGAATGGGGTAATAGGAGCTGATGCTTATTACCATAGGAATGCTGTTTTTCTGTATGGTCGCCCCAACGATCAAAGACAGTTATTAGCTGAACCAAAACTAGTCTATAACATCTATGACCTAAAAACCCACTATCAGCATTTTGGCACCGATAGTAGCAAATTAAGCTATAAAGCAGAGTTAAACTATTATCACTTTAACCATCCTGGTACCATCAACGAAAACGATGTTCAGATAAAAGGTTTGATCCAAAAAACAGGCGGTGAACTACCTTTTGAAATAGAATCATCTTTAAGGATCAACAATAACCTCATCAATCAACCATTGTTTCCAGGAGAGCTAAGTTTTAGAAGAACTTTCTTTAACCTTAACCCACAAATCTTTATGACAGGTGATGCCTTTTACCTCAAAGGTGGATTTAATGGAACCATCGCCTCAGACTCTGCAGGCTCTAAGGCATACATCTTTCCAAAGGCAGAGGGTGGGTTTCATTTAATTCCTAAAAAAGTAACCGTATTAGCTGGCTTTAGAGGAAACCTAACACCCAACACCTATAGAAGCATCTTAAGTGAAAACCCTTTTGCCACGCAGGTTCAAGTGCTAAATACCATCAACCGGTTCGAGATTTATGGTGGCTTTAAAGGCGAAATTGGCCCACAAACTTCATTTCATTTAATTAGCTCGAGTGCTCGTATAGAAAACATGTTGTTTTACTCGCATGATTCTACAAATGCCAACCAGTTTAGCAGCTACGATACCAGCGTTAATGGAAGAAGGGGACGTTTAATTACACTCAATACAGGCCTTACCCACCAATGGGGAGAAAAATGGAGAAGCAGCTTACAGGTAAGCGTTTACAATTACGAACTCAGTAGCTTGCAACGTGCCTATAGCCGCCCCGATTTAGAAGTAAAATTAAACACCACTTATAACATAGGCGATAAATTCTTATTGAAACTAGACATCTTTCATTGGGGTGAAAGATGGGGTCGCCAAACTACGGTGGTTCCACAAACCTATCCATTTACAGATGTTAAAATGCCAGCATTTACAGATATAAATTTTGGCATAGACTATCGCTACAACAAAAACTTTTCTGCATTTTTACAACTTAATAATATCGCCAATAACCGTTATGAAAGATTTCTTGCTTACCCGGTGTATGGCTTTAATATTTTGGGTGGATTTACATTTACATTTTAATTAAATAGCAAATAATCATGGGCTCTTTTAAAGTAAAAGGCGGCATACAACTCAAAGGTGAAATTGTACCTCAAGGTGCAAAAAACGAAGCTTTACAAATATTATCTGCAGTATTACTCACCAAAGAATGGGTAGAAATCTCTAATATACCCAATATCAGAGATGTGATGAAACTCATTGAACTCCTTGGCGACATGGGAGTGAATGTGCTAAAAGTGTCTGAGGATACTTATAAGTTTAAAGCCGAAAACGTAAACTTAGACTACTTGCTGAGTGATGAGTTTAAGAAAAAAGGTGCAAGCCTCCGTGGCTCTATTATGATTATTGGCCCTTTATTGGCCAGATTTGGTTTAGCTTATATTCCAGAACCAGGCGGAGACAAAATTGGCCGCCGACCAGTAGATACTCACCTTAGAGGATTTCAAAATCTGGGTGCCACCTTTGAACATTTGCACCACGAAAGGTTCTACAAAATAAATGGGAAAGACCTTAAAGGTGCCTACATGCAATTAGATGAAGCCTCGGTAACAGGTACTGCCAATATTTTGATGGCGGCCACTCTTACCAAAGGCACCACCTCTATCTACAACGCTGCTTGCGAACCTTATATTCAGCAGCTATGCAAAATGCTTATCAGTATGGGGGCAAAAATATCAGGTGTTGGGTCGAACCTACTCATTGTAGAGGGGGTGAGCGAATTAGGTGGATGCCAACACCGCATGCTACCAGACATGATTGAAATAGGTAGTTTTATTGGCTTAGCAGCCGCCACCAACTCCGATATCACCATCAAAAATTGCGGCATTCAACACCTTGGAATTATCCCTAAGATATTCCAAAGAATGGGCATTCAAATGGAAATCAATGGCGATGACATCCGCATTCCTCAGCAAGATTCCTACGAAATAGAAACCCTGATCGATGGATCTACACTTACCATTAAAGATGGCATTTGGCCAGCCTTTACGCCCGACCTAATCTCTATCGCCTTGGTAACTGCCACTCAAGCCAAAGGCAGTGTGCTCATTCACCAATGGATGTTCGAAAGCCGACTATTCTTTGTAGATAATCTCATCGATATGGGTGCCAGAATTATCCTTTGCGATCCACATCGTGCTGTGGTCATCGGATCAAACCGAGAAACAAAACTAAGGGCCATTACCATGTCGAGCCCCGACATTAGAGCAGGGGTAGCCATGCTCATTGCAGCCTTGGCAGCAAATGGCACCAGCACCATCAATAACATCGAACAAATAGACCGCGGCTACCAATACATCGATACTCGTTTACGTGCCTTGGGTGCAGACATCACACGCATTGACTGATGAGGACGTTTCTTTGGATGCTTTTAGTTTTTGTGGCAATCCATGCCCATGCACAAAACCCTTTTGCTGTTGGGGATACACTTCCTAACTTTACCTTTCAAGGGCAGTTTACCCGAAGCTATACTCTTGGACAAATGAAAGGCTCCTATGTTTTAGTGCACTTTTGGGCCAGCTGGAACGACGAAAGCCGAAAAATGCAAAGAAGCTTTATAGACCCCTTTGTAAAATACAAAGACAAACGATTTAGCAATGGAAGAAGGTTTAACATCATTAGCATTAGCATCGATGAAAACGAGGCCCTTTGGGAACTTGCTTTAAAAAAAGACAACCTCCCTTGGAAAAACAATCTTTGCGAGAAAAGTGCTTGGCGCTCTCCTCTACTTAATCAATTAAAAGTGCAATCTATTCCAGCCAATTACCTGGTTGACCCCAATGGAATTATCATCAAGGTAAATTTGGATGCCAATGAACTAGAGCAATTTTTAAAAAACCAATAATGTCAGTATGTCACAGAATCGAGGGCTGGCAATAATTTTGAACCCAAGAAGGCAAAAATCGACACATGGAAAATCAGAAGGAACAACACTCATCAGAAGAAATGGAATTTAAAGCAGACAATACACACATAGAAGAAGAATTAAAAGAGGTTGCTCAAGAATTAGAAAACCATGAGCCCTTGGCAGAAGCAGGAGAAAATGTCAGTGAAGCAGAGCAGTTGAAGGCCGAATTGGCAGCTACCCAAGAAAAATATCTACGTTTATATTCGGAGTTCGAAAACTTTAAGCGTCGCACCACTAAAGAGCGCGCCGACTTATTTAAATCTGCCAACCAAGAGGTGATGATCTCGATGATTCCGGTGTTAGACGACTTTGAAAGAGCCATGGCGGCTATTTCAGCAGAAGCCGATAAAAAAGGAATTGAACTGATTTATAACAAATTTAAAAATACCCTCACCCAAAAAGGCTTAAAAGAAATGGAAGCAAAAGGCCTTGCCTTCGACCCAGATTTTCATGAAGCCATTACCAAAGTACCAGGAATGGGTGAAGACATGAAAGATAAAGTGGTAGATGTTTTAGAGAAAGGCTACTTTCTGGGAGATAAAGTGATAAGGTTTGCTAAAGTTGTGATTGGAGAATAATATGGCCAAAAGAGATTATTACGAAGTATTAGGGGTTGGCAGAAATGCAGGTGCGGATGAAATAAAGAAGGCCTACCGCCAAATGGCCATTAAGTTTCACCCGGATAAAAATCCGGGTAACAAAGAGGCAGAAGAGAAATTTAAAGAAGCTGCAGAAGCTTACGAAGTATTGAGCGATGCAGATAAAAAAGCACGCTATGATAGATTTGGCCACCAAGGAATGGGCGGCGCCAGCGGTGGTGGCTATGGTGGCAACATGAACATGGATGACATCTTTAGTCAATTTGGAGATGTTTTTGGCGATGGCAACCCGTTTGAATCATTCTTTGGCGGCAGCAGCAGACGCGGCGGTGGCGGTGGACGCAGACAACGCGTGGGCACTAACTTGAGGGTAAAGGTTAAGTTAACCCTCGAAGAAATTGCCAAAGGCGTTGAGAAAAAACTCAAAGTAAACAAACAAGTAGCCTGCTCATCTTGTGGTGGCAATGGGGCGAAAGATAAATCGTCGTTTAGAACCTGTGGTACTTGCGGTGGCGCAGGACAAGTAAGAAAAGTAACCAATACCTTCTTAGGCCAAATGGCAACTACCACTACCTGCCCAACCTGTAACGGAGAAGGAAGTGTAATTACCAATAGTTGCGGCAGTTGCCGTGGTAGCGGTAGAATGGAAGGAGAAGAAATAATCACTGTAAATATTCCTGCAGGCGTTGCCGACGGCATGCAACTCTCTATGAGTGGTAAAGGAAATGCCCCAGAACGTGGCGGAATCCCAGGCGATTTAATCATCCTCATCGAAGAAATAGAAGACCCTATTTTAAAACGCGATGGTAACAATATCATCTACGATTTATACCTCAATTTTGCAGATGCCGCCCTTGGCACACAAGTAGAAGTACCTACAGTAAGCGGAAAAGTAAAAGTAAAAATAGATGCTGGTACGCAAGCCGGAAAAATCTTAAGGCTTCGTGGTAAAGGTTTACCAGAAATAAACTCTAGCTTCTTTGGGGATCAATTGGTACAGGTAAATGTTTGGACACCCAAAAAGTTAACAAGCGAAGAAAAAGCACTCTTAGAAAAACTAAGAACCTCAGAGAACTTTAACCCTAAACCAGAAAAAGGCGATCAAGGTTTCTTTGATAGAATGAAAGAGTTCTTTACCTAAGTCTCGGACATTTTAACTTATTTGGCGGTGGTTTAATTCGGATAAATAATCCAATACTATTATACCAATATCCATCTGCCCAACCTCCTCTATTGGCTGATAAATCACCTTTTATTTTGGTAGTAGTTAATAGGTTTAAATTGCTATCCCAGTAAATACTGCAATACTTATTCACCCTAAGCCCTACCCCAAATCCGAGTTGAAATACCAAAGTATTTTGTCTTTGTCTTTGAAACATATCCCAATCGGTGCGCGGGTAACCCACAGAAGAAAAGACCCTTTCTACAATCGAATCATTTAGATCAATTAAAAAATACTTTGATTTAAAGTTATGAATGCCAATACCTCCCGCCAATTGATAAGAAAGCCTACCTCTGTTTAATCCCGCATTGCCATTTAAACTATACTGATAGTTGAGCTGTATTTCATCATAAATCCACCTGCAACCAAAATTTGGCTTTTTTAAAAAAGTCTCCGACTCCCCATGCCTAAAACTAAACCCAATTTCTGAAATACCAGGCTTTAAAATCTTTAAAACAGAAAGGTGAGCACTAGGTCTTAACTCATTTACTTCGCTAGTATTTGTAGTGAGCAAAAAATCCATTCCTTTTGTAAGAATAAAAGAATGTCCTAATCCAATGCCAACCCTATAAGAAGAAATCCCCTTTTTACTGGCAGGAGTTCGCTGCGCCATTAAATTACCGACCATCGCCAGAAAAATGTAACTTGTCAAAAATATTATTCTGAAACGGGCCCTTCGCATTTCCTTTGTTTATAATTGCAAGGTCCTTAAATTCACCTTTGAAAACAAATGAAAATCTAAACTTAATTGCATCATGCACATTCAAATTAATCAGCTCAACAAAAAGTATCAAAACCATACCGCCCTTCATAATATAAGCTTAGAAATTCCATCCGGAATAATCTTTGGCCTATTGGGCCCCAACGGTGCAGGCAAAACCAGTCTCATTCGCATCCTCACCCAAATTACCGAAGCAGATAGCGGTACTATATTGTTAGATGGCACGCCGCTTAATCGTTCGCATGTGTTATCTATGGGCTATTTGCCAGAAGAACGCGGATTATATAAAAAGATGGAGGTAGCAGACCAACTGCTTTACCTAGCCGAACTCAAAGGCATTCCCAACAAAGAAGCCAGACAACGCCTAAAATATTGGGTAGATAAGTTTGAAATCAAAACATGGCTGGGCAAAAAAGTAGAAGAGCTCTCTAAAGGCATGCAACAAAAAGTGCAGTTTATTGGAACCGTTTTGCATGAACCCAAACTCATCATTCTAGATGAACCCTTCTCTGGCTTCGACCCTATTAATGCGCAGTTACTCACCGAAGAAATTTTAGCACTCAAAGAAAAAGGTGCTACCATTATCTTCTCTACCCATCGCATGGATTCGGTAGAATTATTGTGTGATAAAATTGCCCTTATCAACCTTTCCGAAAAGGTACTCGATGGCGCTGTGCCGCAACTCAAGGAGCAATACAAAAAGAACCAGTTTGAGGTGCAATACCAAGGCGAACTAAACCTTAACCAAGAACTATTTAGATTAGAAAAATCGGATGAAAAACATCAAATTCATAAGATAAGCCTGAGTGCCATCGCTCCTATGAGCAACCGCGATATCTTGCAACACTTATTGTCTTCTAATATTAACCTCATTAGCTTTAAAGAAGAACTTCCTAGCATGGAAGACATTTTTATTGAAGCCGTGAAACAAAAAAATAACCAATAACATGCTGAATAAAATATTTCTAATTGCCAAAAGAGAATTCCTTACCAGGATAAAAAAGAAGTCGTTCTTAGTAATGACACTTGTTTCTCCCCTACTCATCCTTTTGTTTTATGGATTGATATTTTACTTTAGCGTAAATAAGTCTATTGGCGAAGAAGCCAAAAATATTGCGGTGGTAGACCAAGCTCAATTGCTCAATCAAACCCTCGAAAACTCCAAATCACTTAGCTATGTCTTTGTTTCGGATCAACCCGAAAATCTCAACCAATTGCTCAATGAGCCTTCTGCATTTTATGCGGTATTGCATATCACCAAAGATACCAGTGGCGCCATTTCCTATCAATTACTTGCCAAAGACCAACCCAGCATTGGCGTTGTTTCTGCTATTGAAGACAAAATAGAAGCCAAGCTTAAAGACGAACAATTGCAACAAAAAGGCATTGATAAAGAACTTCTAAGCCAAATAAATAATACCCGCGTAAAAATAGAAACCAAAAAACTTACTGATAAAGGCTTCGAAGATGGCAATGCTGGCTTAACCACCGCCATTGGATTTATTGGCGCCATCCTCATCTACTTCTTTATCTTTTTATATGGCGTGCAAGTAATGCGCGGCGTGATCGAAGAAAAAACCAATCGCATTGTAGAGGTTATCGTTTCTTCTGTTAAGCCTTTCGAACTCATGATGGGCAAAATTGCTGGCATTGCCGCTGTTGGATTAACCCAATTCTTAATTTGGGTGGGTTTAGTAGCTGCCCTCAGCGGGCCGGTTTCTGGCCTAGTGATGCAACTCATGGATGTAAACCCCACCGAGGTAAGTGCCATGGCACAAGGCACTGCGCAAAGCGCCACACAAGGCAGCAAAATGGGTGGTATTTTAGATGGGTTATCCAACCTAAACTTGCCCCTCATTTTAGGATTATTTACCTTTTATTTCATCGCTGGATATTTATTTTATGGTGCCCTGTTTGCCGCCATTGGCTCTGCGGTAGACAACGAAACCGATACGCAACAGTTTATGTTCCCCGTAACCATGCCGCTGGTATTTTCGTTTGTATTGGCTCAAACCATCGTTACCCAAGACCCCAATAGCACCTTGAGCATTTGGCTATCTATGATACCGTTTAGCTCGCCCATTATCATGATGGTGCGCTTACCATTTGGCATTCCGCCCCTCCAAATTTTTGCCTCCATGGCATTTATGATTGCGGGCTTTGTGTTTACCGTTTGGCTGGCAGCTAGAATATACAGAATTGGCATCTTAACCTATGGAAAAAAGCCTAGCTACAAAGAATTATTTAAATGGCTTTTCCAAAAAAATTAATGAAGCAAAATACCAGCCTAAGTCTTTTAAAAATTAATAACTACCGTAATTTTTTGTTGACCCGAATGTTTCTTACACTCGGGTTTCAAATGCAAACAGTTATTGTAGGTTGGGAGCTTTTTAAACTCACCAAAGACCCTTTCTCCTTAGGCCTAATTGGACTTGCAGAAGCCATCCCCGCTATTGGTGTGGCCTTGTATGCTGGTCACATTGCCGATATCTACAACAGAAAATCTATCATGCGCCTAGCCATTTTGGTGTTGTTGGTTTCTAGTTTCGGTTTGAACCTAAGCCTGCATAAAGTTTTAGGAGACTCGGTGAGCACCTGGGTGTTTCTATTTATATTCACAGGTGGCATTGCCAGAGGCTTTTATGCGCCTGCCTCCTTTTCTTTGATATCTCAATTGGTGCCTAGAGAATTATTGGCCAGAGCCAGCACCTTAAATAGTACCACCTGGCAATTTGCCGCGGTAGTTGGCCCAGCCATTGGCGGCTTTGCTTATGCCTACTTTAACTTATTAGGAAGCTTTGCCATTGTATCTAGCCTCATGTTCATCTCCTTAATTTGTGTGTTTCAAATCAATGCCAACAATCCAGTGCAATCGGTTCAAACCGAACCTATATTAGCGCGACTAAAAGAGGGCATTGCCTTTGTGTTTAACAACAAGGTGATTTTATCTGCCTTGTCTTTAGATTTGTTCTCGGTGCTGTTTGGTGGCGCCGTGGCCTTGCTGCCCATCTTTGCCGACGAGATATTGAAAACCGGCCCACAAGGACTTGGATTTTTACGTGCGGCACCTTCATTGGGTGCAGTGCTTACCATGCTTTATTTATCTACACAAAAACCTATACACCGCGCTGGCATTGTATTATTAAGAGCAGTAGGCGGCTTTGGCTTGTGCATGCTGCTATTTGGTCTATCAGAAAGCTTTTGGTTATCCTTGGTGCTACTGTTTTTAAGTGGCGTTTTCGATAGCTTTAGTGTAGTCATCCGCTCCAACATCTTGCAACTGCAAACACCCGATCACATGCGCGGAAGGGTATCTTCGGTTAATACCATATTTATTGGCTCCTCTAATGAAATTGGTGCCTTTGAAAGTGGCTTGGCAGCAAAGCTTTTGGGAACAGCTAACTCGGTGGTTTTTGGCGCCATGATGACGCTAGGCATTGTGGGCTTTACCTGGTGGAAAGCACCTACTTTAAAGCAATTGACTTTTGAAGATAACCAGCATTAATCTGGCAATAGGCCATCTGGCAATTCCATATCAATCCGCTTCTTGCGCTTGTCGAAGTGTAAAATCCAATCTTCTACTATTGGAATAAGTACTAGTTGTTGTTGGTATGAAATCTCGGCCAGCAATTGTTGAGGCATTTCTATCAGGCGAATGATTTTGCCAAGGGGTTTTTCGCAGGCATCGTAAATGTTGAAGCCTTCTAGGGTTTCGTTGGCTAGAGCAGATTTCTTTTTGGCTTTACCCGGAATGAGCACCGTTCTGCCCAACATGCGCTCGGCCTGTTCGGTGCTATCAATATAACGTAATTTTAAAATAGGGGCATCGTCTGAGCCCTTTACAGACTCCACAAAAAAAGGAACGGGCTTTCCTTTGATTAAAAGAAAAACCCATTCCTTTATGTTGAAAGAGAAATCGGGTGTAAACCTAAATTCTCCTTTAGTACCATGAACCTTCGTAAGGGTGCCGGCTTCCCGGAAGTCTTCTATACGAACCGATTTCAAAGGTTACAAAATTATTCTGCAGGAGCTTCTTCTGTAGCAGGAGCTTCTTCTGAGGCAGGAGCCTCTTCGGTAGTTTCTTCTGCAGCAGGAGCAGCAGCGGCAGCAGCCTCAGCAGCTTTAGCAGCCAATTTCTCTAAACGAGCTTGGTTGGCTTTAGTTTCTGCATCTAACTTAGCTTGCGCTTCTTTAGATAAAGCACCTTTTACGCGCTCAACGTGCGCTTGTACTTTGTTGTTTTTCTCGTTTAACCAAGCTTCGAACTTAGCATCTGCTTGCTCTTGGGTTAATGCACCTTTGGCAACACCTTTTTGCAAGTGATTCTTCATCATTGCGCCCTTGTAAGAAAGAATGGCACGACAAGTATCGGTTGGTTGAGCACCGTTTTGCAACCAGTAGGCTGCACGGGTCACATCTAACTCGATGGTTGCCGGTTGGGTTTGTGGAAGATAGGATCCTATCTTCTCGATAAACTTACCATCTCTCGGAGCACGCGAATCCGCCACCACTACATGGTAAAAAGGCGATTTAGAACGTCCATGACGTTGTAATCTGATTTTTACTGACATATTATTTTTCTTTAATTAACCCCGGGTTCTCCTTTTCCGGGGCTGCAAAGATGTGGCTTCTGAATTAAATTTCCAAACAAGCCGGGAAATTACTTAAAAGCAGGGGTTTGGCCTTTGCACAGCGTGCGACTCCAATCGCGATTCGTCTTTCTTCTCTTTCTGTTTCTCTCCTTCTCTTTCTCTTAAAGAATTTCAAACACCAAAAAAATCCTCTTTTGAAAGATTATTCTCTGGCAATTTGCCAAAAGCTAAAGGCTAAAAACTAATAAACTGCCTCAAATGATGCGTAAAATGTTTGCTCTGAAACAAGTACCATTCTTCTTTATTTAATGGACCAAAAACAGGATGTGAAATTTTCTCGCCTATATAATTAGCATAAAAACTTTCAAATGATGCCACCTCTTCTTTTAAGGCTGCAATGGCCGCGCTTAAGTTGGGGTATTGCAATGGAATGAGTTGCCCTTCTGGCAGAAAAGGCGCAGCAAAGCCTTTCTTTAAAGGGGCTGACCCCATTAACATCAAAGTTTTTACACGCTCCACTTTATCCGCTGGCGTAATTACCTCTACGGATATTTCTCCCTTGGCAATCTTTAATGGCAATTGCAAATGCTCTACCATGTGTTGCGGCGTCATCATGCCCCACATGGCAGGGGTATCGGGTTGCAAAGTACCCATCAACTGCCAAATTTCTTCTGAAGGAAAGGCTATAAATTGTTCCATGACTTATGGATTAATGGCTACAATGCGGTAGCCTGTTTTTTTCATCTTG
The DNA here is from genome assembly GCA_964443415.1 of uncultured Chitinophaga sp. Classification (GTDB taxonomy): domain Bacteria; phylum Bacteroidota; class Bacteroidia; order UKL13-3; family UKL13-3; genus B1. The sequence goes on along the minus strand of CAYUDC010000058.1, from coordinate 4,200 downwards.
AACCAAATCTGCCCATCACTGCCAATCATCGCACCATTTTTATCGCGGTAAATTTGCATAGGGTCTTGATCCAACACCGCCTCTACAAAATCGGGCATAAAGATAGAATCGAAACTCCTTAAGAAGTCTTGCTTGGTTTTAAAGTTACGCAAAGGGAAATCTATCTTATTGGCAATGGCATTTTTGTTTCTATCCAATACCTCCAACTGAAAGTTTTTAAAATAGATGATAAACTTCTTGGCATCCGGAAAACCCGCTTCATCCCAACTGGTGGCCATGCTGCTATCAAATAGCATTTGTGGTTTATGCTGGTAAGGGTTGGGTAAGGTATAATCAATTACTTTGGCATCCAAGCCAGGGATTTCTCCATCATAATCATTAATTACCCTGGCTTTAACCACTTCTACGGTATCTTCTATAGGTGGTATCACAATATGGGGCACATCTTCATTGCAAGAAAACAATGCGATAATGCCCATGGCTAACAAGATTTTTTTCATATACCCGTATAATTATGAGGCGTAATTTGCATCAACTCCTCTTTTACTTCGTTGCTTAGGTTCAAACCAAAGATAAAAGATTTTATAGATTCTTGCGTAATGGCATCATGGGTGCGGGTAAGTTCTTTTAATGCCTCGTAAGGCTTCTCATACCCTTCGCGACGCAAAATGGTTTGTATAGCTTCTGCTACTACTGCCCAGTTCTGCTCTAAATCGGCTGCCAACTTTGCTTCGTTTAACAACAACTTGCCCATGCCTTTAATCAACGATTGGTAAGCAATGAGCATGTGCCCCAATGGCATGCCTAAGTTTCTTAACACCGTGCTATCGGTTAAGTCTCTTTGCAACCTAGAGATAGGCAATTTCTCAGAAAGATGTATCAGCAAGGCATTGGCAATGCCTAAATTTCCTTCGGCATTTTCAAAATCGATTGGGTTTACCTTATGTGGCATTGCGCTCGACCCAACTTCTCCAGCTTTGAGCTTTTGTTTAAAATAATCCATGGCCACATACTGCCATACATCTTTGGCAAAATCTAATAAGATGGTATTGATGCGCTTGTAATTATCAAACAAGGCTGCTAAGTTATCGTAGTGCTCTATTTGTGTGGTAGGATGAGAACGCTGTAAACCAAGGCTGGCACAAAAATCATTGCCAAATGCCACCCAATCTATGGTTGGGTAGGCCACATGATGGGCATTAAAATTACCCGTTGCGCCGCCAAATTTGGCAGGAAATTGTAATAACATTAACTGCCTTATTTGCTCCTCCAGCCTGCTCACAAATACCTGCCATTCTTTACCAAGCCTAGTTGGCGAGGCAGGCTGACCATGGGTTCTAGCCAACATCGAAATACTATCCCAATCTTTGGCTTGCTGCTTCATTATACCAAGTACTTCTTGCAACACTGGCATTACCGCCTCTTGCCAGCCATGTTTTAATGACATAGGAATGGCGGTATTGTTAATGTCTTGAGAGGTTAAACCAAAATGAACAAACTCCACGTATTGGGTCAACCCTAACTTTTCTAAAGCTTCTTTTAAAAAGTACTCCACCGCTTTAACATCATGGTTGGTTACTTTCTCGGTATCCTTAATGCGTTGTGCATCTGCTAAACTAAAATGTTGATACAAGCCACGCAAAGCTTGCTTGTGCGCATCTGTAAAGGCATCTTTTAATTGTGGCAATGGCTTTTCGGCCAAGGCTATTAAATATTCTACCTCTACCCACACACGGTATTTGATGAGGGCAAACTCACTAAAATAGTTGCTTAGCTTTTGGGTTTGTTTGTTATATCTGCCATCAACCGGACCAATGGCTGTTAAGGTGTTTAATTCCATTTGTGTATTGCCTTTAACAATTGCAAGTAGGAGCGGCAGCAGAAGTATGCGTAATCAACCCCCAAATATCGTTACCAAAAATAAGCACCATTAAGGTGAGCAAGGTAATCATACCAATGTATTGAGCCTTCTCTAAGAACGACTCACTCAAAGGACGTCTAAGCACAATTTCGAATAACAAGAATAACACATGACCACCATCTAAAGCCGGAATAGGTAAGATGTTCATAAAGGCCAAGCCCAAAGAAATAAGGGCAGTAAACAACCAAAAGCGCTTCCAGATTACTTCTGATCCAAAGAATTTTGCAATACCAATAGGACCTTGAACGGCTTTATTAACGGCAATATCTCCCTTAAAAATTTTACCCCAGCCTTTTATTTGTGCGTCTATGTTTTCAATGGCTTTGTCTATACCTAATGGAAATGACTCAAAAAAACCATAGCTTACCTCCTCGTATTCAAAATCTTTAGAATCTATGCCAATGCCTATGGCACCGCATCCATCCACTTCACAAGGCAGGTTTAAGTCTTTGCCATCTCTGCTAACCAACAAGTTTACCTTGCCACATTTCTTGCCTTTGATGTATGCTTGAAACTGATCTAAGTATTCGAACTTAAAGGTATCAACCATGGTAATTAAATCGCCTTTCTTTAAGCCCGCCTTTTCTGCATTAGACTTCTCCCCAACCGCGCCAACAAAGAAATGCAGGCGAGGTCTAAAGAAATCTGTTTTGGCATCTCCAAATTTCTTGATGAAATCATCTGGCAATTTAACTTCTGCTAGCTGCCCTTCGCGTTCAACCTTATAGGTTACCCCTTCACTTAAAATATGTTTGATCTGTAAGGCTTCCTCAAAACGAGTGATTGGCACATTGTTTACCGATACCAATTTATCGCCAATTTTAAAGCCATATTCTTGAGCCAACTCAGACGGAACTATACCTGCTTTTAGAGATTCGTTTTTAATAAACTTATCGCCATAACCATAGCTAATCATAGCAAAAATAATTACCGCAGCAATTACATTTACTACCACACCACCTATCATTACAATAAGCCTTTGCCAAGCTGGTTTGCTTCTAAACTCCCAAGGTTGGGCGGGTTGTTTCATGGCTTCGGTATCCATGCTTTCGTCTATCATACCCGCTATTTTTACGTAGCCTCCTAATGGCAACCAACCAATACCCCACTCGGTATCTCCGCGTTTAAACGAAAATAGTTTTACATCCCAAGCATCAAAAAACAAGTAGAACTTTTCTACTTTAATCCCAAAAGCCCTTGCGGCCAAATAATGACCAAACTCGTGTAAAATTACTAATATAGAAATGGCCAGAATTAACTGACCTGCCATTACCAATGCTTCCATTCAAAAATTATTAAAAATATTACCGCAATAATACGGATTTAAGCCAATAAACTCTTTGCAAATTTGCGTGTTTCGGTATCGGTTTGCACATAGTCTTCCAAGACTGGATGCTGAACAAATGCCACAGATTGCATGCACTTTTCGTTGATGGCAGCAATGTCTAAGAACTTAATCTTGTCTTGCAAAAATGCCTCCACCGCTATTTCGTTGGCCGCATTTAAGATACATGCCATATTGCCTCCCTTGTCCATGGCCTCGTAGGCCAAGGCCAAATTTCTAAAGGTATCGGTATCAGGTTGCTCAAAAGTAAGTTGGCCATATTTGGCAAACGACATACGCTCGAAGCTGGCCTTTACCCTCTCTGGATAGAAAAAGGCATAGTGGATAGGCAACTTCATATCTGGCAATCCCATTTGTGCTTTAATGCTACTGTCTTTAAAGCTCACCATGCTATGAATAATAGATTGTGGGTGCACCACCACTTCGATGTCTTTACCTTGCACACCAAACAACCATTTGGCTTCTATTACCTCTAAACCTTTGTTCATGAGCGTAGCAGAGTCAATGGTAATCTTGGCTCCCATGCTCCAATTAGGATGCTTAAGCGCCTGGGCCTTGGTAATCTCTGTAAGCTCATGCGCTTTCTTTCCTCTAAACGGCCCACCCGAGGCGGTAAGGATAATCTTCTCGATACTGTCTGGGTGCTCGCCTACCAAACATTGAAAGATGGCTGAGTGCTCTGAGTCAACCGGAATTAAATCGGTGCGATGCTCTGCACACAACTGAGTAATCAGCTCGCCAGCCACCACCAAGGTTTCTTTATTGGCAAGGGCAATGCGCTTCTTATTTTTGATTGCGGCAATGGTTGGCTTCAAGCCACTATATCCTACCATGGCAGTTAATACAATATCTGCCGAAGTAACACCCATCAACTCTTCGATAGATTGATTGCCTGCATATACTTTGATGTCATGCGGTGTTAAAGCCTCTTTTA
>CAYUDC010000057.1:5270-16274 GCA_964443415.1 uncultured Chitinophaga sp. | reverse complement strand
ATTTGTTTAAATAAGGGATAACAATTAGGTTTGCTCCCAAATCTGAAACATTATGTCAATTACTACACTCGGTCAATTTGTTATCGAAAAGCAACAAGATTTTCCATATGCCAAAGGCGAATTATCTAGATTGTTACGTGATATCGGGATTGCCTCAAAAATTATTAGCAGAGAAGTAAATAAAGCTGGTTTGACCCAAATCCTTGGCGAGCATGGTTCTGTAAATGTGCAAGGCGAAGATGTGAAGAAGTTAGATATCATTGGCAACGAAACCTTTATCTGGGCCCTCGAAAAAGGTGGTGAAGTATGTGCCATGGCCAGCGAAGAAAATGATGACATGGTTTTATTAAACGGAAAGTTTAGTAAAAATGGCAAATATGTAGTTTGTATTGATCCTTTAGACGGTTCTAGCAATATTGATGTAAATGTGTCAATTGGTACTATTTTCTCTATTTATAGAAGAATGACCGAACCAGGCACCGAGGCTACCTTGCAAGATGTTTTGCAACCTGGTAATCGCTTAGTAGCTGCTGGATATGTGGTGTATGGAACTTCTACCATGTTGGTGTATAGCACAGGCAAAGGTGTTAACGGCTTTACCTTAGACCCAAGTATTGGAGAGTTTTGCCTCAGTCACCCTGATATTAAAACCCCTGCCGATGGTAAGGTGTATTCTTTAAATGAAGGTAATGCTGGCGAATTCTCTGATGGACTTAACAAATACTTGGCATGGGTAAAAGGCACAGATAAAGCCACTTCAAGACCTTATAGCGCAAGGTATATTGGCTCTATGGTGGCAGATTTTCATAGAAACTTATTAAAAGGTGGTGTATTTATTTATCCTCCTACCGCCAAAGCACCTAATGGTAAGTTAAGACTTTTATTTGAATGTATTCCTATGGCATTTATTGCGGAGCAAGCGGGGGGCATTGCTACTACTGGCGCCATGCGTGTGTTAGATGTAGAGCCCACCGAAATTCACCAGCGTGTTCCTGTTATTATGGGTTCTGCCAATATGGTGAAGAAGGTGCAGGAGTTTATGTAGGTTGTTTTCCTAACCTATTGAAATAGTTTAGGGATCAGAAAGTACTTATTCAAGAAGGCTGTTATCTGGTTTACTGGATTTACTTTTTGAGTAATGATGGTTTGAAAGTACTCAGGATTATTTTTATGCAATGAAAAATAGTCGGCATAGAGAACTTTCAATTGAAATTGATAAGCTATCCAATTCAATCGAAAATGCATTAACATCTGAGATTTTTGAAACTCGAATTGAGAAAATTTCAACTAGGGACTCTCAAATTCTAGAGAAGGCAATATGGGAGTTTAATTGGCAATATGAGCTGAAGGACTCAACAAAACTTGTTTTTGGATTGGTAACCATCGAACAACCAAAACTTATTCAAGGTTTATTAAGTATTGAGGATAAAATGGATCATATCTTTATTCATTTAATTGAAAGTGCCTATTTTAATAAAGGAAAAGAAAAGTTATATTTGGGAGTTCCTGCAAATTTGGTTGCATTTGCATGCAAAATGTCGATGGATAAAGGATATCAAGGATTCGTAGCTTTTGATGCGAAATCATCTCTTATCAAACATTACCAAAAAACACTAAATGCAACCCATTTTAAAGGTTTAAGGATGTATATTGATTCGACCGCCGCAGCAATGCTTATTGATAGATATTATAATAAATGAAAAAATGAAACTGATTAAAGAACCTAGAAATGTAGATTTTTCAATAAAGTCTGAACCCTGGACCAAAGAAGAGTTAGCAGAGTTTAGGCTAATTATGAAAGGTAAAAAGAATAATTCTGACTCTTTAAAATCTAAAAAGAAAATAAAAGAATTAATTAAGAACTAATTAGAAGATTAAATTTTAAATAAGTTCACTTTCTAATAATTAAAAAGGCTGCCTTTAAAGATTTAAAGGCAGCCTTCTTTTTTTGAGTGAATAAACCAAATCTTTATAAAGTTCCTCTTCTGGCTTGTTCGGCTTCAATAGACTCAAACAAGGCCTGAAAATTCCCTTTGCCAAACGATTTTGCTCCTTTACGTTGGATGATTTCAAAAAATAAAGTAGGCCTATCTTCTACCGGCTTGGTAAAGATTTGTAATAAGTAGCCTTCTTCATCTCTATCCACCATAATACCCCATTTCTTTAATACCTCCATGTCTTCTTCTATAATTCCCACACGCTCCTTTACCGAATCATAATAAGTACCTGGTACATATAAAAACTCCACTCCACGCTTGCGCATCTCCGAAATGGTAAAAACAATATCATTGGTAGCTACAGCAATGTGCTGGCAACCCGGGCCGCGGTAAAAATCTAGGTATTCTTCTACCTGAGATTTCTTCTTGCCAATGGCTGGCTCGTTGATAGGAAACTTAATGTATCCATTACCATTGGTCATTACTTTACTCATTAAAGCTGTATATTCGGTAGAAATATCCTTATCATCAAAGGTTACTAAATTGGCAAAGCCCATTACTTCTGCATAGAATGAAGACCATTTATTCATAGCCCCCAACTCCACATTGCCTACCATATGGTCGATGTACCTTAAGCCTGTATCTCCAGGATGGTATTCGGTTTCGAGCTTTACATAACCTGGTAAAAATAAGCCGTTGTAGTTTTTACGTTCAATAAATACATGCACCGTATCTCCATAAGTATGGATACCACTCATCTTAACTTCGCCATGCTCATCGCTCACTGTGCAAGGTTGCATGTAGGCTTTTGCACCGCGCTTGGTGGTTTGTTCAAAAGCATCATATGCATCATTTACCCATAAAGCAATTACCCTTACGCCATCGCCATGTAACCTTAAGTGTTGGGCGATTTCACTTTCTGGATCAAAGGGCGTTGTAAGTACTAATCTAATTTTTCCTTGTTGCAATACATAAGAAGTACGGTCTCTTACACCTGTTTCTAAACCTGCATAAGCTAGGTCTTGAAACCCAAATGCAGTTTTATAGTAATGCGCAGCCTGCTTGGCATTGCCCACATATAATTCTACATAATCGGTGCCATTGATGGGAAGAAAATCCTGTGCCTTGTCAAAAATCTTCTCGCCAGAATAGCTAAAGTTTTTTACGTCTGTTAAATCGTTATACATAGTTTGATGTGTTAATTGGATTTATGCAAATGATGTTTCTGGGGTATGTTCTACCCATGAGTGATAGTAATCTTCTACCTCGTATTTAAGCGCTTCTTTGGTAATCTTAACAGGGTTAAAAGGATCTATCATCACAGCCAATTCGTTGGTTTCTTTCTTGCCAATGCTGCGTTCGATAGCGCCTGGGTGCGGGCCATGTGGAATGCCACCTGGGTGCAAGGTAATTTGGCCTTTTTGAATGTTGTTACGGCTCATAAAATCTCCATCCACATAGTACAATAATTCATCACTATCAATATTGCTGTGGTGGTAAGGTGCTGGTATGGCATCTGGATGGTAATCGTATAGCCTCGGCACAAAAGAACAAATTACAAAGTTCTTTCCTTGAAACGTTTGATGAATAGGAGGAGGCATGTGAATTCTGCCTGTGATAGGTTCAAAATTAAAGATAGAAAACGCATACGGATAACAGTAGCCATCCCAACCTACTACATCAAAAGGATGTGTACCATAGATATAAGGATAGATTAAACCTCTCTTTTTAATTTTAATTAAAAAATCGCCTTCCACATCAAAGGTTTCTAAGCTATGAGGGGTGCGTATGTCTCTTTCGCAAAATGGTGAATGCTCTAAGAACTGCCCATAGTTGTTTCTGTAACGGTTAGGTGTTTCGATAGGGCCATTAGATTCTACAATTAACAAGCGATTCTTTGAGGTGTCAAACTTCATTTGATACACCATGCCTCTTGGGATAATAAGGTAATCGCCATAGGCAAATTCTAAACTGCCATACATGGTTTTTAAGGTGCCGCTGCCTTCATGCACAAATATCATTTCGTCGGCATCCGCATTCTTATAGAAGTAGTCTTCCATGCTGTTTTGCGGTGCTGCCAAACCAATGTTCATGTCGTTATTTACAAACAACACTTTACGGCTTTCTAAATAGTCGGCGCTTGGTTCAAGCCGATACCCCATAAAGCTTCTGGCTTGCAAATTATCTTCTACCGCTACCTCTGGCCTTACCGAATATGGTTTGCCAAACTCCTTAACAATGGTGGGTGGATGTAAATGATATACGAGCGATGATAAACCGGCAAAGCCTTCGGTGCCAAAGAGCTCTTCGTGGTATAAACTGCCATTGGCTTGTCTAAAAACCACATGGCGTTTGTTAGGAATTTGTCCTGCTTGTTTATATAAAGGCATATGATAAATGATTGATGTGGCAAAACTATTGGCCAAGCTCGCTGCACAATATGACGCAGGTCAGGTTTTTTTGTGAGAATGGTCAGGTATCCTTTTTAGGTATATTTTTTCAGCATAGCATCTTGTAACAAATGTTACTTTATTAATTGATGCATATCATTTAATAAGTTGAGGCAACTCATTTTTTTGGTTTCGGTTTGACCCAACCTTTGTTACGGAAATTAAACAACCACCAACGATGAAAAACATTGTAATCTTAGGTGCCGGAACAGGCGGAACCATGATGGCAAATCATCTTAAGCATGAATTGACACCAAAAGACGAATGGCAGATAACGATTATAGACGAGCGCGAGCAACATTATTACCAACCTGGTTATTTGTTTCTGCCCTTTGATATTTATGAGCCAGAAGACATTGTTAAACCCATAGAGCAGTTTATTCCAAAAGGTGTTCATTGGAAACGTGGCAAGATTGATTTAATAGTGCCCGAAGAAAATAAAGTGCAAATGGCCAATGGTGATGTTTTGCCATATGATATTTTGATTATTGCCACAGGTGCGCGTATTGCCCCAGAAGAAATTAGCGGCATGCAAGGCGCTGAGTGGAAAAAAAGTGTGTTCGACTTTTATACCTTCGAAGGTTCATTAGCTTTAAGAGATAAGCTAAGAACTTGGGAAGGTGGTAAATTGGTAGTTCATATCACAGAGATGCCTATCAAGTGTCCAGTAGCTCCTTTGGAATTTGCCTTTTTATCTGATTCTTACTTTATTAATAAAGGCATGCGCGAAAAGGTAGAAATAACTTATGTTACCCCATTGAGTGGTGCCTTTACCAAACCCAAAGCCACCGAAGCCTTAGACCATTTATTGCATGATAAAAATATAAAAGTAGAAACCGATTTTGCCATAGAGCAAGTAGATAACGATAGAAAAGTAATCGTAGATTATGGTGGCAAAGAAATTCCGTTTGACTTATTGGTTACTGTGCCAACCAACAAAGGCGATGATGTGATAGAAAGATCTGGTTTGGGAGATGAGTTAAATTTTATTCCCACCAACAAAGGCTCACTTCAAAGCTTGGCGCATCCTAATATTTTTGTGATTGGTGATGCCAGCAATATCCCTGCTAGTAAAGCTGGTTCTGTGGCCCATTTCGAAGCCGAGATACTTACCGAAAACATCAACCGCTATATTGCAGGACAACCTTTACAAGAAGAATTTGATGGCCACGCCAACTGCTTTGTAGAAACAGGGCATGGCAAAGCTTTATTGATAGACTTTAATTATAGTCACGAACCAGTAGAAGGCACCTTTCCGTTTCCAGGAGTGGGCCCTTTAAGGTTGCTTAAAGAAAGTCGCATGAACCATATGGGCAAACTAGCCTTTAAATGGATTTACTGGAATATGTTGCTCAAAGGCACTCATATCCCATTTGTATCTGCCAAAATGCAAGAGGCAGGTAAGCATTTCGAAACAGAAACAGTTCATTAAACAACAACAATCATCATACAACTATGGAAAAAGTAATTGCAGGTAAAAGCATTCAAGTAAATGAAGAAGGCTACCTTACAGATTTTAGTCAGTGGGATCAAAGCATTGGCGAAGAAATGGCCAAAGAATACAATATCCAAATGAGCCCAAGACATTGGGAGGTAATTAAATTTTTGCAAGAGCAACACCAACAAAAAATTGCTTTGAGCATTCGCAAAATCGGGCAGAGCAAGGTGGTAGATATCAAAGAATTTTATGCCTTATTCCCTCAAGGTCCACTGAAGATTTCTACTAAAATTGCTGGTATACCAAAGCCAGCCAGCTGTTTGTAATCAATCCATTTTAAAAACTTTCACATGACAACAGAATATAATGGCGAGATTAGAAAGATGATGATAATTCTTTCTAAAGCCACCTTAGAGAACGTATATGCAGCTTTTGTTTTGGCCAATGGCGCCAGAATGGAAGGCATAGAAGCAGAGATATTTTTTACCTTTTTTGGCCTTGAGGCCATTCATAAAAAGAAACTGGAACATTTGCATGTAGCTACCGTTGGTAACCCCGCCATGCACATGCCAACCATGTTGGGCGGTTTGCCTGGCATGGAAGCCTTAGCCACCTCGATGATGAAAAAAGAGATGGAGAAAATAGACATGCCAGACGTGCATGAGTTTCTCGACATCTTGGTAGCATCTGGTGTTAAGCTATGGGCTTGCAGGTTGGCTATGGATATGTTTCATTATACCAAAGAAGATATGTATGAGGGAGTAGAGGCCGTTATTACCGTTGGCGACTTTTACAAGCAAGGCTCCGGCATTGGCACTCATATGTTATTTATATAAATGGTAGGTTTGTTGTTTGTAAAGCCCGGTGTGCACACAGTGTAGCCGGGTTTTTTGTTTTTTGGAATGGGCTGCTTACCTTAGTACCAACAAACCTATCGAAAATGAAAAAGTATTCACATGAAATCCGTTGGGGAATTTACTTTATCCTCATGCAGCTCGTTTGGATGTCGGGCGAAAAATTATTTGGCTTACACAATGAGCATATTTCAGAACATGCCAAGTATTCTATGTTTGTATTGTTCCCATCCATTGCCATGTATGTGTTTGCCTTGATCCAAATGCGCAAGCAACTGGGTGGCACCATGAGTTATATGCAAGGCTTGGTATCGGGTATTCTTATCTCGGTAGTGGTGATGATATTAACGCCATTTTCTGTGTGGGCTTCTAATACCATTATCTCGCCAGATTATTTTGAGAATGTAATTAATTATACGGTATCACAACAAATTAAAACACGCGAACAAGCCGAGGCGTATTTTAACCTAAACAATTACATATTCGAGTCTACCATGTTTGCACCTATGGCAGGTTTGGTAACCAGCGCCATTGTGGCTTTTTTTGTAAAGAAAGAAGCTAAATAAAACTAGTTGATTTCTGGCTTTTGCCCAGCCAACAAATACATGATGGCCATGCGCGTGGCTACGCCGTTTTCTACCTGGTCTAGGATAATGCTATGTTTGCTATCGGCCACATCCGAGGTAATTTCTACCCCGCGGTTAATGGGGCCTGGATGCATGATCACAATTTCTTTGCTCAAAGCATCTAAACGTTCTTTGTCGAGGCCATACAACATGCTATATTCTCTAAGACTTGGGAAGTATTTAATATCTTGTCTTTCTAACTGAATGCGCAACATGTTGGCTACATCGCACCAGGCGAGGGCTTTCATCAGATCGTGTTCAACCCGAACCCCTAAACTGCTGATGTATTTAGGAATTAAAGTGGTGGGGCCGCACACCATTACCTCTGCACCTAATTTTTGAAGGCAAAGGATATTAGAGAGAGCCACGCGGCTATGGGTGATATCTCCTACAATTACTACTTTTTTGCCTTTTACGCTTCCTAGTTTTTCGCGGATAGAGTAGGCATCTAACAAGGCTTGCGTGGGGTGTTCGTGGGTGCCATCGCCAGCATTGATAATTTGTGCATCTACATGTTTGGCTAAAAACAAGCAGGCGCCAGGAGCAGGATGGCGCATCACCACCATGTCTACCTTCATGGCCAAGATATTGTTAACGGTGTCTATTAAAGTTTCACCTTTAGAAACAGAAGAAGAAGAGGCCGCAAAATTCACGATATCGGCGCTGAGCCTTTTTTGGGCGAGTTCGAAGGAGATGCGGGTGCGGGTAGAGTTTTCAAAAAACACATTGGCAATGGTAACATCTCTAAGAGAAGGCACTTTTTTAATGGGCCTATTGATGATTTGCTTAAAGTTATCTGCTGTTTCAAATACCAATTGAATATCGTTAGGAGTGAGGTCTTTGATGCCTAAAAGATGTTTTTGGGAGAATTTCTTCATTGCGGATGCTGCTTTAATTCGCTTCGGTGGTGATGATACTAACTTGGTCTTTCTTTTGGTTTTCTTTCCACTCCACTATCACTTTATCGTGTGAGCGGGTGTCTACTTTTAGTCCAACATAATCGGGGTGAATGGGCAGGTCGCGGCTATATTTTCGGTCTACTAAAACGAGTAATTCTACTTTAGAAGGTCGACCAAAGTCGTTAAGGGCTTCGAGGGCAGAGCGAATGGTGCGTCCGGTGTAGAGCACATCGTCTATGAGTACAATCCTTTTGCCCTCTACGTCAAAATTAATTTTTAGTTCGTGCGGCAGGATAGGAGTGGCATTGCGTCTAAAATCGTCGCGGTAGAAAGAGATATCTAGTTCGCCATAATCAAAACCTTGTTTGCCAAGGGCGGCAGTAAGTTTCTCGCGAATGCGGCGGCTAAGGTAGATGCCGCGAGGCTGCATGCCAATAATGGCAATGTTTTTAAAGTCTCCGAGGCGTTCTATGAGTTCACAAACCAATCGGTCTAAGGTGATGTCGAGCTGTTTTTTCTCTAGGATTACTCTTGAATTCATGTGGCAGGAATTACTCCTTTGCCTTCAAAGATGCGAAATCTAGCGGATAAAAAGAAAAATTGTTAACTCCCCAACTCCAAAATAATATCAAACTCCTCTGCCTGCAAGGGCATCACAGAAAGCCTGCCTTGCTTTACTAAACCAATATTTTGTAGCAGCGGATGCGCCTTGATTTGCACCAAACTAACAGGCTTCTTCAATTTTTTAAATGGCTTTAAATCTACCACTACCCAATTGGTATCTTCGGTGGTGGGGTCTTGGTATGCCTCTTTCACTACCATGGCAATGCCTACCACTTCCATGCCTTCATTGCTGTGGTACCATAGTACCAAATCGCCTTTTTTCATGGCACGCAGGTTGTTTCGGGCTTGGTAGTTTCTTACCCCATCCCAAAAGGTTTGTTTATCTGCTACAAATTGCTCCCAACTGTATTTAAAAGGTTCTGATTTTACTAGCCAATATTGCATCTTTTGTTTGTGATTGATGCCACGAAAATAATGCTTTCACCTATTGCATATTAATTTCAGATAAAGTTTTATAACTCATTACCTTTATTATTAGTCACTTTTATATATTTGTGAGAGATCATGCTAACTAAGTATCAAATATTAGAAACTTTAAGACTTCAAAAAGCTAAGCTCAAAGATTTGGGAATCAAAAATATAGGTTTATTTGGGTCATACCTTAGCAATGAGCAGAATGAAAATAGTGATATTGATCTTTTTGTTGAATTTTATCCTGAAAAAGAGACCTATGATAATTTTATAGCCATATATGATTTAATTGAGAATTTGTTTGAAAATCATAAAATAGATATTGTTACAAGAAATGGTTTAAGCCCTTATATTGGACCTTATATTTTAAAAGAAACATTATATGTATAAGGATCCAAAAGAATTGCTGAAACATATATTTGATGAGTGTTTATTCTTAATATCAATAACTGAAAACAATCTAACCTATCAACAATTTATAGAAGATGAAATTTTAAAAAGGGCTGTTGTAAGAAGTTTAGAAATAATAGGAGAGGCTACAAAGAAAATTCCAGTAGATGTTAAATTAAGGTGGGTTGGCATTAAATGGAAGTATATGGCTGGAATGAGGGATAGATTAGTGCATGACTATATGGGAGTTAATTATATCATTATTTGGGATGTGTTAATTAATAAAATTCCTGAACTAAAAGATCAAATAGATTCTCTTTTATCTATTGAAAAAAAAATAGTTTTCTTCGGTTACCACATATCAATGTCTTCATAATTAAATGGGTCTGATATAGCCAATCCTACAAATAACAAACCCGGACGAGTGTCGTAGGCAATGTTTAATACTGCTCTGCTAAACAAGGGTACAAAAATTCCAGCGGTAAAGGTTGGTTTGAACCGAATATTGTCTAGGTTTAAAATATACTCTGTTTCCCCAGGATTAAAAGCAGGAGAAGCAACTTCCAAAGCCTCGCGGTACCTGATGATACCGGCACCTCCATAAATTGGAATCTTTTTAGTGAGCGCTACGCCTAGGTTCAAACCGACACTAAAGCCATAAGCACTTTTAGATTTACCGGTGAGCCAGCCATTGTTCTTGGCATTTTCTAAAGTAATGTTGCTATAACCAGCTTGGTTCATTAAGATATTCTGAATACCTAATCTGCCACTTACCCCGTAGCCCCAGCGTCTATAAGAAAGGGTGTTAAAACCAATCATTTGGTCGCCTTGGGGGTACACATGCCCACCAAAAGCACCATATTTAACAGGTTTCCCTTTGGTTTGACCCAAACTTGCCAGAGGTAAAACCACCACAGCTATTACACACACCAAAAGCTTTTTCATATACCTTAGCTAAATTACTATAAATTTGCCCAATCATGCAAATTGATGTATTAACATTATTCCCTCAGATTTTCGAAGGACCCTTCACCCAGTCTATCATCAAACGTGCCATGCAGCGCGGCTTGGTGAATATAGACTTACATAATATTCGTGATTACTCCCTAGCAAAGCATAAAAATGTAGACGATTATCCTTTTGGCGGTGGTGCTGGTATGGTGATGGGAGTAGAGCCTATCGACCGATGTCTGACCTCTTTAAAAGAATCTCGCACCTACGACGAGGTGATTTATATGAGTCCGGATGGGGAGCCCTTTACCCAAAAAATTGCCAACCAACTCAGCAGCAAAAAGAACTTAGCCTTTTTATGCGGACATTATAAAGGAGTAGACGAACGCGTGCGCGAACATTTGGTCACACGAGAGCTAAGCCT
>CAYUDC010000057.1:0-5170 GCA_964443415.1 uncultured Chitinophaga sp. | reverse complement strand
AGAATCGTTTTGTTATTTAGTTAAATAAATCTACTTTCGCAGACCATTTTAGAAAAAGTACACGAACATGGACGCTATAAAATTTGTTGAGCAAGAGTTTACACAAGGAAAATCATTCCCCGCTTTTAATGCAGGTGATACAATTAACGTACACTATAAAATCCGCGAGGGATCTAAAGAGCGTATTCAGCAATACCAAGGTATTGTGATTCAACGCAGAAATTCAGGTTTAAATGAAACCATTACTGTACGTAAAATTTCTAATGGCGTTGGAGTAGAAAGAATCTTCCCTTTATACAGTCAGAACATCGATAAAATCGAATTGGTTAGCCGCGGTAAGGTCCGCAGAGCTCGTTTGTTTTATCTACGTGATGCCAAAGGTAAAAACGCCAAGGTTAAAGAAAAAAGAGGGTAAAAGAAATAATAACTTTAACAACGGCCCCGGCTCATGTAAATGGGTCGGGGTTTTTGTTTTGATTGGCGATTAGCTATTAGCAGTTGGCCTTTAGCTCCTTAATTGAGAATTTGAAATTATTATATTCGTTTTTATAATTTGATATCCACATTTAATCATAGATCGCCAAAAGCCAACGGCTAGAGGCCAATAGCAAATAAAATGAAAGAACTCGCTAAAACATATTCGCCGCAGGATTTTGAAGACAAATGGAACCAATATTGGCTCCAGCATCAATTGTTTCATGCTACTGTAAAGGAAGATAAAGAACCTTACACCGTGGTGATTCCTCCTCCAAATGTTACGGGCGTATTGCACATGGGGCATATGCTTAACAATACCATTCAGGATGTATTGGTGCGCCGCGCTAGAATGCAAGGCAAGAATGCTTGCTGGGTGCCGGGTACCGATCATGCTTCGATTGCCACAGAGGCCAAGGTAGTGCAAATGCTGCGCGAGCAAGGAATTAAGAAATCAGACCTTTCTCGTGAAGACTTTCTAAAGCATGCTTGGGATTGGAAAGAAAAATATGGCGGCATCATCCTCGAACAACTTAAAAAGCTAGGCGCAAGTTGCGATTGGGAACGCACCCGCTTTACCATGGAACCCAAATTGAGCGAAGCGGTGATTGATGTATTCATTGATTTATATAATAAAGGGCTTATTTATCGTGGCCTTCGCATGGTAAATTGGGATCCTCAAGGCAAAACTGCTTTAAGCGACGAAGAGGTAATTTATAAGGAGGTTCAGTCTAAGTTATACTTTGTAAAATACTTTATGGCCGATGGAAGTGGCAACTATATGACCGTGGCTACCACCCGTCCAGAAACTATCCTTGCAGATGTGGCCATTTGTGTGCACCCCAACGACGAACGCTTTAAACACTTGTTGGGTCAAAAATGCTTGGTACCTTTTATCAACCGCGAGATTCCCATTATTGCAGATGAGTATATCGACCCTGAATTTGGAACCGGCTGCTTAAAGGTAACGCCCGCGCACGACCAAAACGATTATGCCATTGGGCAGAAATATGGCCTCGAGGTAATTGATGTGCTTACCGATGAAGGTTTAATTAATGAAAATGCCAAAGACCCAAGGTATATTGGCAAAGACCGATTTGTGGTAAGAAAGCAAATTGCCATAGACCTAGAGGAGGCTGGACATATAGAGAAGATAGAAGATTACAAAAACCAAGTAGGTACCAGCGAGAGAACAGGCGCAGTGATTGAGCCACGTTTAAGCTTGCAATGGTGGGTAGATATGAAAGCCTTTATGGCCAAGAACCCAGAGGTGCTTACATCGGTAATGAATGATGAGGTGAAGTTTCATCCTGCTAAGATGAAGAACACCTATAAACATTGGATAGAGAATATCAAAGATTGGTGTATTAGCAGACAGCTGTGGTGGGGTCAAAGAATTCCAGCTTGGTACAACGAAGCTGGCGAATTGGTAGCAGTAGCCAAAACCAAAGAAGAGGCAGAACAGATGTTGCTTGCCAAAGGCCAACAGCTAAGCGCCAATGGCCTTCATCAAGACCAAGACGTACTCGATACTTGGTTTAGCTCATGGCTGTGGCCTATCTCTGTTTTTGATGGATTTGAAGATCCTAAAAACAAAGATATCAGCTATTTTTATCCCACACAAGATTTGGTAACTGCCCCAGAAATTATGTTCTTTTGGGTGGCTAGGATGATTATGGCTGGTTACGAGTGGCGTGGCGAAAAGCCATTTAGCAATGTATATTATACTGGCATCGTAAGGGATAAGCAACGCAGGAAAATGAGTAAGTCCTTGGGTAATTCGCCCGACCCACTCGACCTTATTGCGCAGTTTGGTGCTGATGGGGTACGTATGGGAATGCTCATATGCTCTCCTGCAGGTAATGATATTTTATTTGATGAAAGTCAGGTTGAACAAGGAAGAAATTTTGCCAATAAAATTTGGAATGCCTATCGTTTGGTAAAAGGGTGGGAGCATAAGCCAGATACCGAAGTTTCGCAGGAAGTACTTGCCGCAGCTTCATTAAGCGGGCAATGGATGCGTGGCAGAATGAACCAGGTGTTAAAAGAATTGGAAGAAAAGTTTAGCGACTATCGATTGAGTGAAGCCTTGATGAGTGTTTACAAACTTATCTGGGACGATTTCTGCGCTTGGTATCTCGAAATGATTAAACCGCCTTACGGAGAAGCTATTCATCAAAGTGCTTACCAAGAATGTACAGAAATCTTTGACGCATTGATGCGCATATTACATCCATTTATGCCTTTTATTACCGAAGAGATTTGGCAAACTTTAGGCAATAGAGCTGCTGGTGATTCTATTTGCATCGCCCCAATGCCGCAATACCAGTCGCATGTAAATAGCCTTGATATGTCATATGCTATGGAGGCTATTACACAGGTAAGAAACATAAGAAATGCCAAAGGTTTAAGTCCGAAAGAAACCTTAGAAATTACCATTAAGTCTACAGACAATAGCCGTTATGAGCCTTATTTAAGCTTAATTGCCAAGTTGGCCAATGTTCAGTTTAATGGATTTGGTGTCTCAGAAAATGGCAATGCCATGATGATTCCTTGTGTAACAGACGAGTTGTTTGTGACATTGAATTTAGTAATTGATGTGGCGGCAGAGCGCGAGAAGATTCAAAAAGAAATTGAATACCTTCAAGGATTCATGAAATCGGTGGATGCCAAGTTAAGTAACGAGAAGTTTGTGGCCAATGCCAAACCTGAGCTGGTAGAGAAGGAGCGTCAAAAGCGAGCCGATGCACAAGCCAAATTAGATGCCTTGCAAAAGAGTTTGCACAGTTTGTAAATAAAAAAGCCTCGACGATAGTCGAGGCTTTTTTGTGATTAGAATATTCTAATATGATTAGTGTCCAAAGGTAACCGAAATGGTATGTTTACCAGGGTCGCCACCTAAGTCTGTGCCATCAATTTCTGTGGTTAAGTTAAGGGTGCTTTCATTTAATGTAGCTACATTGAAAGTATCGGTATCAAAAATTAATTTCGACTCACCGCTAGTAAATGCCCAATTGAAAGGAGTAGTTTGTGGGTCTGCTGGATCGCATTTGGTTGCACCTTCATCAGAAACACCTTTACCGCCTACATTAAACTTTTCTGTATCATCTTTAGAACATGCTTCTGCGAAAGCATAAAGGTCGGTTACTAAAATTCCATTGCCAAAGTCGATGCCCGGATTTACAGTCATCTTGGTCATTTTCCAAGGAGAAGCAGTAAGGTGATCGGTGTTGGTTTTTTTGGTTTCTTCGTCTTTCTTACAAGAAGAAATAGTAATTAAAGCAAGGGCCGCAGCCATTAAGGTAATTTTTTTCATAATAGATAAAATTTGTACAATGATATAAATAAAATTGGTTTTTAAAATCTTTTCGTCAATAACCAATTATTGTGCCAATCTTGATTCTTTTTGACAAGTTTTAATGATTAATTGGATATTAATGCACCATACTTAAACTCACTGTATAGTTCTGGCCGCTGATGCCGCCAAAAATAGTAGAGCCATCTACCACGCGCTTTAGATTAAACTGTGTGGCGTTTAACGCTACAATTTGATAGGGCTCGTTGGTATCAAAAATAATTTCGTTTTCGCTGCTGTTAAATGCCCAGGTAAATGGGTCTTGTTGAGGATTGGAGGCATCGCACTTAGTGGGTCCTTCGTCTGTAAGGGCTGTACCGTTGGCAAAAAACTGTTGGAAATCGTCTTTTTCGCAGGTAGGTAAGTTGCTGTAAAAATCGGTAACAGTGGTGCCGCCTATTACAATACCCGGACTGATAGTAAACCCTACCAAGCGCCATGTGCCAGTGGTAAGGTATTCTGGTTTGCTTTTCTTTACTTCTTGGGTTTCTTCTTTTTTACAAGCAGAGGCTATCCCTAGCATGGCTAAACTAAACAGCAATAATTTTTTCATCAGCATCATATTTAAAAATCTAGGGTCATACCATCAAAGGTGCCGCTGCTCATAAGTAAGATGTTTTCTTTACCCGAGTAATGCTGCTCGATAAACGCCCTTAAATCATCCTTGTCTGTAAACACCTGCACATTTTCTCCAAAGGCTGCTGCTACTTCGTTTGGGTCAAGCATGGGCATTTTCTTTATTTCTAAGGCATGTTTGCTAAATAATACTGCTCTTACATGGGCTTCGTTTAAAGTGTCTTTATAATGTGGCAAGAATGCTTTGTTTAAGCTACTATAGGTGTGCAGTTCATAAGCTGCAATTAAGGTTCTGTTAGGGTATAATTCTTTTACTGCATTTACAGTAGCTTTAAGTTTAGAAGGCGCATGGGCAAAGTCTCTGATGATAAGGCTTTCGGGCGTTTCCTTTAAGGTTTCTAATCTTTTGGCGGTGCCTTTAAAACTGGCAATGGCTTCGTAGAACTGGGCTTGGGTCAACCCAACTTTTACGCACGCGTGCATAGCAGCCATCATGTTTTGCAGGTTGTGTTGGCCAAAGAAATTTAAAGTGATGTCTTGTCCTGCTGCATCTTGAATGATAAACTTACCATTTTCTACCTTAAAGGCAGGGGTTTGGTAAGGTATTTTTTGGCAAAGGGTTTCGGTTTGATCCAAGAGTTGACGCAGCTCAGGATCTGCTTGGCAGTAGATGATGGCGCCTGAGGCAGGAATGTCTGTTACAAACTTTTTAAACTGCGAGAGGTAATTTTCGAAGGTTGGAAACACATTGATATGGTCCCAAGC
>CAYUDC010000056.1:0-16988 GCA_964443415.1 uncultured Chitinophaga sp. | reverse complement strand
TTTAACCTAGATGATGTGAAGGATAGCAGCGGGATAGATGTAAATAATATTCAGTTTGTTCGAATCATTGATGTAAAGGGAGCTGTGGATTTGTGGGGTTCAAAAGACATAAACGGCAATTTTATCAATGATCCTTGGCCAACGCCATTTCCAAGTGCAGGCTTTGATTTTGATGCAGTTGGAGTGATTTATCAAAACGATGGTGCAAATGTAGAAGAGCATTTGCGCGATAAAATAAGTGTTTATCCTAATCCAGCTAACATTGGAGTGCCAGTGTTTTTTAGTGGTTTCGGGTTGAACCAAATCATGGTTTATAACTCGGAAGGAAAAATAGTAAGTGAGGATATAAATCCTCAACAGCCATTGGTTTTTAATGAGGCAGGGTTATATTTGATTGTCTGTATTGGTAACCAAGAAAATCAAAAGACCTATCATAAATTAATGATTACCCCATGATAAAGCACCTTGTTTCAAATACCATCGACCATCCTAAGTTTGTTAGTATATATTCAGAAATAGATACGCTTGGTTCAAGCCGAATAATACTGCAATTGCCCGCTTGGCGGCCAGGTAGGTATGAGCTGGGTAATTTTGCTAAGAATATTAAAGGTTTTGAGGTAAAAGATGCCCAACACCATCTGCTTAATTTTAAAAAAATTACCAAAGATCAATGGGAAGTAAATTGTGAAGGTATTTCAAAAATTTTTGTAGGCTATCATTATTATGCCCAACAGCCAGATGCAGGCGCTTGTTACGTAAACAGTGATTTGATTTATTTGAATCCGGTGCATTGTTTTATGTATGTGCAAGGTAGGATAGATGAGCCTCATGCCTTGTCATTTGAGGTGCCCACACATTGGCAAATAGCTTGCCAATTGCCACAAGAAAACAGGGTTTTAATGGCACCACATTTTGATGCGCTTGCCGATAGTCCGGTTTTTGTATCACCTAATTTGCAACATGAGGAATTCTTGGTGGATAAAACCCACCTTCATTTTTGGTTTTATGGAAGTGAATACCCTCTCTTAGAAAGGTTAAGAAAAGATACTGCTTTATACACTAAATGGCAGCAGGACTTATTTGGTGATTTGCCTTGTAAAGACTATCATTTTATGTATTTACTCTTACCTCAGATGTTTAGGCATGGGGTAGAGCACATGGATTCTACTGTGATTGCCATGGGCCCAATTGAGGCGCTTGGGGACGAGGATATGTACCATGATTTTTTAGCCATTAGTTCTCATGAATTGTTTCATTTATGGAATGTAAAGCGCATTAGGCCAGCAGAAATGTTGCCTTATGATTTTACCCGAGAGAATTATTCTAGGCAGGGCTATGTGTATGAAGGCGTAACTACTTATTATGGCGATTTAGCGCTTTGGCTATCTGGTGTTTGGGATTGGGATAGGTATCGCGAAAGTTTAGGTGGGGATATCACAAAGCATCTAACCAATGAAGGTAGAAACCATTACAGTGTGGCTGACAGCAGTTTTGATACTTGGCTAGACGGCTATGTAATGGGTGTTCCAGGCCGAAAGGTGTCTATTTACACCGAAGGTTTGGTGGCAGCCTTGATTGCAGATGTAATGATAATAGAGGCCTCCAATGGCAAACGAAGGTTGCATGAGGTGATGCGGATGTTATATCAACGCACTTGGAAAGAACAGAAAGGATATACTAAAGAATTATATCAACAAATCTTAGAGGAGGTTGCTGGCATTTCATTCGAAAAGTACTTTTCTGATATAATTGAGGGAAAAGGAAAAATGGAAGCGATACTATTTGAAACGCTTGAAAAGTTAGGATTAGCTGTTGAAAAGCAAGAAGATATAAATGGGTCAACTAAATGGGCGATTGTAAAATTTTTAGATCCAAGCCCTCAACAATCTCAATTATTTGCCTTTTGGAGTGAAAGCCATTAAATTTCACCAGAATTTACAACTCAATACTCACTGCTATGCAAAAAATGTATCTAGAATGCAATCATTGTGATGCCAAAAATGTTAGTTTTTTATCGGCCTGCACAACTGATGAAGCCGATATTGTGAGTTCTGCAAAATCTTGCAGTCATTACAAAAAAGGGCAAGCCATTTTTTATGAAGACAATATGCCTTTAGGTATTTATTGTATAAGCAAAGGAGCTATTAAATTAACCCGTTCTAACAAAGATGGTAAAGAGCAAATTATCAGATTTGCAAAAGAGGGTGAGTTTTTGGGGTACAGGGCCTTAATTGCAGATGAGCCTTTGGTTGCTACCGCCACTTGTATTGAGGATACCATTTGCTGTTTTATTCCTAAAAATGTCTTCATGGAGTTGTTAGAAAAAAACAGTCAAATCAATAAGCAAATGCTAAAGTCTTTGTGCCACGATTTAGGATTAGCTGATGAGCGTATTCAAAGCTTGGCTCAAAAAAGTGTGAGAGAACGCTTGGCCGAAACCTTATTGTTTTTGCATAAGACCTTTCATTTAGAAAATACTACAGATGAAGCCCTAATTGCAGTTACCTTGCCTAGAGAAGATATCGCCAACATTGTTGGTACTGCAACAGAAACAGTAATTAGGTTATTGTCTGAGTTTAGAGCAGACAAGCTGATAGATATGGAAGGCAAGAAAATTAGAATCGTGAATTTCTCTGCACTCGAAAAAATTTCACACGCTTCGGTTTAGATTAACTGATATAAATCATAGGTGACCTTGAGTTCGGTCATTTTTTAGCCCTTATGGGTAAGGTATTTTTGATTCATAATTAAATCAGAAATATCGTGGTACGCAACATGCTAATTTTAATGGACGGATCTGCTGACGCAGAAAAGTTACTCGACTGCTCAACAAAGATTTTTCCTGGCAAGGAAGACCACTTTAAAGGCGCATTTGTAGAAGGAATTATTGGGAAAAACCTAGATCAGGTGTTTGATTTTCCAACCAATTTGAATACACAGTTTACACGTTCAGAAATTATTGAACGCATTCTTCATACCAACCTCAATAACAGCAGTGAGTTTATCTCTAGGTTTGTAAATAAATGTGAAGAATTAGCCTTAAAAACCAAAGTATATATCACAGATGAAGATGTGAATGAAGAGCTTGTGAATGAGAGCTTATACAATGATTTGTTTTTAATTGGTAAGGATTTATTTAATAGGCCAGATATTGATAGACAATCTTTTGAGGCGCTTTATTTTTTATTGCATAATACCAAATGCCCCATTCTATTGCTCAGCTGTGAGCAGGTTTCATTTCAAAATGTGGTGTTAATTTATGATGGAAGTAACAAGTCTTTTGAAGCCATCAAATTGTTTACTTATTTAATGGGTGAGCAGTTGCAAGTAAATAAGGTAACCATCAATATTGTAGTAACAGAGGCCAGTTCAGAGAATGAAAAGGCTGTGATTGATTATTTAAAAATGTATAAACAGCATTTTTATGTTCACCGCGTTTACCCAGATAATTATTTTGATGAATTAAGAGGTCTCATAAGAAATATGAATTCATGTTTATTGGTTACTGGGGTAAATAAAAATGAGATTCTAGAAGACATTATCTTTAACAAAGAGAAGTCGTTTTTTATGCATGGGCAACGTTCTATTTTTCTTGGCTAATTCTTATGGTAAAAACAACAGAAACCACTACAGCACTTTGTTTTCATTGTGGAGATAAAATAACTGCTGCGCCACTTGCTTATGATAATAAGTCGTTTTGTTGTCAAGGGTGCCAAGGAGTTTATGAGCTACTTTCTCAAAGTAATTTGTGCGACTATTACAGCATCAATCAAGCACCAGGATTAACCCAAAAAAATCCGGTTTCTAAAGTAAAGTTTGCCTATTTAGAAGATGAAGAGATAGAAAAGCAGCTCATCGACTTTAAAGATGCGCAGATGGCAAGGATAACTTTTCATATTCCATCCATGCATTGTAGCAGCTGTATTTGGCTATTAGAAAGTTTGTATAAGTTAGACAAAGGCATTGGACATTGTAGGGTTGATTTTCTAAAAAAGCAATTAAGTATCAGCTTTAAACACCAAGAAACTAGTCTTAGAAAAGTAGTAGAATTGTTGAGTTCATTGGGTTATGAGCCAGCTCTTAGTCTAAAGCATTTAGAAGAAACAAAAAAGGTTGGTAATAACAATAAATTGCTTTACCAAGTAGGGGTTGCTGGATTTAGCTTTGGTAATATCATGCTGATTAGCTTCCCAGAGTATTTTGGATTAGATAGTTTTTCTCATGCAGCCTTCTCAAGCTTATTTGGTTATTTGAATATGGCCTTGGCTTTGCCTGTGTTTTTATATAGCGCACAAGGATATTTTAAGTCGGCGTACTACAGCTTACGCAAGGGAATTGTGAATATAGATTTTCCTTTGGCTTTAGGCATTTTAGTGATGTTTTTTAGAAGTAGCTATGAGGTGATTTCACATTCGGGCATTGGCTTTTTTGATACCTTAGCAGGTTTAGTTTTCTTTTTATTAGTTGGAAAGTGGGTTCAGCAAAGAACCTTTGATACCTTATCCTTTGAGCGGGATTATAAATCTTATTTTCCTGTGGCCGTATCGGTTCTTAAAGATGGTAAGGAGCAAACGGTGCCTGTTACTAAGTTAAAAGTAGGGGATAGGATGTTAATCAGAAACCAAGAAATTATCCCTGCCGATGCTATTTTATTAAGCGGAGAGGCAAAGGTTGATTTTAGTTTTGTAACAGGAGAAAGCCTACCTATAGAAAAAGTATTAGGCGAGATGATTTATGCTGGAGGTAGGCAAACAGGAGCTTCCATAGAATTAGAAGTGTGTAAGCCTGTTTCTCAAAGCTACCTAACTCAACTTTGGAATAGCGAACATTTTACAAAAGATAGGTTAAGTGCGATTGTTACCTTTCAAGGAGTAGTAAGTAAATATTTTACCTATGCGTTATTGGCCATTGCTATTTCGTCGGCAATTTTTTGGTTGGTGTTTGACCCAAGCCGCAGTTTAGCCGCCTTTACTGCAGTATTAATCATTGCTTGTCCATGTGCTTTGGCATTATCAAGTCCATTTGCATTAGGCAATGCCTTAAGAATGTTTGGGAGGGTAAAGTTTTATTTAAAGTCGCCAGAGGTAATAGAACAAATGGCAAGAACCAATCATTTTGTATTCGACAAAACAGGAACCATTACCAATGCTGCCCAAGCTAATATTAGTTTTGTGGGCACCCCATTTAGTAAAGAAGAAAAGGAGGCTATTTTTATGGTTGCCAATAATTCGGTTCACCCATTGAGCAAGAAAATAGCTGCATTTTTAAAGGAAACAAATAAGGCTACCCAGGGATTAAGTGCTTACAAGGAATCGGCTGGAAAGGGTGTTTTGGCAAGGTTTGGAGGATATGAAGTTAAATTAGGTTCTCAGCAATTTATAGGAGAGGAGTTCGAACCAAATAAGGATGTTTTGGCCTCTTATGTAGGGGTAAAGTTGAATGATAGCTACAAAGGATATTTTAAAATATCACATTCTTATAGAAGTGGTTTAGATTCGGTATTAAATAAGTTAAATAGCCAAGGAGAGTTAAGCTTAATATCGGGGGATAACAATGCCGAAGAGCAAAACCTGAAGTCTTATTTTCCCAAAGATAGTAGCTTATTGTTTCAGCAAAGTCCTTCTGATAAATTATTGTTTATCCACCAATTGCAAGAAAATGGTAAACAAGTAGTAATGATTGGTGATGGCTTGAATGATGCAGGAGCTTTAAAGGCTGCAAACATTGGGATTTCTGTTACAGAGGATACTGCCAACTTCTCGCCTTCAAGCGATGTGATTATGGATGCATCAGTGTTTAATCAATTACCAGACTTTTTTGGATATGCAAAAGACACAGTGAAGGTAATCAAAATGAGCTTTGTGATTTCGCTTCTCTATAATTTAGTGGGTTTGAGCTTTGCCATTACTGGTACCATGTCGCCGATTGTAGCTGCTATTTTAATGCCTTTGAGTAGCATTAGTGTGATAAGTTTTACCACTTTGGCCACTTGGCTTTATGCGCAAAAGCGCTTTTCTAACATAGATTAATTCTAGAAAAATGAACATTATATTTTTATTGATTGGATGCAGCTTAGTATTAGCTGTTGGATTTTTATTGGCATTTATCTGGACGGTTAAAAGCGGTCAATTAGAAGATGATTATACCCCTTCTGTTCGAATGTTATTTGAGGATCGGGTTACTAACCCTGATAATGAGGAGACAGCCAAAGTCAACCAAAAGTAATTAATGATATAAATCAGGATACACTATAAGTTATGTCATTTTTCTGTCTGTTGGACAGAGATATTTTTGATTCAGAAATTTAACACTCAAACTATGCAAATAGAACACTTTAACTACGACAACCGGATAGTCCGGAATTTCATCATCGCCTCAGTAATATTTGGGGTGGTTGGAATGTTGGTTGGGGTAATTGCTGCTATCCAGCTCTATTATCCAGCCTTTAATTTTAACTTACCATACACTTCCTTTGGTAGGATTAGGCCATTACACACCAACGCAGTCATTTTTGCTTTTGTGGGTAATGCAATTTTTGCAGGTATTTATTACTCTTTGCAAAGACTTACCAAGGCAAGACTATTTAGCGATTTTTTAAGTAATTTTCACTTTTGGGGTTGGCAATTAATCATTCTTGCCGCAGCTATTACCTTGCCTTTAGGTTACACCACTTCTAAGGAGTATGCAGAACTAGAATGGCCTATTGATATTGCTATTGCATTGGTTTGGGTTGCTTTTGGTGTGAACATGATCGGTACTATCGTTAAACGTCGCGAGCGTCATATGTATGTAGCTTTGTGGTTTTACATTGCCACTTTTGTAACAGTAGCTGTTTTACATATTGTTAACTCCTTTGAATTGCCAATTAGCTGGACAAAAAGTTACATGCTTTATGCCGGTGTTCAAGACGCTTTGGTACAATGGTGGTATGGGCACAACGCTGTGGCCTTCTTTTTAACTACACCATATTTGGGTATGATGTATTACTATTTGCCAAAGGCTGTTGATCGTCCGGTTTATTCATACAAACTTTCTATTTTACATTTTTGGACACTTATTTTCTTGTATATCTGGGCTGGTCCTCACCACTTATTATACTCTTCATTACCAGATTGGGCACAATCATTAGGGGTTGTTTTCTCTGTGATGTTAATTGCGCCATCATGGGGTGGTATGATCAATGGTTTATTAACCCTTCGTGGTGCTTGGGATAAAGTAAGAGATGAGCCAGTATTAAAGTTTTTTGCGGTAGGTGTTACTGCTTATGGTATGGCCACTTTCGAAGGTCCTATGTTGAGTTTAAAAAATATCAATGCCATTGCTCACTTTACCGACTGGATTGTAGCACACGTTCATACAGGTGCATTGGGTTGGAATGGTTTGATGACCTTTGGTATGTTCTATTGGTTGGTACCTAAAATCTATGGTACTAAATTGTATTCAAAATCTTTGGCAAATACCCATTTCTGGATATCTACCTTGGGCATTCTTTTCTATGCTATTCCAATGTATTGGAGTGGTTTTACTCAAGGTATGATGTGGAAAGAGTTTTTACCTGAAGGCATCTTAAAGTATCCTAATTTCCTTGAAACAACTTTGCAAGTAATTCCAATGCATATCATGCGTTCTATTGGTGGTACTTTGTTTTTATCAGGCATATTTGTGATGATTTATAATTTGGTAAAAACTGCTGCATCTGGCAAGTTAATTGCCAACGAAGCAGCTTCTGCACCAGCTTTAGAAAAAGAATATAAGCCAGAGGGACATAATAGCTACTGGCATAAAGCGTTCGAAAGAAAACCATTTACCTTTACTGTTTTAACTGTATTGGTGATATTAATTGGAGGTTTAATAGAGATTGTGCCAATGGTTACCATTAAGTCTAATGTTAAAACCATCACCAGTGTTAAACCATATACACCGCTTGAATTACAAGGAAGAGATATTTATATCAGAGAAGGTTGCGTAAGCTGTCACTCTCAAATGATTCGTCCTTTCCGCAGCGAAACAGAGCGTTACGGTGAGTATTCTAAAGCGGGCGAATATGTGTATGATCATCCATTCTTATGGGGTTCTAAACGCACTGGACCAGATTTGATGCGTGTAGGTGGAAAATATCCTGATAGCTGGCATTACAATCATATGATTGATCCAACTTCTATGTCACCAGGTTCTATCATGCCAGCCTACCCATGGTTAGCAGAAAATGATTTGAACGCTTCGAATACATCAGATAAAATTAAGGCCATGCGTACCTTGGGTGTTCCTTACGAAGCCGGATTTGAGGATGTGGCAGAAGCTGATCTTCAAAAGCAAGCTGAGAAGATTGCTTCTAATCTTACTAAAGAAGGATATCCAGTGGATGCTAACAAAGAGATAATTGCTATGATAGCATACCTTCAAAGATTGGGTACTGATATTAAATTAAGTAATACTGCAAGTAAATAATTGTCATCACCATGTTTAAGCAACACATTCAAAGTATGAGCGGTATTCAAGATGGATACCTGATATTCTCCCTCATTGTTTTCTTTTTATTCTTTGTGGGAGTGTTATGGTGGACATTTACCGCCGACAAGAAGTATTTGAAAGACATGGAAGAAAAACCATTCGAAAATTAAAAAGATATTCTTATGAGAAATAAAATTTCAATAACCCTAGCAATGCTTTTGATTGCAGGAAGTATAGGCGCTCAAACCGCCGAAGTGGCAGATAATGGACCGGGCTTAACTAGTATCTTGGTGGGTGTTAATGGCATCCTATTGATTGTGGCGGTATTTTTATTGCTAACCTTATCTAATGCAGTGCAGAAACTAAGGGCAGGTGCAGATGGTAAGGAACACCTAAGCTGGTGGGATAAATTTGCGGCACTAAAGTCGGAAAAGTCGGAGCAAGAACTAATCCTTGACGAAAACTTTGATGGCATTTCTGAGCTAGATAACCCTACTCCGCCTTGGTTTAACTTTATCTTTTATACCACTATCATTGTAGGTATATTGTATATTCTTCATTACCATGTGTTGAAAAGCGGCTCATTGCAGGATGCAGAATATGTAGAAGAAGTAGAGACTGCCAAAGCTAAAACAGCAGCTTATTTAGCAAAGGCAGGTAACTTAATAGACGAATCCAATGTTACCTTACTTACAGAGAAATCTGAGATAGAAGCAGGTGGTAAATTATACCAAGAAAAATGTGCTGTATGCCATGTAAATGATGGTGGTGGTGCAGTTGGACCAAACCTTACAGATGCCTATTGGTTGCATGGAGGTGACGTTCAATCTATCTTTAAAACCATTAAATATGGTGTGCCAGCAAAGGGAATGATTGCTTGGCAAAATTCATTTAATGGTAAACAAATGCAACAATTAGCCAGCTTTGTTAAATCATTACAAGGTACAACCCCTGCTAAACCTAAAGAACCTCAAGGCGAATTAATTCAAGAAGGTGGCGCAGCTGCACCTGTTGATACTGCTGCTGCAAAAGCAACAGCTTTGAAGTAATAGTATAAGAAATAATGAAAAGTGCACAGGCCTTAGATCAAGAACATTTTAGAGATGAATTATCCAACGTAGACAAAAAAGGAAAGCGCCTTTGGATTTATCCAAAGAAACCAAATGGCCCTTTCTATAACTACCGAACGTGGTTCGCTTGGTTCTTGATGGCCCTTATGTTTATTGGACCATTCCTTAAACTTAATGGCAGGCCTTTGCTACTTTTAAATGTATTAGAAAGAAAGTTTATCATTTTTGGCATGGTGTTTTGGCCACAAGACCTTAACCTCTTTGCCTTGCTCATGCTTTCTTTTATCTTATTTATTGTTTTATTTACTGTATTGTTTGGCCGTGTTTGGTGCGGTTGGGCCTGCCCTCAAACCATTTTTATGGAAATGCTCTTTCGCAAAATTGAGTATTTAATAGATGGCGATGGAAACCAACAAAAAAAGTTAGCCAACCAAGAATGGAATACAGAGAAAATTACAAAAAGGGTGATTAAACACACCCTTTTTTGGCTTTTATCTTTTGTAATTGCCAATACCTTTCTAGGCTATATTATTGGTATCGACGAACTCAAGCTAATGGTAATTGATGGCCCCTTAGCCCATATTGGTAAGTTTATTTCCCTTTCCATTTTTACTACCGTATTTTACTTTGTGTTTGCCTGGCTTAGAGAATTGGTATGTATCTTTATCTGCCCTTATGGACGCTTACAAGGATTAATGCTTGATAAAAACTCAATGGTGGTTGCCTATGATTTTGTGAGAGGAGAACCAAGAGGTAAAATGAAAAAGGTAGAAGATGGCCCTAAGGGTGATTGTATCGATTGTAAGCTATGTGTGAATGTTTGCCCAACTGGTATTGATATTAGAAATGGCACCCAACTAGAGTGCATCAATTGCACCGCCTGTATCGATGCCTGCGATGAAGTCATGGTGAAAATAGAAAAGCCAAAAGGATTAATTCGTTTTGCCTCCATCAATAATATCAATGAAGGTAAAAAATTAAAGTTAAATTTGAGAAATGGTGCTTATGGTGTAGTTTTGATTGCTTTGTTTAGTGTTTTTGTTTATCTACTCACTACCAGAAAACAAGTAGAAACCACTTTGCTAAGAACACCAGGGATGTTGTTTCAAAAGCAAACGGATGGCAGAATTAGTAACTTGTATTCTATTGAGTTTGTAAATAAGACATTTGATGAGTTGCCTGTTACGCTTGAATTAATTGAACCTGCAGGTGCTGAGATTAAGTATGTAGAGGAAGATAATTTATTGGTTCGCAAGGAAAGTGTTGCCAAGGTAAGCTTCTTTATTTTGATGAAACCAGAGGATATTAAAAAGATTAATACACCTGTGTTAATTCAAGTAAAAAGCAATGGCAAACTCATCGAAGAAATGAAGTCTAAATTTAATGGACCATTGTTAAAAAAAGAGTAACTATGAAGTTTAATTGGGGTGCTAAATTGGTGCTTTTTGCACTACTTTTCATGACGTTTATTGTGGTAATGGTGGTTAGAATCATGCGCGAAGATGTTCCTATGGTTGAAACAGACTATTACGAAAAGGGACTTAACTATCAACAAGAAATAGACAACAGTGCTCGAACAGATTCTATGGTTCAGTTTAATGTTTTTAATGATGATAGTGGATATCAGCATTTGGTTATACTCAACATGTCGAGTGCTGATATACCTGATGGGAAATTGATTTTTTACCGTCCTTCCAATGAGGCTGAAGACGCAGAAGCGGATGTTTCTATTCCTTCAAAAAAGGTATTTCAATTTCCTTTGCATACACTTACACCAGGTAAGTGGACATTAAAATTCACCTGGTCTAGAGATGGGCAGAAGTACAAAATAGAAAAACCAATTACCCGTTAGGCTTTATGCTGTTTTTTACTGCATTTATGACTGGCGTTTTAGGAAGTTTTCATTGTGCAGGTATGTGCGGCCCTATTGCTTTTGCCCTGCCTACCAAGAAGGCCGGCGAGGCTAGTTATTATTTTGGCAGGTTTATTTACAACCTAGGTAGGATATTAACTTACGCTACCTTAGGCATGCTCATGGGACTGTTTGGAAGTGGTTTAAAATTGGCTGGAATACAACAAGGGCTGAGTATTGCTGCAGGTGTTTTTATTTTACTTTGGGCTCTATATCAATTGTTAGGTTTTAGATTTATTAAATTTCAACCTTTATCATGGCTCGGAAAAACCTACTTTTCTAAACTGATGGGAAATGCTAGCAATTGGTCGTTATTGGGTATTGGTTTATTAAATGGTTTATTACCTTGTGGATTTGTCTATCTGGCTTTGGTTGGCTCGAGTGTTACACAGCATGTTTGGGATGCAGCTATTTTTATGGCCTTATTTGGTTTAGGAACACTCCCCATGATGTATGGCGTTTCTGTTTTGGGACAGTTTTTATCTCAAAAAGTAAGGTCTAATCTCACCCGATTGTCGCCGATATTTGCCATATTAATTGCAGCACTATTTATAGTTCGAGGCCTAAATTTAGGCATACCTTATATCAGTCCACAAATAAATAATACCACCATCAATTCTGCCGAGTGTCATTGATCTTGCCAATGTATGCTTGCCAATCCTAAGAAGTTTTGCACCATCATTAAGCCTCCTTCGCTCAAACACGATTCTGGGTGAAATTGAACACCATAAATGGGTAAATGCGCGTGTTTAATGGCCATCACCTCCCTGTCGTCTGTACTTATGGCAATGGCAATGAGCTCTTTTGGTAAATTTCTTAATACCAAAGAATGGTATCTTGTTGCTTCAAAATTTATGGGTATATCCATAAAAAAGTCGTCATCATCATGCATGAGTTTGCTTATTTTACCATGCATGGGTTTTATGCCTTTTTCTAATGTTGCCCCAAAATAAACGCCAATGGCTTGATGCCCCAAACATACTCCTAAAATGGGCATTGTATGAATTGCTTCACGCAAAATTTCCATTGTGTTTCCTGCTTGCTCAGGCGTTCCCGGCCCAGGAGAAATAATAAGGGCTTCGTAATTCTTCAGGTTGATGTTGGCTAAGGAAACATCATTTCTAACTACCTCACAATCGGCCCCTGCCTGCTCAATATAGTCCTTGAGCATGTAGGTAAACGAATCAAAATTATCTATGAGCAGAACTTTCATGATAGTAAAGATTGGTATACCTCAAAGGTTTTAGTGATATGTTTCTGCCAACTAAAATTTAAAGCGCGCTCTTTGGCAGCGGTTTTTAGTTCGGTTCGAACCAAATCGTTGGATAGTATTTGATGAATATGTTGAGATAATTGCTCAGAATCATTGGGATTAAAATAAAGGGCAGCATTTTCTGCTACCTCTTTAAATACTGAAATGTCGCTCAAAATGCTAGGAACCTGCCAGTGCATGGCTTCCAAAGTTGGTATTCCAAACCCTTCATTTAAACTTGGATAAACAAATATGGAAGCATGTTGGTAAGCATAACTTAATTGCGCGTCAGAAAGTTTATAATGAACAACTCGGCTTCCTAGGTTCAAACCGAAAAACTCTTGAAATTCTGCAGAGGAGAATGATTGAGCCCCACAACAAACCAAATGCAAGTCTGGAAATGACTGAGACACTTTTTTGAATGCCTGCCATAACACTTTAAAATTTTTATACCCACCACGTTCGCCCACAAAAAGAATATATTGTTTTGGTAAATCAGAGATCACTTTTGTTGTTTCGGGAAGGTTTTGAGCCAAATGAATAACACTCGTTTTTTTGTGTTGGGTGAAAGGGTAAAAGTGTATCATGTCTAATTTGGTTTGCTCAGAAACCACGATGATATGGTCTGCCCTTTCAAGGTTTTTCTTCTTTATGATACTCAGTGAATCGTTAGATTTTTCATGTGTTAAATCGTGCAGGGTAAATACTAGTTTTGTTTGACTTGGCAGCGATTTTAAAAAGTAATCGGAGTAAAAGCTTGGGTGAAAAATAGTGATGTTGCCACTCTTCAACTGTCGATTGATTTTCCAGTGGCTAAGGCCACCAAAAATAAAGCGGATAGATTTGCCTTTTAAGGGGAATTGATAGTTCTTTAAATAGGGCGGTAGTTTACTCAAACCTTTCTCTTGAAGGTAGTCGTTTTCGGAGTAGGTATTATTAAAAATAATTTCTGCAAAGTGCTGAGAATGCTTAGCGGCTAGAATTTCGATAAAAATACGACTTACCCCACCAAATCGCTGGCGAATAAAAATTTCGTCGTCGATGAGGATTTTAGGTTTATCCATGATTGTCTTTAAAGAAACAAGTATTTACAGATTTAGCAACCAAAGTATAGCCTTGTTGCTCTAGAAAAACAGTAACCTTGTCTTCAAGCACTTCTTTTACGTTTTTGGATAACACTTCGGCCAACACAAAACTTGGGCGGAATTTCTGCCAGTTATTTGATTGCAATACTTGCAAATCGTGCCCTTCTACATCCACGCTCATAAAACTAATTGCCTGATTGGGTGGAAGGTGTTTTTCTAAAATTTCATCTAACCGCTGTGTTTTTATTTCTTTCTTAAAGAGAAGTTTACTGCCACTAGCGGTGTGTAAGGCATACCCCTGAGGGTCGAGGGTGTTGAGTGCCGGTTCTTCAAAAGCAAAATAGGTGAGGAGGCTTGGAACATCAGAAATAGCCGCTTCTAGGTTAATGTCTTTAGGTCTTTTTTGTTGGAATATATCCATGCTGCCTGGCATGGCATCGATGTTTATTCCCCTCCAACCTTTCTTGTAAAAAAAATAGGTGTTAGAAAACCTAAATGGATGATGTGCGCCAATATCGATATAAAAGCCTTGAGGTTTACCTTCAAAAAATCTTGATAAAATGAGGTCTTCACCTTCTTGAGCATACGATTTTCTGTGGTATCCTAAGAGGTTTTGCTTGAGTTTATATATTTGAAGCGCAAACTTGTTGGCCATCTTAATTAGGTGGAAATAAATTGTAAGCCACAAACTTATTTAAAATTTGTTTCAAGCCAACATCTTCTATTTTCCTAAAATTAAATTTGCTCAAATAATAAATTGTTTATATTTGGCTACAAAACAGCGTAGATGGATTATCATATTCGCAAAGAAGGCAAGTACAATTACATAGATGAGGGTGAGGGCGAAGTGTTGCTCTTGCTGCATGGATTATTTGGTGCGCTTAGCAATTGGAAGGATGTGCTCAATCATTTCAGCAAACAACATAGAGTGGTTATTCCGCTTATGCCCATTTTTGAAATGAACATTTTAAAGCTAAGTGTAGAAGGACTTGCCAATTTTATTCATGATTTTATTGAATTTAAAGGTTTTGATAAAGTTCATATTCTGGGTAATTCCCTTGGCGGGCATGTAGCCTTAGTTTATGTAAAGAAGCATCCGTCAAAGGTTAAAACCCTATTACTTACAGGGAGTTCTGGTTTATATGAAAACGCTTTTGGGGCATCTTACCCAAGAAAAGGGGATAAAGCATTTTTGAAAGAAAAAATTAGCAAAACATTTTATGATCCAGCCTCCACCACTGATGAATTGGTAGATGAGGTGTATGAAACCATTCAGGATAAGGGCAAATTATTGCGTATTTTAACCATGGCCAAGTCGGCCATCAGGCATAACATGCGTAATGATATCCCCAATTTTAAAATGCCAGTTTGCCTCATTTGGGGGCAGCAAGATACCATCACGCCACCAGAAGTTTGTGATGAGTTTCACGAGCTTTTTCCTGATTCAGAGAAGCATTTTATAGATAAGTGTGGCCATGCGCCTATGATGGAACAACCTGCGGCCTTTAATGAGATTGCTTCGTTATTTTATGCCAAGCATATAAAGTAAAAAAACATGTTTGCCATTCAGTTTATCTCCCAAGACATTTTTCCACTTAAGCGGTCAGATTCAGCGGAAAGTGCTGCTATTTTTATGGAGGATTGGCAAGTAAAAGAGCTGCCCGTAGTGGAGTCTGCTAAAGTAATTGGGCTTGTTAATTATGCCATGGCAATTGAAAATGAAGGCAAGCGTGTAGATGAATTCATGTTATCGCCTGAGCCTTATCTGGCCTATGCTCATTTGCATGTTTGGGAAGTTCAAAAGAAATTAAACGATTTAAACGCTAGTTTAATGTTCTTGCAAGACACACAGCAAGCGTTTACAGGCGTAATTACTTTAAAAGATATTGCACAACAGTCTTATGTGCATTCTGCGCTCATGCAACAAGGTGCTATTTTGGTGCTAGAAATAGAGGCAATTCAATATTCACTTGCTGAATTGGCAAGAATTTGTGAAGCAAATGATGCCAAGATTATTCAGTTAATGATTGAACCTATAAAGGGTGAATCTAATCTTTTACAGATTTCAATCAAATTAAGTACCGATTTCCCTTCTCATGTGATAGCTAGCCTTGAAAGATTTTCTTATCGCATTACTTACAGCAATGGAAATACCGATCCAAATCATTCTTTGGAAGATAGATACAAGTGGCTGGTGAAATATTTAAATACCTAAGCAATGAGAATAGCCATTTTTGGTAAATATTTCAAAGAAGAGCGCTATTCAGAAGTGCAGGCATTCTTCCATAAATTAGAAGAAAAGCAAATTTATTTCGCCGTATACAGAAAATACCTAGATGATTGTTTAAGAAATGGAGTTCACCTTCCGGCAAACCTTCCTACCTTTAATAACCATGAAGAATTTGTAAAAGGCAATTTCGATTTTTTGTTTAGTATTGGTGGCGATGGTACCATCTTAAATTGCATAGAGATAATGCAAGAAAGGCCCATCCCCATTATAGGGATTAATACTGGGCGATTGGGATTTTTGGCTGGGGTGGCTGCAGCAGATGCTCCCGAAATTTTAGATGAGCTAGAAAAAGGAAGGTACACGTTAGACAAAAGGACATTGCTTGAATTAGTATCCAACAAACCCCTTTTTGGTGGGGTAAAATATGCTTTGAACGATTTTGTATTGCACAAAAAAGACAGTTCTAGCATGATTACCATCCATACGTTTATCAATGGCGAATTTCTCAATTCCTATTGGAGTGACGGCTTAATTATTTCAACTTCAACAGGGTCAACTGGTTATAACCTAAGTTGTGGTGGTCCAATCTTGTATCCCAGTTCTCAAAGTTTTGTGATTACGCCTATTGCCCCACATAATTTAAATGTGAGGCCTATTATCATTTCCGACCAAAATGTAATTTCTTTTGAAATAGAGGGTAGAAGCAGCAGTTTCTTGATTACGCTAGATTCTCGTTCAGAAAGTATCGATAACAATACCCAATTGGCCATTAAAAAGGCAAGCTTTGAAATTTGCCTCCTTAGGTTTAATGGCGATAATTATTTGCGCACGCTTCGAGAAAAATTACTTTGGGGTCACGACAACAGAAATTTCAAGACTTAGGAAAGATTTTACATATCATTTTGCACTTTCCTTGCGTTTAACTTTGAGATTTCATGTTTTTCAGTATTTTTGCCTTTATGCGCATTTTAAAAAGCACTTTGTTCAT
>CAYUDC010000055.1:14556-17110 GCA_964443415.1 uncultured Chitinophaga sp. | reverse complement strand
ATGTACTATGTATTGCAAAGTACTGAAATGTATTTAGTTTTGTGCCATACTTATAACCTTGTAATAGTTAGAACATGGATATTGAAAATAGTAAGGCACAAATGAAGAAAGGAATATTAGAATATTGCATCCTTTCCATCATCAGCAGAGGCGAAGCCTACGCCTCGGATATTTTAGAAGAAATGAAAGCCAGTCAACTGCTGGTGGTAGAAGGAACCTTGTACCCTCTTTTAAGCAGGTTAAAAAACGAAGGCCTCTTAAGCTACAATTGGGTAGAAAGTAAAAGTGGCCCACCTAGAAAATATTACCAACTTACCCCTGATGGTGCCGCGTTTATGAATGGCTTGGGAAAAACTTGGACCGAACTAGTAGCAGCCGTAAATGCATTAACAGAAAAAACAAACAATCAAAATTAACTTATGGATAAAGTATTTCAAATTCACCTTGCTGGTGTTGTTTTCACCATAGAGGAAAAAGCCTACAACAAGCTTAAAGCTTATAGCGAAAGTTTAAGAAGGCACTTTGCCAATCAGGCAGATGTAGTGCAAGATATCGAATCGCGCCTGGCAGAGCTGTTGAGCGAACGATTAGGGTCAACCCGTAACACGCTGTTTACAGAAGATGTAGACGCAGTAATAGGTATTCTAGGCAATGTAAACCAAATGGATGAACATGGCGCCATGAAAGAAGAACCCGTGAACCAAGCTCCTCGCCCGAATTTTGTGCCGGTTGATAAAAAACTAAGAAGAGATCCTTACGATCAATCTTTGGGTGGAGTTTGCTCGGGTTTAGCGCATTTTTTTGATGTAGACCCCGTATTGGTGCGTGTGCTGTTTGTATTGATGCTAATAGCTTTTGGGGGTGGTATATTATTATATGTGGTGCTTTGGATTACCGTTCCCGTAGCCAAAGGCGACGAGGCATTTGCTATGCGCATGCAAAAAGAACATAAATCTAAAAAGTTGTTTAGAGACAACGACTCTAGGGTGGTGGGCGGTGTAGCCTCTGGTTTGGCTAACTATTTTGCTTTAGATGTAGTTTGGCTCAGAATTGCTTTTGTGGTGGCCCTATTTGTATTTGGAACTGGTTTTTGGTTATATATTATCTTATGGATTATTGTACCTAAAGCCATTAGCGCTTCAGACAAGCTGCTAATGAAAGGCAGAACTGTTGATATCCATAGCATCCAACAACAAGTATTAGAAACCCAAAATACAAGCAGGGTAAATAGCATTGCGCAACACAGCACTCATTTAATTGGATTAGTGTTAAAAGGCATCATCAAATTATTTGGGTCTTTCTTAGCCATCATTCTTTTTGTAATGGTTATTTCTATCAGTATTGCCATGGTATCCATCTTTTTTAATCTTGGAAATACTGCGCAATTAAACGAGCTAATTAGGTTTACCGTGCAAGATCCAAGCATTGTTATTGCTGCCAAAGCAGGTGTTTTTCTGTGTATCCTCACTCCTATTATTGCCATCTTAATGTTGGTGATTAGATCGCTTTTTAAACTTTCATTTGCGAACAGGGCTTGGTTCTTTTCATTACTTGGTTTGTTCTTAACTGGCGTGGTTTGTTTAATATATGCTGGTGTAAGCTTTGGAACCTCAGTTAACCACAACGAAAGCAAATCGAGCATTACACGCTTAGCCCCCACAGACAGCTTGTTTATTAGTGGCATAGACATGGAAGAAGACGAGGCCATCGAAATAGAAAATGAAGGCGAAGTAGTATTTTACGACAAAGGCTTAATTATTGGAAAAGATGTCATTCACTTCGAAATAGACGACATCAAAATCAAAGGAAGCAAGAATGATAGCGCCTATTTAAAAATCATCAAGAGAGCCAATGGCAGAGACAAACAAGATGCCATTGATAAAATAGAGATGATAAGCTACGACATAAAAATTGAAGGCAATAAAATTCAAATCCCTAACTTCTTTCAAATTCACAAAAGCAAACAATTTAGCTGGCAAGAAATAGATGTAATCTTGGTATTACCTATTGGAACAGTGGTTCATTTAGATGATATATCTAAAGAAAACCTCGACGAAAACAATATAGACGAGGCAGATGGTCATTACTACAAAGTAACCAGCAATGGTTTAAGTTGCATTGATTGTGTGTACGATGAAAATGACATTACAATCGATGACTCTATTGAAATTGATGAAAATGAGGTAAAGGATGTAGACATTAAAATTGAAGGAAAAGACGGCGATAAAATGACCATTAAAGTTGAAAAAGGCGGAGAGGGTAAATTTAAAAAGGTAACTACCAAAACCAAAGGAGAAAAAAAAGTTAGGATAGAAGAAACCCAAATAGGGCCAGTTAAAATCACCAAAGAAACTACCATAAATAAGTAGCACTTACCGCTAAAACGCCAAAGGCTGAGCCAACATCAATTGTTCGCTCAGCCTTTTTATTTTTCGGGTTGACCCAACTCCTTTCATGAAAAATTGAGTAAAGTCATGTTAAAAATAAAATAATAAATTTAATTTCGGACATTATTATCCGCTATTATTTAAAAATTAATAAATCATAAACATGG
>CAYUDC010000055.1:0-14456 GCA_964443415.1 uncultured Chitinophaga sp. | reverse complement strand
GATTATATTGTAAACGAACACCATCAATACGTTAGGAATGCCATGCCATTTATTACAGAACTGGCTAAAAAAGTGTCTAGCGTTCATGGCCATATGCATCATGAGTTAATAGAAATAGAACGCATTTTCAATGCCGTAGCCAGCGAATTAAACTTTCACATGGTTAAAGAAGAGCGAATTTTATTTCCGTTTATTATAACACTTGAAAACGATATCAAGCAGGGAAATAAACCCGAAGAAGCTATTTTTGGCAGTGTAGAAAATCCCATAAGGATGATGGAAATGGAACATGAAAGCACAGGAGAAGCAATGCACAAAATTAATAAACTAAGCAATGGGTACAATATTCCAGAGTATGCCTGTAACTCATTCAGAGTATTGTATCAAAGTTTAGAAGAATTTGAAGACAACTTACACCAGCATGTGCATCTTGAGAATAATATTTTATTCCCAAAAGCTTTAAAACTTCAAGAGTTAGCCTATTAAAAAAATGAAGGGCAGCAAGCTGCCCTTCATTAGAAATTCAAAAAAAACAAACAAACAAAAATGCTTCAATTATTGTGGAAGCAATACCTTATTAATTACATATACCATCCCATTGGAGGCCTTAACATTACCTAAAACTTCTGCATCATTAATAAAAGTCTTTCCATCTTTAATGTGCATGGTTACATAACCGCCATTAACCATTTCTATTTTTTGACCATCCTGAAATAACTCTGGCTGATAAATGGCAACTGCCACATGGTATTGTAAAACATTTTGTAAATCTTCTTTTTTCTCTGGCTTTAATAAACCTTCAACAGTACCAGATGGAAGCGCATCAAAAGCAGAGTTCACAGGAGCAAATACTGTAAATGGACCTGCATTAGAAAGTACATCTACCAACTCTGCTGCCTTTACTGCCGCCACCAAAGTGCTATGGTCTGCCGACCCAACTGCCACCTTTACTATGTCCTTTTCTGACACATCATCACTAACCGCAGATTGACCAGCAGCAGGTGCTGGTGCTGTACTAACAGAATTTTCATTGGAACTGGCGTTACTAGTATCGCCACAAGAAGAATAAGCAAATGCAACACTTGCTACTAAAATTGTTGTGAATATTCGTTTCATAATTATATTAAATATGACACAAATATATTTCGGATGTTTTTATCCGAATATGACTATTATCAGAAAAAAAGGAGATAAATATCTTTTTTTAGCGGTGCGCGCAATATAAGTTTGCATAAATTTTAGCTATGTTTTCAAAGTCCTGCGAATACGCCATACGCTCAATTATCATTATTTGTCAAAATTCTAAAAATGGTGAACGAACTAATGTAAAAGAAATTAGTGCAAAATCAGATGCACCTGAACAATACATTGCCAAACTATTACAAATTCTAACCAAAGAAAATCTCATAAAATCTGCTAAAGGACCAGGAGGTGGCTTTTACATGGATAAAGATCATACAAAGGTTAAACTCATTGATGTTGTAAATGCAATTGATGGAGATAGTGTGTTTAGTGGATGTGGATTAGGATTAAAAGAATGTTCAGAAAAAAAGCCCTGCCCTTTACACAATCATTTTAAAGGCATAAGAAACGACCTAAGGTCAATGCTCAGTAAAACAAGCATCTTTGAACTTGCCAACGAATTACATAATGGAAGCTTTTTAAAATTATAACATGTTAGACAACTTACTCACTCAGCTTAGCCAAAAACTTCAACACGAAGGACAAGACCCTCAAACCTACCTTAAAGGACAACAATACCTAAAGCCCATGAATTATTGGGACTATGTGTTAGTAGAACCACTGTTAAACCTTCAATTTCCAAGAACCCATTATAAAGACGAAAAGATATTTATTGTTTACCACCAAATCACCGAACTGGTGCTAAACCTTATTATTCACGAATTAGAGCAACTGATCAACGAGCCTTTAAAAACCTCCCTCATCATAGATAAACTTGGCAGAATGGATCGCTATGCAGATTTGTTGATTAGCTCCTTCTCTATCATGAACAAAGGCATGAGCTACGATGATTATAATGAATTTAGGTTGAGCCTTGCCCCTGCCAGTGGCTTTCAAAGTGTGCAGTTTAGAAAAATAGAACTCATGTGCACGCCTATACAAAATCTAGTGCCACCTCATTTAAAACAACATATAGGGTTGAACCAAAACCCAGAAAACACCTATCCCTTTTTATATTGGCAAGAAGCAGGCATTGATAGAAAAACAGGTGAGAAAAGCAGAACGCTGCTCGACTTTGAACAAAAGTATAAAAGCCAATTATTAGCATTAGCCAACGACATGCAAACCAGGAATCTTTCTATGCATTGCCAAGCATGGCTAGCTGCAGCCGATGAAAATGAAAGGCCAGAACTATTAAAAGCACTTAAAAGCTTTGATGCTGCTTTTAACATTCGCTGGCCCATGGTTCACCTAGAAACAGCCAGAACTTACCTCCTCGCCAAAGGCGAAAGAAAAGCAGCTACCGGCGGCAGCCATTGGGAAAAATACCTACACCCCGCCTTTCAAAAACGCATTTTCTTCCCGCAACTGTATAGTATCGAAGAATTAGAAAACTGGGGTAAGGAAGAAGCATAAAATACTCATTGGTTGCTTAAGAATATTCGTGTAATATAAAATCGGATATAAAGATCTTATTTATGACTATTATCATGTAAACCTATGACCGATGTCATTGTAGCACTATCTTATAATATCAGACCTTTACATCCGATTTTAAGCTAAAAAAACAACCCTTTAAAATCCTCTATAAAATGAAAAAAATTATCTTATCTGGACTTGCCATCACCGCCATT
Organism: uncultured Chitinophaga sp.; assembly: GCA_964443415.1. GTDB lineage: Bacteria > Bacteroidota > Bacteroidia > UKL13-3 > UKL13-3 > B1. The sequence continues at coordinate 11,640 of CAYUDC010000055.1, read as the reverse complement.
AGCGCTTTAATTGCATGTGGAGGCGAAGCACCAAAAGCTACTGAAGACCATGTTAGCGCAGAAGCTCCACAAAGTATGGTTTCAGACCCATCCTCCTACGACCCAAAACGTGGAGAAGGCAAATACAATGAAGGAAATGTTACCCTTGGCGCATTAGATGCTAACATGGCAAGCGCTGGCGAGGCTATCTCTAATACCAAATGTACCAGTTGCCATAAAACCACTGATGAAAAATTGGTAGGCCCGGGTTGGAAAGGAGTAACCGAAAGGCGCACCCCATATTGGATTATGAACTTTATCACCAATCCTGACCCAATGATTGACAAAGACCCAGAAGTTCAAGCGCAACTAGAATTATGTTTAGTTAGGATGCCTAATCAAAATTTGGAAGATAAGGATGCCCGCCAGATTCTGGAATTTATGAGACAAAATGATGGAGTTAAATAATACAACGCTTTAATCAATACGTTATATGAGAAATTCAATTTTAATTGCAAAAGTGGGACTATTAGGTCTAGCACTTTTTACCTTAGGCTTTCAATCGTGCAAGCCAAAGAATGCTGCAAGCGCAGCCACAGGAGATGCTTCTAAAGCTTATGTGGCTCCAGGCAAACACGACGAGTTCTACAATTTTGTTTCAGGCGGCTTTAGCGGCCAAATGAGTGTTTATGGGCTACCAAGCGGAAGATTATTTAGAGTGATTCCAGTGTTTTCGGTTGACCCTGAAAAAGGTTATGGTTATAGCGAAGAAACAAAGCCTATGTTAAATACATCACATGGCTTTGTGCCATGGGACGATTTGCACCATACAGAACTATCACAAACAAATGGCGAAATAAATGGAAAGTGGGTATTTGCCAATGCCAATAACACACCACGTTTGGCTCGTATCGATTTAAAAACTTTTAGAACCTCCGAAATTATCGAACTACCTAACAGTGCCGGTAACCATAGTTCGCCATTTGGTACAGAAAACTCGGAATATATCGTAGCGGGAACTCGTTTTAGTGTACCAGAAGATGGAAAAGGTGACGTGGGAATATCTACCTATAAAGAAAATTTTAAAGGCCATATAAGCTTTGTAAGTGTCAACAAAGACAATGGCGCCATGAATATCGCATTCCAAATAAAAACTCCAGGTGTAAATTTCGATTTGGCACGTTGTGGTCGTGGTAAATCTCATGGCTGGTTTTTCTTTAGCTGTTATAATACAGAACAAGCCAATACTTTATTAGAAGTTAACGCCTCACAAAAAGATAAAGATTTTATCATGGCCGTAAATTGGAAAAAAGCAGAAGAATATTTAAAAGCTGGCAAAGGCAAGAAAATGGCTGTTAAATATGCACACAATGTGTTTAACGAAGAAACACAAACTGCCACCTCTACCATTAAAACAGAAGTAATTGTGCTAGATGCAGAAGAGCTAAAAGACATTTGCTACTTTATCCCTTGCCCTAAATCTCCCCATGGTTGCGATGTTGATCCAAGTGGAGAATTCATTGTTGGTTCAGGAAAACTTGCAGCATTAATTCCAGTATTTAGCTTTGATAAAATACAAAAAGCCATTGCTGATAAATCATATGATGGGGACTTTAACGGTATTCCAATTATTAAATATGACGCTGCCTTATATGGCGAAGTAAAGAAACCTGGACTTGGACCTTTGCACACTGAGTTTGATGGAAATGGTAATGCATTTACCTCCTTTTTTGTTTCATCTGAAGTGGTAAAATGGAACATCAAAGACCTTAAAGTGCTAGACCGCGTACCAACATACTATTCTGTTGGACACTTATGTATTCCTGGAGGAAATACCCGCAAACCTTCTCCAAAATACCTCATTGCCTACAACAAAATTACCAAAGACCGCTATTTGCCAACCGGACCAGAACTGGCCCAAAGTGCACAGATTTATGACATCAGCGGAGAAAAAATGCAAATGATATTAGACTTCCCAACCATTGGAGAACCTCACTATGCACAAGCTGCACCAGCTGATATTATTAAGAATAACGGACAGCTTAAAATTTATAAAATTGCTGACAACAAACATCCTTATGCTACCAAAGGAGAGAAAGAAGCTAAAGTAGTTAGAGAAGGTAATAAAGTACATGTTTATATGACCTCTATTCGTTCTCACTTTGCACCAGACAATATAGAAGGTGTTAGACTTGGAGATGAAGTGTACTTCCACGTAACAAACCTAGAGCAAGATTGGGATGTACCTCATGGTTTTGCCGTAAAAGGTGCTAACAATGCAGAATTACTCATTATGCCAGGCGAAACAGCCACGCTAAAATGGATACCAGACAGAGTGGGTATGTTCCCAATGTATTGTACCGATTTTTGTAGTGCATTGCACCAAGAAATGCAAGGATACATTAGGGTTTCCCCAGCAGGAAGTAGCTTACCTATAAGCTTTAGCCTTGGTAAGACTGCCCCAGCTGCCGCTACCAAATAATCATTAAATTACTAAAAAGAGGAACGGTTGCCATAAATCAATGCACGTTCCTCTTTTTATACCCAAGAAAATGGATACAAATAAAATTGGCATTACCAGTAAGATATTGGCTCTATTGGCCGCCATCGCTTTAATTATCTCTCTATTTGTGCCGCTTTGGAGAATTGACTTAGATGCTCCACAATACCCAGAAGGATTGGGCTTACTTATTTACCCACACAAAATTGGTGGAGATGTAGACATCATCAATGGCCTTAACCATTACATAGGCATGCAAACTTTACATACCGATAATTTTATAGAATTTACACTACTACCCTACCTAATTGGCTTCTTTGCAATACTCATGGCAAGTGTTGCAGTAGTTGGCAAAAAGAAATACCTTAACATTACCTTTACTTTATTTGTTATTTTTGGTGCAGTGTCTATGATAGACTTTTGGCGCTGGGAATACAATTACGGCCATAATCTCGATCCCAATGCAGCTATTATAGTGCCAGGCATGGCTTATCAACCTCCTCTTATCGGGTTTAAACAACTGCTAAACTTTGGTGCTTATTCTATCCCGTCAACAGGTGGTTGGCTTTTTATTGTAGCAGGATTATTATTACTTTTTGCCATAACTATAGAATACAATTGGCTTGGTAAGATTCGGTTTGAACCAAAGGTAAAGATATTCCCAATTTTGATGATGCTATTAATGATTGCTTGTTCCGATAATGGCCCAGAAAAAATTAACCTCCATAAAGATAAATGTGACTTCTGTAAAATGACTATCGCCGATAACAGATTTGCGGCTGAAGCAAAGACAGAAAAAGGACGTATTTATAAATTTGACGATCTTTCTTGCATGAGCGCCTATACCCAAGAAAATAATACCATAAGTTATCCATTTCTTTGGGTTAGTAATTACCAAAATCCAAATCAACTCATTGACGCTACGAAAGCCCACTACCTAAAATCAGATGGCTTCAAAAGCCCAATGGGAGGCAATACTGCCGCATTTGAAACTAGCACTGAGGCTCAAAAACACGTCGCTGATTTACAACTAATTATTCAAAATTGGCAGCAAGTGCAAAACAAAAACTAAACATGTTAAAACAACTTCTATTACTATTTTCTTTGGTTAGCTGCCTGGGCTTGCAAGCCTCCACCATAGAGGTTGGTTCAAACCGTTCATTTAAAAAATTACAAACAGCCATTGACGCCGCAGCAGAAAAAGACACCATACTTATTTATGATGGATTTTATAAGGAGGGCAATATTCAAATTAAAAAATCTATTAGCATCATAGGTATTGGACTTCCAATTATTGATGGAGATAGAAAGTTTGAGGTAATCACTATTCATGCTAACCATGTGCTCATAAAAGGACTTAAAATTCAACATTCTGGGTATGCTACATTAGACGACCCAGGCGGGATAAAAATCATCGAAAGCAACAATGTATCTATTGTTCAAAATGTATTATACGATAATTTTTTTGGTGTATACTTACAGAATGCTTTGCATTGCAATGTAATTGGAAACACCATTGTTGCCTTTGGCAAACAAGAACAAGAAATTGGAAATGGTATCCATGCCTGGAAAAGTGATAGCCTCCAAATCATCAACAACCACATCAAAGGACACCGGGATGGTATCTATTTTGAATTTGTAACTCAATCTGTAATTTGGCGAAATATTGCCGTAAAAAACATTAGATATGGACTTCATTTTATGTTTTCTAACCACGATTACTATTATACCAATGTGTTTAGAAACAATGGCGCAGGCGTAGCCGTAATGTTTTCTAACCATGTGAGTATGGCCAACAATAAGTTCGAGGAAAACTGGGGAGATGCCGCCTATGGCTTATTACTAAAAGAAATATCAGATAGCTATATCATAAATAACCAATTTATCCGAAACACGTCGGGTATTTTTATGGAAGGCACTAACAGAATCTTAGCAGAAAAAAATCAGTTTATTTATAATGGGTGGGCCATGCAAATACAGGCCAGTTGCATGGAAAACACACTTGAACACAATAACTTTATCAGCAATACTTTTGATATTGGCACAAATGGAGAAGTAGTGTTAAACTATTTTAATCAAAACTATTGGGACAAATACGAAGGCTACGATTTAAACAAGGATGGTATTGGTGACATATCCTTTAGACCCTTGAGCATGTATAGTGTGATTGTAGAAAAAAATCCTTCGAGTATGCTTTTATTTAGAAGCTTTATGATTAGCCTCTTAGATAAATCAGAAAAGATATTTCCAACCCTTACCCCGGAGAATTTTAAAGATCAAATGCCATTAATGAAGCCAAACCGATTATGATACTAATAAAAGACCTAAGTAAAAAGTTTGGCCGATTTGAGGCTTTAAACAATATCAATCTTCATTGCAAAAGCGGTCAAAGCATTGCTTTAATTGGCCCAAATGGATGCGGAAAAACCACTTTGATCAAATCGATACTCAATATGGTAATTCCAGACAAAGGAGCCATTATCTTTGATGGTTATCCCATTAAAAACAATGACAGTTATCGATCACATATTGGCTACATGCCACAAATAGGACGCTATCCAGATCACATGAACATTGGCCAAGTATTAGAAACTATTCAAATACTTAGAGGCACAGATAATGCCGTTGATCATTGGCTATACGAAGCCTACCAAGTCAACACCATTTTGCATAAACGCATGAATACCCTTAGCGGGGGTACAAGGCAAAAAGTAAGCGCAGTAATTGCCTTTATGTTTAATCCTAAAGTTCTAATTTTAGATGAACCTACTGCTGGATTAGATCCCCTAGCTTCTGAAATCCTGAAGGAGAAAATTCTTGAAGAAAGAAAAAAAGGTAAACTCATCCTCATCACCTCACACTTGTTAAGTGAACTGGATGACATAATATCTGAACTAATATTTATGCAAGAAGGCTGCGTTAAAATGCATAGAGACAAAGAAGCACTTAAACTGCAAACAGGCGAAAAATCATTAAGTAAGGCTGTATCTAAAATATTAAAAGAAGGGAATAAGGTATGATACAAATTATAAAATTTATTCTGATAGACATATTTAGAAATAAAATTGTATTAGCCTACACGCTTATCCTTGCCTTACTCTCATGGAGCGCATTTTCTTTAGAAGATACTGGAAATAAAGGATTGTTAACCTTATTAAATATTATTTTACTTGTTGTACCATTAGTATCGGTATTATTTTCTACCATCTACCTTTACAATAGCAGCGAATTTATAGAGCTATTGGTGAGTCAACCCATTAAGCGCAAGCAAATTTGGCTTAGCTTATACTTTGGCTTAAGTACCAGTTTAAGTTTGGCATTTTTAATAGCGGCAGGCATTCCATTGTTAATATTTGCCGAGTGGCATCAAGCTACGCTACTCATAGGAAGCGGCTTAATGGTTGGCTTAATTTTTATTAGCGTTGCTTGCCTTGCTACAATCCTTAGTCGAGACAAAGCAAAAGGAATTGGGCTAGCTATGATGATCTGGCTTTACTTTGCATTGTTATTTGATGGAATGGTATTATTTCTAATTTTTCAATTTGCAGAGTACCCCATCGAAAAACCTTTGGTTATCTTAAGTGCTCTAAGTCCAATAGATCTGGCTCGAATATTAAACTTACTTAGCTTAGATGCCTCTTCTATGATGGGCTATACAGGGGCTATTTTTAAATCCTACTTTGGCAGTGCCTTGGGCTTTTCTATGGCAGTAGGACTTCTAATATTATGGATTGTTCTGCCGTTTTATGTATCATTAAGAATATTTAATAAAAAAGACCTTTAACAAGATTTATGGAAGGCTTTAAAATAAAAAACTGGTTTAATTTAAGCCTATTTGGATTCTTCCTAGCTGCTAGCCTTGGTTTAATCATGCGCTATAAAATTGCTTATAGCCTCCCTTGGATCAATCAAAAAAACTTACAAATGGCTCATAGCAACCTCGCTTTTTCAGGTTGGATATCGCATAGCCTTTGGATCTTTATTGTACAAGCAGTCTCAAAAGAAGTTACAACAAAACAACTCAAATTCTTTATCACACTTCTGCGTATTAATTTGATTGGTATTATGCTTTTGAGTGCGTCGTTGTTAGTTTTTGGAAATTATACTGTTACTTTCTTGTTTTATTCCTTGCAGGTAATCCTAAATCTTTTAATGATTTTTTATGCTCATCAAATATTAATCAAATCATCCATACAAGCAGGACATCAAACCATAAAAATTAGCCTTGCCTTTCAATTGCTGGCCATTATGGGAAATGTAGCGCTTATTTTTTTCTTGTCTTCTAAAACTATATCTCAACAAAGTTATTTAGTAGCAACTTATTGGTACTTACATTTTTCATATAATGGTTGGTTTTTATTTGCATGCCTAGGTTTATGGCAACGTTTTGTAGTTATCGATTTGAACCAAACCCCAATACCCCAAAATTGGATAAATTTGATGGCCATCAGCTGCATTCCAGCATATGGCTTATCTATCTTATGGTTAAAACTTCCCATTTATATTTACATTCCCATTGTCCTTTCAGCTTTGGTTCAAATCTATGCTTGGATAAAAATATTAAACTTTACTCTTACAAAACATTCCCATACATTAAAACAAAAAAATCCTGTAAGCTATTACTTGTTTGCTTTGGTAGTGATGGCAATGAGTTTAAAATGCTTACTTCAACTTGGCTCAGTGATACCTGCTGTTAGTAAATTAGCATTTGGATTTAGACCCATTGTAATAGCCTATTTGCACTTAATATTACTTGGTGTGTTATCTTTATTTATTGTAAGTTATGTTTACTTAAACCAATGGATTCTGAACCATAAATTCACACAATTATCAATAGCTATTTTATGTATTGGCATTCTGGGCAACGAATTAATACTTGCCATTCAAGGTATAGCCTCATTTAGCTACACCATTATTCCTTTTGCCAACGAAAGCTTACTATTGGCTGCAATCATTCTTTGGATTGCCAGCCTCATGCTATGGCTTAGCAACACTAAAAACACTGACAATAATTAGGAAATTATAAATAAAAATTCGTCTAACTTTGTCTCATTGAAAAAGCTTATCAGCATACTACTCCTTGTGATGATGCTATTGCCTATCTTTGGCAAAACAGGCATCTGGCTTTGGTTTAAGGCCAATCAAGATTGGATAGCTGCTACGCTTTGCGAAAACAAAAACACCCAGAAAGCCGACCTTTGTAAAGGTTGCTGCTACCTGGATAAACAATTAAAAAAAGTAGAAGAGCCTGCTCCTTCTAATACCGAAACTAAAGGCAATAAAAAACTGCAAGGCGCAGAAGATTGGGTATATCTCCCACAACAAAAAACTAGTATTGCGCTTCAGCAATCTACTTACAGCTTTGCTATTGCTATGGAGGCAAAGTTACCAACTATGCACCAACAAAAACTCATCAAACCACCTGCATTGGCTTCATTTTCTAAGCCATATTTCCTATTTGCCTAAGGCAAAAACCTGATTGAGTATTTATTAAAAACCTATATAGAAATATACTTGGATGATATTTCTATAATCCCCATTTTATGAAAAAACTAGTTTTATTTATTGCGGTCATTGCGCTGCTGATAGCCCCTGCTTGTAAAAAAGAAGAAAGCAACAACAACACTAACAACCAAAACAATACCAATACCCCTACTACTCCAGAGGGCATGGTAAAATTGGGCGAAACCTATATCATAGGCGCCAAAGCCAAGGCTTACGTGTATGCCTATCAACAACCTATCGTGGGTTATAATAAATTGTTTGTAGCCCTATACGATTCTGTGGATGGCTCGCGCCTAGTAGACGGACATTTTTCTACAGAAGCCATCATGGACATGATGACCATGAAACATGCCTGCCCAATAGAAAACTTCGAAGAACATGAACCTGCCGATAAACTATTTAAATCTAACCTCGTATTTATTATGCCTAGCGGCAGCATGGGCTCTTGGAAACTTCACCTGCATTTTCATAACCACAAAAATGATTTAGAAGGTGAAGGCGAACTAGATATCACCGTGAAAGAAGCAAGTCCAAGCCGCATGTTTACCTCTGTATTCCCAGCCGATGACAGCGCCAAAGTATTTATTAGTTTTGTTGAACCCACCAAAGGAAAAGTAGGTATTAACGATATTGAATTTACTGTGCACCATAAAGCTTCTATGATGAGCTTCCCAGCCACAGAAGACTATACCATAGAAATAGAACCAACCATGCCTAGTATGGGACATGGTTCACCTAATAATGTAAACCCTACCCACGTAGGCAACGGACATTATAAAGGAAAGGTAAACTTTACCATGACAGGCTTATGGCGTATTCAGCTAAAAGTATCTAAAGGGGGGAAATTGTTAAGCGACCAAATCATCTTCGACATTACCCTATAACATGAATGTAAATAAAGTATTGACCCTACCGGTATGGCTACTACTGGCTGTATCGGTGTGGGGTCAAACCGACACCCTAAACAAAGCGGTGAAGTTGAGCGAAGTGGTGGTGTTTGATACTAAATCTGAACAACAGTTCGACTTCTACCGCTCGAGCCGATTGAGCTCTACCGAAGATGTGTTAAGTCGCATGCAAGGCGTAAACCTCATCAGACGAGGCAACTATGGTTTAGAACCCAGCATCAGGCAATTTAGCGCCAACCAAATTACCCTAACCATCGATGGCATGCGCATGTATGGCGCTTGCACCGACCGTATGGACCCCGTTTCAATTTATGTTGAACCTATTAATATGCAACAACTATCTGTGCAACATGGCAGCGAAGGCATGGCCTTTGGATCAAGCATAGGTGGTAATATCAACCTCAAACTTAAAACTCCAAAGGTGCTAGGCAAAAAAGAAACCTTTGTTTACCTCGCACAGTTGTATCAAAGCAATCACCAAGCCATTGCCAGCTCCTTTGCCATTGAGCAACACTTTAAAAAATGGGGCATCCGCCTCAGTGGCATTTACCGCAATGCCAACGACTATACCAGTGGCAACGACAGCTTGGTAAAACACAGCGCCTTCGAAAAATACAATATGGCAGGATCTGTTACCTATGTCATCAACCCAAAACACTCCCTAGAAGGACAATACTTATACGACGAAGGAAGATATATTGGATACCCCGCATTGCCCATGGATGTAGGCATTGCCAGCGCCCATATTGGTTCCATTACCCATCAATATGCTTGGAAACAGTGGAAAAGCGAAACCAAACTCTATCACAATACCATTTACCACAGCATGGACGATACCCGGCGTGCCTTTGTGCCTATGCATATGGACATGCCCGGCTGGAGCAAGACTACTGGATTTTACCATGAACAGGAGTATAAAAAACTTAGGAACCATTGGAAGGTTAGGCTAGATGGACATGAGAATTTTCTGCGTGCAGACATGACCATGTATCCAAACAATAACGACCCAGCCATGTATATGCAAACGCTGCCCTCGAGTTACTTAAAGAACTTGGGACTATTTGTAAGCTATCAAAGGGCTTTAAATGCTCACACCAACTTAGAACTAAGAAGCAGGTTAGATCACTTTAAACAGTTTGCGGTAAGAGGCATTGGGTCAGACCAAGCCTTAGGCATGGGATATGATATTGTGCACCCACAAGTAAATATGTTAAAGAATGTGGCGAGTACTGTTACCAGGAAGTTAAACAAACAACTCTCTTGGATGGGTACGGTGGGATATTCAGAAAGATTACCATCTTCTAATGAGCGCTATGGCTTTTACCTTTTTAATCGCCAAGACAGATTTGATTATTTAGGCAAGCCAGATTTGGCGATAGAAAAGAACATACAAACTGAAATAAAACTGCAGTATCAAACACAAAAAGTAGAAGGATACTTGCAAATGTTTTATCATCAGATTAGAGATTATATCTATCCTTATGTACTTAAGAACTATTCTGCCATGACCATTGGCGCCCTTGGGGTGAAAACGTATCAAAACATTCCAGATGCATTTAGTACGGGCTTAGAATATGGTTTGCAATGGCGCTTTGCCCATCGGTTCCAGCTAAATCATCAATTGCGTTACCTGTATACACAAACCCATGATGGCAAGCCCTTGCCCTTGGTATCTCCATTAAGGTATTTTCAATCTTTGCGTTATAAGATAGGGGCTTGGCAGTTTCAATGGGATATAGACTATAATGCCAAGCAAGGGCGTACCAATCGCGATTTTAGCGAACGATTGTACACCCCTGCTTATACCCTATTGCATATACGCATGGCCCATTTTGTGAACATCAAACGACACAAAATACAATGGAGTTTGGCTTGCGAAAATGTATTCAATAAAAACTATTTCGACCATTTAGATATTGGCTATGTGCCTAGGATGGGAAGAAACTTTCAGGTAGGATTGAATTACATATTATTCTAAAAGCTATTTACACACCCAAGTATACTTACTCGAACTTTCAAGGCCATCCGAGGCGATGCCTTTGGCCTCTATAACTTTTCCTAAGGAATCATAAGCGTATGTAATGGTTTCGCTAAAACCATCTGCAAATTCTGATTTGATGATAAGATGGGCATCCCCTTTAGAGAAGGAGCTTTTCTCCTCTAAAGATTTAAATTGGTTTGGCTTTGAAAGGTCGAAAGTAAAATACGATACGTCGGTAATGCCATTGGTAGTGCTACTGCGCTTTACATTGTCGCCATTTTTCCACTCATAATCGGTTACAGTATAGGCTATGCCTCCATCATATACTATGGTCACCAATTCTTTTATCAATTCTCTTTGTTGGTTATAGATATATTTATAGTAGAACATATTGGTAGCACCTTGTTGGGTTACACAGCTATCTGCATCACCAGCATCATTTAGAAAATAGACGCTTTCAGACAGGGGGTTGGCACATGTAACCACAACAGATTTGGGATTATATTCATATAAATAAGTGGCATTACCCATTCTTATTTTGGTAATTCTACCCAATGAATCGTAGGTGTATCTAAATTTAAAACCATCATAATCGGCCACACTCACATTGCAATTTGCAACAGGATTAAAAGGTGCAGATTGCTCCACTATAGGAACCAAGGGACTATCTTTTTTACAAGAAAAAATGAAAAGAAAGCCAATCGAAAGAATGAGTAAATTTTTCATAGTTTAAAGCATTTATTACTTTAAAGTCCACAAAAAATTTA
>CAYUDC010000054.1:13739-17119 GCA_964443415.1 uncultured Chitinophaga sp. | reverse complement strand
CATAAGGCGTTAAGATTAACCTTAGGAGAAACCTCATCGGAAAGAAACCAATTGTTAAACTGGCAAGTTCAATTCAAAGAAAAAAACAAGGAAAGATACAATTCATATTTATTCAGTGAATCAACTCTTAAAGCCAGCGCAGTAAGCCATATAGCACCTAAATTCTCTGAAGAAAGTAAGGTTGTAGATGGCCGTGAAGTGCTGGTAGCTTATTTTGATCAACTTTTAAGTAGAGACCCAAGAGTGTTTGCTTTTGGCGAAGATGTAGGTAAAATTGGGGATGTAAACCAAGGCTTCGCAGGATTGCAGGAAAAGCATGGCGAATCGCGTGTGTTTGATACTGGTATTAGGGAATTAACCATCATCGGACAAGGCATTGGCGCTGCCATGCGTGGCTTAAGACCAATTGCCGAAATTCAATATTTAGATTACTTATTATATGGTCTTCAACCACTAAGTGACGACCTTGCCACTTTACAATATAGAACCAAAGGAGGGCAAAAAGCACCTCTAATTGTTAGAACACGTGGCCATCGATTAGAAGGTATTTGGCATTCTGGTTCGCCCATTGGTATGATATTACATTCGTTGAGAGGCATGCATGTGCTTACTCCAAGAAATATGGTTCAAGCCGCTGGATTATACGAAACCTTAATGAAAAGCGATGAACCTGCTTTAATGATTGAATGTTTAAATGGCTATCGTTTAAAAGAAAGACTTCCCGATAATATTGGAGAATATACTATTCCGCTTGGTGTACCAGAACTACTAGAAACTGGTAATGATTTAACCATTGTATCTTATGGCTCTACCTTGAGGATTGTTCAAGATGCGCTACAAATGCTCAAAGAAATTGGCATTACGGCGGATTTAATAGATCCACAAACCTTATTGCCATTTGATATTAACCACCAAATTGTTGAATCTGTTAAAAAAACCAACAAATTAGTGGTGATAGATGAAGACGTTCCGGGAGGAGCAAGTGCTTATATCCTTCAACAAATTCTAGAGGTGCAAGATGCTTACCAGTGGCTAGACGCTAAGCCATTAACCATTTCAGCGCAAGCACATCGCCCAGCTTATGGTACAGATGGCGACTATTTTAGCAAACCCAATGCAGAAGATATCTATGATAGAATTCTTGCCATGATGCAGGAATATGATCCTGAAAATATTTAAAAAAAAAGAGGCTGTTACCATGGTAACAGCCTCTTTTTTTGTACTACATCATAGCTTTATTCTTTTGTGATTAATTGTCTATAGGAGCCATTATTACTAGAAATCTTTACGAGATAAGTTCCTACAGGCAACTCGGCAGTTTCTATTTCCATTGAATGATTGATGGTCTTTAATGTTCTGCCAAACAAGTCAAATATCTCTATAGACAATAGATCGTTAGAGGTCTCTACCTTTAACAAATCCTTTACTGGGTTTGGATACAATACACATTTAATATCTTTCCTAAGGATTTCATTTTGATTGGTTAAAACGCCCAATTTAAAAGTGATATTGATGGCATTTGAAGACATCCTGTTTGCATCGTTTAAATTTGCCTTAACGGCAAGTCTAACAGTCACGCTATCTCCTAAGGTATTGAGTCCAGGTAAATTATCTAAAATCTCTTTATAAGTGAGGATAGTATTGGTATCTAATCCGCCATTATCTGAAACCTTACTAAACAAAGGTGTCTGAAAATCTCCATTGGTTTCATCCAATAAAATTTCATAGGTAATGATTCCTTTTCCCACCACAATATCTGCCATCTGATGTTGCAATAATATGCTACCTGAAGAATCACCATCTAGCAAGATTTCGGCATTATTCTGTGGCGTTAGAATGGCAAATTCGCTAATTGAATCATTTATAATGGTTATATCTGAAGGATTCCTTGGAGATATTGTATAACCATTAAAAGGAAACGGCGCTTGATTTGAAGTACTGGTTTGCAACCCTAAACCTTGTATAGAAAAGAAACCTGATGGTGCAGGAATTTGAACAAAGCCTGTGCCGGTATAAATTCTAATTCGGATGGTATCGCCTGTTTCTTCATTCTTGGTTAACACAATTCCATTGGTAGGCCAGTTTGCGGTGGGTAGATTACTGATAATGCTTAGCTTAGACAGCTTCACTGGTAAATTCTCTGTTTGTTCATTTAAGGTTTGAACCAAAGTAAAACCTGTGGTTTTAGCATTTTTGCCTATCAATATAACCGTATCTAAAATTCCTATGATGGCTAACCCATTTTGTTGCGAAACAGTTCCTGCTACCTCTATACTATCCCCTTCTGTAACTGTATAACTGTAGTTTCTATTATTTGAAAATACGGTAATGCCTCCGGTTTGATCTCTTAATACAAACTGCAATCCAAAGGTTCTAAAATTTATGCTGTTTACTACCCCGCGCACCAAAGCACGTTTTCCAGTGCTATCTATTACACCGGTGCTACTATTAGTTTTAACCAAAGGGCCAATTTCTCTGTAGGGTGCATTCTCTGCAACAGTGCCTGAAGCAACGGCAGGAAGAGTATATACCGAATCGGCATTACGCACAAAGAAAACAGCTACATAATATGTCACACCTTGTTTTAAGGCATTTGTTGTAGCCGTTGTAAGATTGCCGTTATACACGCAAAAGGCTAATGAATCTTCTTGAAACTTTGTTCCGTTTCCAAAACTGCTAGAAGCTACGTACCTAGATGCTGGTCTATTTGGGTCAACCCAATTGATAGGACTACCCTCCTTCATAAATACCAAAGTGGTATGCGTGGCACTTATATAATTTGGAGCGTTGTTCCAAGATGTTGTTACACTGCTTAATGAAGTAGGTAATACTTGAAGGTTTAATGCGTTACCTATTGATGTCCTGCCATTAGAAAAAATTGCATTGCTATACCAAGCGGTGTCTGTTCTAACCACATAAGCTACTGCATAATACCTTGTATTTAAATCTAGGTTTAAAATAGACACGCTATTTCCATCCCCATTATATACGCATTTGGCCAAAGTATCTAATTGAAAGGTAGAAGCGGCTCCTATAAAATCATTATTCGCGGTATAGGTTAGTGCGCCTTGGGTAGGAATGTCAAAACTAGAAGCCATGGTATCCTTTCTTAAGAATACAATCACATTAAATAGAGAATCTACATAACCTACAGGTTTTGTCCATGTAATCTGAGAGGTATTTTGGTGCTTACCCGTAAATCTTAAATTACTTGGAGTTTTAGGTTGACCCGAAAAAGTAACTGAGTTTAAATCATCCCATGTACTGGCTACTCTAATTCCACCTAGTAAAAGTGCAGGCGCATTGGCTGCAGTTCCTTGTCTAATGGCTACTCTTGAAATATTACTAAGATCATTGGTGGTGGTTGCCAGTTTTACTTT
>CAYUDC010000054.1:0-13639 GCA_964443415.1 uncultured Chitinophaga sp. | reverse complement strand
GTTTAAACAAAGGTATTTTGAAAAATTACGATTTCCGATAATTTGTTGAACCCAAGCCGACATAAAAGTCGTTTTCACCTCAATTGAATTAAATTTTTATGAAAATTTGGGATTGGGATCAAACCTCTTAATAGCTCAAGTTTAAATTGGATAGAGGATAACTTTTATTTAATGTTTTTAATGAAGTTCAATTGTTTTATTTTGCAGGGCTATTTGGCGAGCAATCATAAAGCAATTGATGAACAGAATTTTACATGTTTTAGTCATATTTTGTCTTCCTGTTTTTGTTTGGGGGCAAACCACCGCTACCCTTACAGGCAAGGTTATTGACAAACTGGAACAAAGTGAGTTACCAGGGGTTACCGTACTTATTAAAGGAACCTCCTTTGGTACCGCAACGGATGCCAAGGGGAAATTCCAAATAAAAAATATAAAACCAGGGGAATATTCCATTGAGATTTCCTATATCGGCTACAAAAAAGTAATTCAAACCGGCATACGTTTAAAGGCTGGTGAGGTAAGAGATTTAGGCACCTTTCAATTGGTAGAATCTACGGCAAATATTGATGAAGTGGTGATTGTAGGTAAAAAGCCGCTAATAGACATCGAAAAAGGGCAAAGTTTAAATACCATTTCCCAAGAAAACATTGAATTAGCACCCGCCAGACAGCTTCAAAAAATCATTAATACCCAACCAGGTGTTATTCAGTCTCCAGCTGGCGTAAGTATTAGAGGCAGTAGGACATACGAAACAGGAACCTATATTGACGGCGTTTCGGTTACCGACCCAATGGCTGGAACAGGCTTTGGACTAGATATTGGCGCTAACGCCATTGGAGAAATAGAAATTACCACAGGAGGTGTAGGTGCAGAAATTGGAGATGCAACAGCTGGTGTGGTAAGTGCTCGTACCAAAACCGCTGGAAACAAACTCGATGTGAGCGGCTCTTATAAAAGAGACAATTTTGGTTTTAACAATGATTGGGTTAGTACTTGGAACAGCCAAGTACTTGAGATTAATTTGGGGACTCCCATTTTAAAGAAAGTTTTTGATAACCGACTCAAATTTAACACTGCCTTAAGGGCTTCTTTCACCGATGAATTTTATAGAAATCCAGCCAATCAAATTCAGTCTTCCCTTATAAACGAAAAAGGAATGGATGCAACTCGCTGGACGCCCTTTCAAGACAACAGATGGAGTGGATTCTTTAAATTTAGTTACGACTTTAAAAAGGGTAAAACCTTAACAGGTACAGTGCTTAGAAGCTTATCCATTAATCAAGATGTGAACATGCTTCGGATATTTGGCAATGATGTTCCATTTCAGCCAGGCTATCAATACAATTTTAGCGAGCAAATGGATAATGCCAATACCTTTACACATGAGGCATTTATGCAAATGCTCAACTTTAAGCATTCGGTAAATAAGCGTTTAAGTTACAATGCCACAGTATCTAGGTTTTTAGTACAATTAAGAGCAGATGCGAATGGTAGACCTTGGCGACCTACCAATGTGGATCAGGTTTTTGACCCAAGTTCCATCAATCAATTTCCGATAGAAGTATTTCCAAAAACTGCCAATGACAGTGTGGTGTTTATCAATCCAGCCTCTGGTTTTTTTAATAACAACGGTATTGCCACTTTATGGCACCATCATTATTTAGAAGAATATGTGGCCAAGGCAACGGGCAATTACTTTAGCAAGAATTCGCTCAACAAACTCACCTTTGGGTTTGAAATGAAGTTTCAAGAAATGCTTTGGGTAGACATTGTGCGTCCATGGATTGGGGCACCTATCCAGCTGGCAGACGGCACTTATTCTCAAACTTTTAGATTGGGTCAACAAAGTGATGTTTGGCAAGTGAGTCCAAGACGCGGTGGTTTTTTTATTACCGATCAAATTAAGTATAAAGGATTAATTGCCAGCATTGGAGGCCGATTTGAATATTGGGCACCAGGCAAATATGTAGATGATGCAGTTGAAGATCCAAGGGCCCCTATCCTTGATGCTGTAAGAGAAGACTACAAAAACAGTTCGGTTAAAATTGGAAATCTAAGATACAAGTTTAGGTTCTTACCCAAAATAAACGCCACGTTCCCTATTGCCGAAAACAAGATGTTGTACTTTAATTATGGGCATACCACTATTCTACCACATCCTAGTTTTATTTATCCCGGGTTGAACCCAAATTATCAAGATCGCTCAACGCTTTCGAGGGTTGGAAATCCAAATCTGAATCCTGAGGTGGACATTAGTTATGAAATTGGTTTAAAAAGTGCCTTAGGTTCAAACGATGCCTTAACCATTTCTGCTTTCTTTAAAGACAAGTATGATTTTGTGACTACCACTTCGGTAATCATTAAAGACATTACAGGTAGAGAAGTATCCAGAACCATCAGAATAAATAGCGACTATGCCAGAACACGCGGTATAGAAGTAAACTACATAAAACGTTATAAAAACTGGTATCAAGGCCAAGCAGCCTTTACCTATATGGTAAGTACCGGGCAAAGTGCATCTGCCAATGAAGCATTAAAAGATATTTTGGCTACCGGAGCGGTTGAAGACACTAAAGAATATTACCTTCCTTGGGATGTACCATTTGACTTTAAAACCAATCATGTTTTTAAAATAGAAAAGAAAAATGGTTTATTTAATGTTCCTTGGTTAAACAACATGAGTTTCTACCTTGAGACTGTATTTAGAACAGGCGTTCGCTATACGCCATTTATTTTTGATAGAAATGACCCTAGCACAGGCAGACCTATTTATGTTGAAAATCCTGATCCAGATGCACGTTGGAGCAAAATTGGAACACCTTGGTTTTGGACCGATTTTACCTTTAGCAAATTTTGGAAAGTAAAAACTTCAACCCTTGGTTTTAACATTCAAATAACTAATCTATTAAACAACCAAAACGCTGCCATTATTAACCCTGTTACCGGAAGGGCTTATAGGTTAGGAGACAATGTTCCAGATTCTTGGGTTGACCCAAGGTATGTAGACCCTCGATTGGGAGTTAGCGGTCCTCCTCCAACCAATCCTGCAAGATTTTTAGAGCAAAGACACATTATGGTGGGCTTAAACTTTAAATTTTAATTAAATGAATATGAAGAATAAAATCAACTTATTGGTTCTACTTTTTGCTTTAATCAGCAATGTTACCTTTGCACAGTTTGCCTATCGTTCGACGGTGGCAACTGGTAATTGGAATGCCATAGCCAGTTGGGAACGTTTTAACGGAACCACCTGGGCTGCTGCTACTACAGGTCAGATTCCAGGTCAAAATGATACAGTTTATATTCAAACAGGCCATACAATTAGCCTTACACAAAATGAGTCATGCTATGCCTTAAACTTGCACAACGCCTCCAATGCAAGAATTAACTTGGCAGGATACCTTTTAAACGTTTTCGGCACCTTGGGATGTTTTAGCTCTGCTATTAATGTGTATCCAGTAACTTATTCAACCGGTTTACCAAACCTTACTACGTGGATTAATACTACTACTGCTGGCAGTGCCATTAGACTAGTTGGAGATTCTAGAGCGGCAACTAACACAGGCCAATGGGGAAATAACCCAGCAGGTTGGAATTTAGAAGTTGCCTTAAACCCAGGTCAAACTGCCACTTTTAATACCGGGTTTAAAGCCAATAGAATAACCCTACTGTCTGGCACTTTGCAAAGCCTAAATGGAAACGATATCAGACCAGACAATGCCGCTACCACCACTGGAGATATTATTATCAATGCTGGTGCAAAACTATCTGTTTCTGGCTCATTGAGAAGAACTGCAACTGCAGGTGTACAATTCGATTCATTAGTTGTGAATGGCACATTAGAGTTAACTGCAACTGCCGCTAGAGGTATTGATGTTGTAAACCTTATATTAGGTAACGGAGGCAAAATTACAAACGCTAGCGGTATCGTATATACCGGAGTAATCAATAACTATCAATACAATACAGGAAGCACTTTAGAATATGCAGGGACAGTAGCTCAAACAACTGGAGCCGAATTTAGTGCAGCTGCAAATGTGAAAAAGGTAGTAATTAACAATCCAAATGGTGTTACCATTTCAGGCACACGCAACATTTCGGACACCTTGCAAATGATTGCGGGCAATATTACTATCCCAACCACAGATAGTTTAATTTTAGGTGTAAATGCCAACGCCTCTTTATTGAGAACAAACGGAAACATCATCGGAAAACTTAATCGTTTTATCAGTGGCACAACCACTGGCCCGGTGCTATTCCCAACCGGGTCTAGCAGCTTCTACCGCCCAGTTACGGTAAATTTTGTAAGCGCTCCTATCGCTGGCGGAAATATCTCCATCATGCATGTAGACAGTGGAATTGGCGGAACAAGCATTTCTGGCTTTTCAGATGGTTCTTATACTGTAAACAGAAGATCAAATATGTATTGGACAGGGTCTGTAAACAATGGACTTACTGCCTTAAACATCACCCTTACCATTGATGCCAATGGAATATCTGGAATTACCAACGCCTCAGAAAATAGAATCATTGGATCAACAGACAATGGCCTAACCTTTGGCGCCCCAGGAGGAACTCATGCCACAGGAAGTGGCAGCACTGCTACCAGAACTGGCTTTCAAGTGATACCTGTTACTTTTAGAATGTATATGGGTGGGAATGCTACTTCAAATCCTTTACCAGTTACTATGTCTTATTTTAATGGTATTTACCATGATAAGGCTGTTGTATTGCGCTGGGCTACTGCGAGTGAAACAAATAATAAAGGTTTTGCCGTTGAACGCTCAGAAGATGGGTTAAAATTCGAACAAATTGGTTTTGTAAATGGGAAAGGTAACAGTCAAAAGTTAAATGAGTATACCTTCCAAGATTTACAATCTTTACCAATTGCCTTTTACCAATTAAGGCAAATAGATTTTGATGGTGCCACAGAAACCAGCCAAATGATTAAAATCGAAAGATGGACTGAAAACATTGAGGTGTCTCCAAATCCTTTTAATGGTATAGTAAGAGTTGGTTCAAATGATAACCAAACCGCTATAGAAATAGTTATTTATGATTTGCAAGGCAAAGAAAAATTAAAAACTTCAGGCCATGGTCAATTAGTTGTAGATGCTCATCAATTAGAAGCAGGCATCTACTTGATTGAAATCATTCAAGGTGATAGCAAACAAATAAAGCGCATCATTAAGAACTAAGAGATTTCTTCGAAAAATATAAAAGCCGACTTGTAGGTACGAGTCGGCTTTTTTTATATTCCTTTTTACTGGTAGGTCTACTAATTTTGGCGGGCCAATGTAAAAGCTTATTTTTGCTGCATGATGGCAGTAGGAACTAAAAACAGCAGTTATTTTATAACACTAGAAGACAAATTTGGAGCGCATAACTACCACCCCATTCCTGTGGTATTAGAGCGTGGAGAAGGCGTTTTTGTTTGGGACGTAGAAGGAAAACAGTACTTTGATTTCCTTTCTGCCTATAGCGCTGTAAACCAAGGACACTGCCACCCTAAAATTGTAAATGCACTGATTGAACAAGCTTCCAAAATCACCTTAACGAGTAGGGCATTTCATAACAATTTACTAGGAGAATACGAACAATACATTACCAGTTATTTTGGCTACGACAAAGTTTTGCCAATGAATACAGGAGTGGAAGGCGGAGAAACAGCCATAAAATTGGCTAGAAGATGGGGGTATAAAGTAAAAGGCATTCCAGAAAATGAGGCAAGAATTATTTTTGTTGAAGGAAATTTTTGGGGAAGAACCATGGCCGCCATTAGTTCTAGTAACGATCCAAGCAGCTACTCAGGTTTTGGCCCATTTATGCCAGGGTTTAGTTTAATTCCATACAACAACCTTGAAGCATTAGAACAAGTGTTTGCTACCGATAAAAACATTGCGGCTTTTATGTTTGAACCCATTCAAGGGGAAGCCGGTGTAGTGGTACCCCAAGATGGCTATCTAACCAAAGTGAGGGAACTTTGTACAAAATACAATGTATTGATGATTGCCGATGAGGTACAAACAGGCTTATGTCGCACAGGAAAAATGCTTGCTTGCGACCATGAGGGAGTTAGGCCAGACATTCTTATACTAGGCAAGGCCTTATCTGGAGGAGTAATGCCTGTTTCTGCTGTTTTGGCCGACGATGAAATTATGTTAACCATTAAACCAGGTGAGCATGGTTCTACTTATGGAGGTAACCCATTGGCTTGTGCAGTGGCGAAGGCTTCTTTAGAAGTATTAAAAGATGAAAATCTAGCAGAAAATGCCGAGGCAAGAGGCATCCAGTTTAGGGAACGCATGCAACAGCTGGCAGCTAAAACATCTCTATTGAGTGAAGTGAGAGGCAGAGGTTTGTTAAATGCCATTGTGATTAAACCTTTTGGCAATAACCAAACGGCTTGGGATGTATGCTTGATGTTAAAAGAGAATGGATTACTAGCCAAACAAACCCATGGCGATATCATTAGATTTGCTCCACCACTTACCATTACCCAAGTTCAAATGGAGGAAGCTTGTAATCTTATCGAACAAACTATTTTAGGCATTCAGCATTAGTCTTTTTCTTTGAGCAGTTTGCTTGTAAAAAAAAGCAACACCATCACAGCAATCACTAGGGTTGCCCATAAAAACTCTTTTCTTTCATAAAAAGATAAAGACGTGCTATTACTTGTATGCTTTAAATACGTTGAATCTAATCGGTAATTGAGTAATGTAACTTTTTGATCATTCACTTTGCTTTCAAATATGCTAATATCATAGTTTGGTGCAAGGGCATTGGAGTTACCACAAACTATGTGATACGCGCGGCCCTTGTTTAAATAGGCAAATAGATTGATTGCTCTTTGAAAACAGAGCAAGCTAGCAATTTCTAAGGGAGGATTATCTTCATTTATAATATCCAAAAAAAGTGTATCGGTAAGGTAATGTTCAAACTTAATATCATTGGGTTGATCCGACTTTAATATAAATTCACCCAAACTTTCTCTACGAGTATTAACACTTCCTCTCTTACCTCTGGTATGAATAAGTTTATACGCCAAAACCCTACGATAGAAAAAAGTGGGATGATTCACCTTCACACTTATTTGATGCATCCATTGTGAATGATTTGAAAACAGCTTTATACGAGTAATTTGCTGTTCGGGTAATGTTTGGATAGCGTAGGATAATTGGGTAATTGGCTGGTAGCCGTTAGAAACTTCTTTCGATTGTGGCGCTATCACGTTTATGATTTTAGGCACTTCAAATGCAGTATCTAAAAACTTAAACTTTAAATATGCATAGTTTACCAAAGGCAACGAAATATCTTGCCAATAAAACAACTCTTGCGGGTGGGCATTGCCTTGCAGATATTCTAAGTCTGAAACAGGATACCAATCTTTCTTGTTATTACTCCCAACAATACTAAATCTTCTAGCCTGCTTATGATTAAGTACCTTTAGTTGCAAATGGCTAAGTGTGGTACTTTGGGTTTGAACCAAAAAGGAATGGGATGATTCATATATTGAAGGCAACCATTTAATCTCTTGCACTTGTGCAGAACTTGCTATCTCCTTAATATAATACGGAATGGTATCTTTATCAGAAACCAAACGCAGATCGGCTAAATCTATTTTAGAACGTGCACGCAGGTGTTCGTTTAAGTTAAGCTTGTACCAATCTGTTTTCACAACGGTATCTATCTTGTAAGCATACTTAAAGCCTTGCGCAAAAGATTGGGTCAACCCAAATAAAAAAAACCAACTAAGAAACAGGTGTCTCATGATTATTTATATTTTCATCGCCATCAAGAATCATGGCCTTAATTTTTTGATAGGTAAATGATATAATTAATAATACCAATCCAAGCAAAATAAAGGCTGTTATTTTACCTGCTTCCGACACATTGGTAATATCGTAAACAAACAACTTTAAAATGGTTAAACCTATCATTGCCAAAGAGGCAACACGCAACTGCCTATACCCTCTTTTAATACCAAAGCTTAAACATATAAATGCGATTACACCCCACAAAATTGGATATCCTATCTTGGTGGTTGCTTCTAGTAAATAGTCCATTTGCTCAAACCAGTAGATATTTTCATGCAAACTTGTCAAATTCACAAACAGAACCTGCCATTGAATTTCTTTGCTTAATATAAAGGTGAGAGTGGCTATAAAAATCCAAGCAGTTGGTTTTGGCCAGTTTAATTTAGCATATGTATAAGAAAGTCTCAACTGATATACAATGGGGATATAACATAACCAATGCACCCAATACAAGTAACTCACTTGATCCCCGCTGCTTTCCAATATCCAATACAATTCTTCTTTAAATGACAATGAGAAGCACCGAATAAATAAAATCACATTTAGAATAGCCAATACAAATTTTATCCAAGGTATCTCTGTAAATTGTTTTGTTTTTAACCAAATTAAAAGACCCGTAGTAAATAATAGATGATAAAAAAAATCGTAGGCACTTACATGCTCTTTTAAGCTAAAAAAAAGATTGATATGATAATGCCATTCTAAGAAACCGGCGAGATAAAATAAAGGCACCATCAAGATCAACACCCCTTTCTTAATTGGGCCTTGAACCCATGAAACTCCAAGAAATTCATAGCTTTCATCCAGGTCTTTAGATAACAAATAAGCATACAAGGACATGCTTGATCCTACTACCAAAGAAGCCAAAAATGCAGGGTTGGCTATTATCCAAAGATCTTCTTGCTTGCTATAAATCTGACTCCAATCTATCGCTAAACTAAAAACACTTAAGACCAATACAATCATTGAAACAAACCTGTATAAGGTTATGCCAGACTTTTGGCTTAGCCATAATAATAAACAGGCCTCAATCGCCCAAAATAAAGTAATATAATGGGCACTAAACTGAATGGGAATCGCTAGTGTAATAAAAGTAAGTGTTAAACCAAGCAGTAGGTAAAACAGGTTTTTGTCTACCTTTTGCGTTTTTAGTACATAATAAGTTACCGCTAGATTAAAGCTTGCTAGAAGAATCGAAAAGGCGCCTTTAAATTGTGGGGCAAAGGTGTTTAAAATAGTAAAGCCTGCAGCAAAGTATAAAAATGAGTTACTTACAATTAAGCTTAACTCTAGGGTTTTAAATGCTTGCTTCTCTTTAATCTGATTGATTAAATTACTAAAGGTAAATACCACATAAAAGGCGCTTACAAATAACAGTGCTCCTAAATAGGGTGCACCCTCTGTACCTGCCTGTGGAATTAATTTTTGTTGCAGCCATGTACCATACATGATAGTTGTTAATCCAAATACAATGGCATTGAGTAGGCTCCAATTTCTATGGTAAGCAATCAGCAAAAGACTGGCATCTAATACTAACAAATAGCTAAATAATACTACATAATTTCCTTCTCCAGTGCTTACTATAAGTGGACTTGCAAAACCACCTATGAGCGATAATATGGCAAGCTCTTGTCGGTTATAACTTAGCGAAATTACTACACTAAACGCAGTTACAATACAAAGGAAAATAAAAGCAACTGTTTGCGAAAACAAATGATATTCCTGAAATGCAATGCTCAAAGTAAAATAGAAAATAGAAATTCCACCTGCCACTAAAACACTACTAAAAGCTTTAAATTTTGCTCTTAAATTGTGTGCAAAACCTAATACCACTGCCCCTGCTAAAATGCCAATACCAGCTCGAGCGGTTTCATTGATCCAATTTTGGTCGATGGCATATTTTACAAAATAAGCAATACCCAATACCAATAAGGTGATTCCAATTTTACTGATGAGGTTTTCACCCACAAACCGTTCCCAATCTGGATTATCCAATTTAAATTTATCCCACCAACCTAACTCTGGAACAAAAGGCTCTGCAGGCGCTTGTTCAACAACTTTTATTGGCTCTTCTTTCTCTTGCTTTGCTGTGATGACTGGAGTTACTTTTACCTCAGGAATTTGAATGGCACTTTCTGTTAAAATTTCTAAGGAAGTTGGTGCCATTTCCGGCTCAATCTTTTCTTCCTTTTGTTCAACTGGTTTCATTACTTCAGGCACCTGTTCTGAAACCTTAGTTTCTATTTTAGGGACAACTACTTTTTGCTGTTCTTTTATCCTTGCAATTAACCTGCCCTCCATTTTAAATAGATCATTACGCTGCTCCTCAAACAAGGTTTTCATTCTAATATGCTGGTAGAATATTAAGCCCAGCACCAAGAAAATTAGAAAAGTTTCCATCTCACTGATTTTTATCAAATATAAATAAAAGCTTATGGTAATATGAATTGGGATGAGTTACTTTGTTTTGGTTCAAACAAAAAATTATGAAATCGGATATTGAAATTGCACATGAGGTTCAATTAAAACCTATTCAAGAAATTGCCAGCAACCTTGGAATATCAGCAGAGGCCTTAGAGCCTTATGGCAGATTCAAGGCAAAAATTCGGTTTGAACCAAACGAGGCGGCCATCAAACAAGGCAACTTAATTTTGGTAACGGCCACCACGCCAAACAAGAGTGGTTCGGGAAAAACCACCACTTCGGTAGCCTTGGCTCAAGGACTAAATAAAATTGGCAAAAAAGCCATCGTAGCATTGCGAGAACCCAGCTTAGGGCCTGTATTTGGAATGAAGGGGGGAGCCGCCGGAGGCGGCTATTCTCAAGTGCTTCCTATGGAAGATATCAACCTGCACTTTACGGGCGACTTTCATGCTATTACCTCGGCAAATAATACCCTTGCTGCCTTGTTAGACAATTATCAGTATTACAATAAAAACAACCCAAACGGACTTAAACAAATTGTATGGAGAAGGGTGTTAGATGTAAATGATCGCTCATTAAGATTTATCCTAAGTGGATTAAATGGAAGCAGCAATGGCATTCCTACCGAAACAGGCTTTGACATTACGCCAGCCAGTGAAATCATGGCCATCTTTTGCCTTGCTAACTCATTAGAGGATTTAAGAACTAGAATAGAGCGAATATTATTGGGTTATAAATATGATGGCACTCCTTTTTATGTAAAAGACCTTGGTGTGGCAGGAGCGTTGGTAGCTTTGCTTAAAGATGCCTTTATGCCAAACTTGGTTCAAACCATAGAAGGCGGAGCAGCTTTTATACATGGTGGCCCCTTTGCCAATATTGCCCATGGTTGCAATAGCATTATGGCAACCAAAGCTGCCTTGCAATATGCAGACTATGCTGTAACAGAATCGGGGTTTGGGTCTGATTTAGGTGGAGAAAAATTCTTAAACATAAAATGCCGCACCGCTGGTATAGCGCCAAAAGCAACTGTACTCGTAACCACCACCCAAAGTATAAAATTGCATGGGAAGGTAGATGAAAAACTGATTAAGCAACCTAATTTAGAAGGACTAAAAGCGGGCATTAAAAATGTACAAAGGCATATAGAAAATTTGCAGCAATTTGGACAAACCGTCATTGTAGCCTTAAACAAATTTGGCTTCGATACAGAAGAGGAAATAGGCTTTATAGAGAATTGGTGCAAAGAAATGGGTGCTCACTTTGCCATTAACGAGGGCTTTGCTAAAGGTGGAGATGGCGCAGCAGCATTGGCCCAAAAGGTGGTTGAGATCATCGAACAACAACCTTCAAAACCCATTATTCATACCTATGAGTTAAACGATAGCATTGAAGAAAAAATTCGGAAGGTGGTATTAAAGGTGTATAAGGGTAAATCTGTGAGCTTTGGCAAAAATGCAAAAAGTGCTCTCAAGAAAATCAAAGACCTTCAATTAGAAAACTTACCTATATGTATTGCCAAAACACAATTTAGTTTCACAGATAATGCCGCTTTAGTGGGCGCAGAAGAGGGCTTTAACATCCATATAGACAATTTGGTGATTAACTCCGGAGCAGGGTTTATTGTAGCTGTTGCGGGAGAAATAATGCGTATGCCGGGACTTCCCAAAGAACCAGCTGCCAATATTATTGATGTAGAGGATGGTGAGATAATTAACTTGAGTTGAAACATAAAATCTTCAGGAAACCTATCTAGTGGTTAAGCAGAATCCAGTTTTCTAGAAAAAGTTGATCTGATGTGAGGTTTCCTGCCACTGTGTAATAATTCATTTGCAAAGCCAAAGATTCGGCGGCAAGTTCTTTTACCACTGCCCCAGGTGCCAATACACTACTATGTAAAAACCACGCTTGATGATTCTTAACAATCAACAATCCAACATGATTATCTAAACCTAATACATACACATTGTCTGACTCCTTTTGCTTTTCGGCCACAAAATTGGGTAAATTAAATGGCACATATTTTTTTATATGTTTGGGTTGAACCAATGTTTTGATCAACTTTTCTGAATAGGTTTCTGCTAAAGCTACCCTATTTAATTTAACACCCATGTCTCTTAAAACAGTAGTTACAAAATATCCGCATGCAATTTTACCCACCTGAGGTGTTTGAGTAGTGCCATAAAAATCCCATTGTGTCCCTTGCCAATAATTGTAATAATGGCTATCTAGTAGTGTTATAAAAAGGGCTTTGGCTTTGGCTAATGTCCTAACTTTATCAGTGGCAGCCAAGTACTCCTTCTTAAGATTGGATCGCCAAACCAATACACTATCATTTAGCATTTGATACCTTTTTGCAATGGGTAATACTGAATCTGCGCCCATTATTTCGGGCTTCATATGTGTAGATTTACCTACCAATGAATTGTCTTGGCAAGCTACTAAAGCAATGATGATGGCGACGGACATAAGTTTCTGCATGCGATAAAAACGCAGTAGAGGACTATTTCTTACTATACCTGCAACTTAAATTCTTAACCTACCAAGCGCATTTAAAAAAAAATCACTTTCAATTTTTTATTTGGAAATTTAAAATTGAAAATTAACTTTGCACCACAAAGTACTTTTAAAATGTCGAACTCAACAGAACAATTAGAAGCCCTCAAAGACATCCGAAACATGATGGAACGCTCGTCGCGATTTCTTTCTCTGAACGGGCTATCAGGCATTTTTGTTGGATTAACCGCTTTGGCAGGAGCCGCAGCGGCGTATGTATACATACAAACTAAACAAGGTAATCTCCCCTACTTTGAATATGCCAAAGACGAAAATGGTCAAATGAACATTTCATTTTTATCTTTCTTTTTAATCGATGCTTTATCGGTGCTAGCCATATCACTCCTAACTGCTACTTGGTTAACCATTAGAAAGGCAAGAAAAAATGGCGAGAAAGTATGGACCAAAACTGGCCAACAACTGATGTATAATATGGCCATTCCGCTAGGCGCTGGTGGAATATTTTGTATCATCATGGTGGCTCAAGGCTATGTTGGAATGGTAGCCCCAGCCACTTTGGTATTTTATGGATTGGCTCTGGTGAACGCGAGTAAATATACTTTTGAGCATGTTAAATTTCTTGGTTTAGTTCAAATTATTCTAGGACTTTTTGCAGGCATTTTTATCAACCATGGCTTGTTATTTTGGGCATTGGGATTTGGTGTGGTACACATAGCCTATGGCATTATTGCTTACTTTACCTTCGAGAAAAACTAAGTCTTTACCTTGAACCAACAATTTAACATATCGCATTTAAACAAAGCCTTCGAAAGCCGCATTAGGCTAGGTATTATGTCTGTGTTAATGGTAAACGATAACATTGATTTTAATACCATGAAAGA
>CAYUDC010000053.1:7115-17622 GCA_964443415.1 uncultured Chitinophaga sp. | reverse complement strand
GGCCTTGCGAACTCAACTTTTTATTCCATACCCATACCGGACAGTTAAAAGGCTCGATAGAGAAATTAATGTTTGTAGAAACCCGCGAGCAGAAGTTTGAATGTGCCATCGGCTGGGGTAATGAGGCTAAAGGTACTTGGGGAGAAGATTCATACACCATTTCGGTGGTTTTTATGGATCAGGTAATTGCCACCATTCCGTTTGAAATAGGACCTCAATACAAAGAACCTGTTCAAATTGTTAATAAACCCAAGCCCCGCGAGGTTTTGCCTGCCATTGTTCCGTCTGAAGAAGAATCTATTGAGGCAGTTTTAAGCGAGTTGGATTCCCTTATTGGTTTAGCTGCTATTAAGAAAAAAGTAAAAGAATATACCACCTATCTTAACTTCTTAAAGATTAGAAAAGAGAAGGGCTTTGATGATAGTGAGCGCATTAACCTGCATGCGGTATTTACGGGTAATCCTGGTACTGGAAAAACTACGGTGGCAAAAATGTTGGGCAAAATCTACCATCAGATGGGTTTGTTAAGCAAAGGCCATGTGCTAGAGGTTGATAGGGCAGATTTAGTAGCAGAGTACATCGGTCAAACTGCCCCAAAAACAAAAGAGGCCATTAAGAAAGCAAAAGGAGGTATTTTATTTATAGATGAAGCCTAT
This sequence comes from uncultured Chitinophaga sp., assembly GCA_964443415.1. Classification (GTDB taxonomy): domain Bacteria; phylum Bacteroidota; class Bacteroidia; order UKL13-3; family UKL13-3; genus B1. The sequence continues at coordinate 16,966 of CAYUDC010000053.1, read as the reverse complement.
GCCTTGGCACGTAAAAACGACGACTCCAAAGACTTTGGTAAAGAAGCCATCGAAATATTGCTCAAAGAAATGAGTGATGGAGATGGTGATTTGGCCGTGATTGTGGCAGGCTATCCAAATGAAATGAACAGCTTTTTAGAGTCGAACCCCGGTATGCGTTCTAGGTTTAGCATGTTCTATGAATTTCCAGATTACCTGCCGCAAGAGCTCATGCAAATTGCAGAGTATACCATGGAAAAACGTGGAGTAAAACTTAGTGAAAATGCCAACGACTATCTGTATAAAATGCTGGTAGATGCCTACCGTGGCAGAGACAATGCCTTTGGTAATGCGCGCTATGTGAATACGGTGATAGATGAAAGTAAGATGAACATGGGGCTTCGTATTATGGCCAATCACGACGCATCAAGCCTTACCAAGGAAGAACTTTCTACCATCCATAAAGAAGATATTCAAAAGATTTATGAAGCCAAGGATAAAGGCTATGCAGATATTCCGGTGGACGAAGATTTGTTGAAACAAGCGCTTTCTACCTTGCATCAGATGATTGGCTTAGAGGCTGTAAAAAATGAAATAGATGAATTGGTAAAGTTAGTACGATTTTACCGTGAGATTGGCAAAGATGTGAGGCAAAGTTTCTCTTTACATGCAGTATTTACTGGCAATCCGGGTACAGGTAAAACTACCGTAGCACGCATCTTGGCTCAAATATATAAGGCATTAGGTATTTTAGAACGAGGCAACTTGGTAGAGTGCGACCGCCAAGGATTGGTGGGAGCATATGTGGGTCAAACTGCCATTAAAACAGCCGAAGTGTTAGACAAGGCGCAAGGTGGTGTACTTTTTATAGATGAAGCCTATGCTTTAAGCGAGGGCGGCGACAATGATTTTGGAAAGGAAGCCATCGAAACCATCCTTAAACGAATGGAAGATAAGCGCGGCTCTTTTGTAGTAATCGTAGCAGGTTATACCGATAACATGCGCCGGTTTTTAGAGAGCAATCCAGGTTTGCACTCAAGGTTTGATAGGGAGTTGAAGTTTGAAGATTATAGTGCTGCACAATTGTTTGAGATTACTTTAAAAATGTTGCATGCCAATGCAGTTGCCCCAAACGAACAAGCCGGCGAGCATTTAATGAACTATATGAATTACTTACACCAGCACCGCAATCAATATTTTGGTAATGCGAGGAATGTGCGCAAAGTGGTAGAAGAAACCATCAAGAACCAACACTTGCGATTGGCAAAATTGGCATCCGAACAACGCACACTTGAGATGATAAACACCATTTTGTTTGAAGACGTAGAGGAGTTTAAGATAGAAGATAAGCCTCTAAATGGGCCACGCGGCATAGGCTTTAAGCAGTCGTCTTAAGCATTAAAGATGGCTGTTTCAACAGTTAGCCCTGGTCCAAAGCCTGCAGCAAAAACGGGTTGGTGAGGGCTATAATCAGGGGCTGACAATATTTTATTTAATACGTGTAGCAAAGTGGCACTGCTTAAGTTTCCTACTTCTTTCAGCACTTGGTAAGAGTTGCCTAAAGGGTTTTCGGTTTGAACCAAATGCGCCTTTAACACAGTATGGATATTATCTAAAATTTTCCTGCCACCAGGATGAATAGCCCAATGATGGATATGGTTAAAATCTTTTTGTTGCTGTTGTAATGCTTCTTGCAGTATGGGGCCAAAGCCTTCTTCTATGAGTTGAGGGATGTAGGCGCTGAGGGTCATTAAAAAGCCTTCTTCATGGATATGCCAAGCCATGTCTTTATTACCTTTATAAATTACTTTCGAGAAAAAGCTGCTCAAAGAAAAGTAGGGTTCTTTGGGCATCTTACTGCTCACCATGCATGCTGATGCGCCATCCCCAAATAGCAGGTTGGCAGCTAAAAAATCAGTGTTCACTTGTTGGTTAAAGTGCAGGGTGCATAATTCTATTGATACAATAAGCACATGGGCATCTTCGGAAGATTTGCAGATGGCGTCAGCCATTTTGAGTGCATGAAAGAGGGCATAGCAGCCCATAAAATTCACTGAGGTGCGCGGAGTAGACGGATCAAGGTCAAGGGCATGTAGCAAGAGTAGGTCGAGGCCCGGTGCTGCCATGCCTGTGCAGGATACGGTAATGAGGTGTGTGGGCTTTACATGGCTGATGGAGGCGGCGGCCGCGGCCGCCGCCAAAGGAGTCCCAAACTTAAAAAATGCCTCCATGCGCTTAGAAACAGGTACCTCTTTACCGCGTATAAAAAATGCTTCAGACGCGTCTTGGTTCAACCCGAAATCTTTTAAAACACTATACCTATTAGCAATGCCACTGCGGCCATACATTAAACTCAATTTCTGAGCCTCCTTTGGTTCAAACCGATAACACCCTAACATATATTGTAATAACTGCTCTTGGGTATATTGGTGCTCGGGAAATGCCAAGCCAATATTAGAAAGGTAACTCATGGGTGCGTCTGATGAAGTAAACTAAAATAAAATACAACACCATGGCAATCGAAGATGTTTTGTTTAACATCATGGTATATCTAAAGTTGGCCTGATTTGGATCGTCCCAAACCTTTATGGCCCACCATAAAAAAAATGAAACCACAGGGAAGTTAAACAATAAAAAAAGGTATAATAAATGCGATTGTGCCAAAGAAAAAAAATGATAAGTGAATAAAGCGCCAGCGATGGTAAAGGCAAGTCCACAAAACATAAAGGTACCTTTAATTCCCAATAACATACTCATCGTTCGATCGCCACTCTTAGCATCTGCCTTGTGTTGATAAATTTGGGTCATAGGATAAACGCCTGCGATCAGCACTGAGCTAATTAAAGCAGGAATGAGGAAGTTGCTTTGTTGTATGGCTTGGTCATAAGTGCATTGTTGGCCAAATAAAAAAACCAAACTATAAATAAAGGCACCTTGAAAAAACATCACTGTTAAGAAGCTAAGAATGGCATACCGTTTAAGCCTTACCAAATGCCAACTATATAAAGTAGAAGCTAGCACATAGGTTAATAGTAAAAATCCTTCCAATAAGCCAAGACTAAAATAAACTAAACCAATGCCTAAAATATTAAAGAGCACCGATAACCACCATACAAGTTTACCTGCCTTTGGTGGATTCTTTAAACCTCCTATACTGCCTTCGTCTTGGTCCATGTAACTATTATACGCGTTAGAAGCAGGGTATATAAACAAATGCAAGGCAATAAACAGAATAAGCATGTGCGCATAATGAGGCTTATCTGTCATGGCAAAAGCAAAGAAAAAAACAGGAGAGAGGTAGAAAGAAAAAGGTATACGGAGTAAGATTAGCGCTTGGGCTAGGTTCATTTGCTTAATTATTTCTTTAAAAAATCTAACGTAAGTCTTAACAGTAGTTGCTTGGGCAATATAGATATTACTTTATTGTAGGTAAAAGTAATAAATTCGTAGGGTAATCACAAATGTATGGCACAAGAAACTTTACCGCATATTCTAGTTGTGGAGGATGATATTACCCTCGCTACCTTATTAAAAGAAAACCTAAAGTTAAACGCCTATACTACGCGTTTATGCAAAGATGGAGAAGAGGCTTGGCAAGTGTATCAAAAAGAGCGTTTCGACCTCGCCTTGTTGGATGTAAACATGCCAAAGAAAAACGGCTTTGAATTGGCTAAACTTATCAGAGAGCAAGATGCCTTTACTCCTTTGGTGTTTTTAACAGCCAATAGCAGCGAAGAAGATAAACTTAAAGGTTTTGGCTTAGGGGCAGACGAATACATTACCAAACCATTTAGCACACAAGAGTTATTGGCTAGGTTAAAGGCCATTTTAAAAAGAGCTGCCGTGGTAAAGCCAGAAATAGTAGTAAAAGAAGAAGTGTATGAGTTGTCTGGCATGAAGATAGATATTCCCAATCATTTGGTAATGTATCAAAATGGCGGAGAAAAGCGCATCAGTGGCACCGAAGCCGAATTGCTAAAGCTCTTTGTGAAAAATAGAAATGTATTGCTTACCCGCAACAGCTTATTGTTAAGTGTGTGGGGTAGAGACGATTTTTATACCGCTAGAAATTTAGATGTGTATATTAATAAGTTAAGAAAATTAATCAAAGATGATCCGCATGTTGAAATTGTAAATGTTCATGGTTCTGGATTTAAGTTGGTAGAAAATACAGCTGTTTAATCTGTGTGCTTATTTAGGTTAAACATACCAAGAGTATTGTTTTTTTTGATCTGCTTTAGCACCTTTCATAGTGTTAAAGCAATTCAACAAGACAGCATTTCTTTAAAGCTACAAAAGGCGAGCGAGTTAGTAAATTCTCAACCAGCCTTGGCCGAAATACAACTGCGCGAGGTGTTAAAGGCTAGCGAAGAAGCCAAAGAATATATTACCTGGTGCGAGGCTGCCAAGCGGCTTGCCATTTTGCAAATTAACTCAGGACGATTTGCCCCTGCGTCAATTGAATTGCAGCGGTATATTCAAGTTTCTGAACAGTATAATTTGTTGTTGTATAATGCTCATTTTAAATACTTGCTTGGCAATGCATCACATGCACAAGGGCGTTTGTCGCAGGCCGTTGAAAATTATTTACTTGCTTTAAGGTATTTCGAAGCCAATCAGGTAGAGTCTGGTTTATTAAATACTTACACCTCCTTAGCAGATGTGTATAGCCGACAGAATAATTTTAGTAAGGCCATTGAATATAATTTAAAAGCAATCAAACTGTTTGAACAACGCAAAGACCGCTTTAGACTATTAAGTACATATGAACAGGTAGGATTATGGTATGCCCGACAAGGGCAAGTGCAAAAGGCACAAGAGTCGTACAATAAAGCGCTTAACCTTTACAAAGAAATTGGGAACAAAGCTGGAATTTCTGCTACCTATATCAACATGGGTGATTTAAGTTTTGAATTGAAAGAATTTAAAACTGCCATAGTACAATACGAAAAGGCTCACACCATTTCAAGCCAACTTAAAATTGCGCCTTTGCAATGCCGCAGCCTTTTAGGATTAGCCAAGGCCCATGCAATGGAAAAAGATTATGAATCTGCTGCCAAAGAGTATAGAAAGGCAAGCCTCCTTGCCAAAGAAACAGGCATGAAAATAGAGCTAGAAGAGGCTTATGAAGGATTAGCAGAGTTGTATCGTTCTCTGAATGATAAACAAACTTCTAAAGCGTATCAAAGTTTAAGCAACGAAATAAAAGACTCTATATTTAACGACTCTATCTTAAGGGCTACCTCTGATTTGCAATTGCGTTACGAATCAGACAAAAAGCAAGTGGAATTAGAGGTGGTTAAAAAAGAAGACGAGATAAAATCCATGCAGCTAAAACAAGCCAACCAAGTTAAAAACTTCTTTGTGGCTTTGTCTGTATTGCTGGTAGCCTTGGTGTTTTTGTTTGTTTATTTTATTTCAGAAAATAGAAAAATTAATAAGCAACTAAAGCGGGGTCTAACCGAACTCGAGATAAAGAACCAAGAAATTTTGTTGCAACAAGAGCAGCTCACCCAATTAAATCAAGTAAAGGATAGGTTTTTTTCTATTATCTCACACGACTTAAGAAACAACCTTACTACCATGAAACTCTATTTTGATTTGGTAAGCAATCCTGCCTATGATAGCAGCTCACAGCAAGAGTTTGGCAAAGAGGTAGCAGCTTCGGTTCAAAATACCATCGACTTATTAGAAAACCTTTTAGTTTGGGCCAGTGGTCAAATTAAAGGGGTTCGGGTTGAACCTAAAAAAGTAAATCTGTACCATTTAGCCGAGGAAAATATTGGCATGCTCAAAAGCATGGCCATGCAAAAAAATATTTTACTACACAACGAAACCGATCAAGATGCCTGCTTATATGCAGACCCCAACATGGTAAATTTAATTTTAAGGAACTTGCTTTCTAATGCCCTTAAATTTACCCGAGAAGGAGGAGAGGTATCTATTTTGTCGGAAGAATTTGACACTTATCATCAAATTTCTGTCATAGATAATGGCGTGGGAATAGATGCCTCAAAACTAGAAACCTTATTTATTGCTCATGCCAACGTAAGTACGCAAGGTACTGCAAACGAAAAAGGTACAGGTTTAGGTTTGATGCTTTGTAAGGAGTTTACAGAGAAAAATGGAGGGAAAATTTGGGTAGAAAGTGAGTCGGGCAAAGGTTCGAGTTTCATGCTCACTTTTCCTAAATATCAATAGTTTTTGCATCTTTGCTCTATGAATAAAATTGCCATATTTGCTGTTTGCATCCTATTATTAGGTGCATGTTCAGATGCCCGTCAAAAAATGACAGATGCCTTAGACCAACAAGTAATGAAAGTGCACGACGAGGTAATGCCAAAAATGGGTAAAGTATTGGAGCTAAAAAAACAAATCAATCAAAAGATAGATTCATGTGCTACGCAAGGTTGCAAAGATAGTCTTCAAAAAATTTCATATATGCTCACCAAAGCAGATGAAGATATGATGCAATGGATGCGCGCTTTTGAAAGACCTGCTGGTTTAGATACCGCTGTGCAATATTATAAAAGTCAAATGGAAGCCGTGGTAAAAGTAAAGCAAGAAGTGGAGCAAGGAATTGCTGCTGCCGAGCAGGCTTTAGGTGCTAAGTAATCAGCTTGTTTTTATTAGCCTTGTTAAGGGCTTCTGTTCTTGAGTTTACCTGCATTTTTCGGTAGGTGTTTTCTATGTGTTTTCTTACTGTACCATAACTAATACAAAGATTATCGGCAATCTGTTCATAGCTTAAGCCTTTAGAAAGGTGTTGCAATACCTCTTTTTCTCTTTCGGTTAAGTCAAATTCTTCGTTAGCATGTTGCGCCAATGCTTGAGGGTTTTGCTTAAGCAATTGTAAGGTTCTGGTAGCAATACCCGCACTCATGGGTGCGCCTCCTTCTAGGATTTCATATATAGCACGGTGAATTTTGGCCGGTGATTCGTCTTTCATTAAATATCCTCCTGCTCCAGCCATAATGGCCTTCAAGAGATATTGGTCGTCATCAAAAACAGTACATATAATAATCTTGATGTGAGGCCATCGGTTGCTAATTTTTTCGGTAGCTTCAATGCCATTCATTACTGGCATTTCAATGTCCATTAACAAAACATCTAATACGGCATCTTGCTGCAATTGCTCAATCGCCTCTTGCCCATTTTGAGCCATAAACTTCACTTCAAAATCTGGAGATATCTCTAGTTTGTTTCTTAAAGCAAGTGCCAGCCTGCCCTGATCTTCTGTGATGCCAATGCGTATCATATTGTTAAGGCAAAGCTAGGGATGTATTGGCAAATATAAATACGCAGTTCTGCGTATAGGTATCGAAATAGATTTACTGGAGTTTTGAGGTCGATAATAAACCACAAAAACTCATACTTATGAAAAAATTTATCCTTTCGTCTTTGGCTGCACTGCTTTGTTTAGCCAACGCCACTCAAGCCCAAAACATCAGTTACAAGATCACCCAAAACGATCCAGAGAATTATCACCCCAAGTTAAGCATCAACACCGTTCTTTTTGGAATGGATGTTTCGTTTAGTAACATCAATGCTATGAACCTTTACGCTGCCGCCTTTGGGCATGTGATGCTACAAGATAGAATTGGAGTGCAGTTCTATGGTCAAACCTCCTTGCTGGCTTTAGGTAAATTAGGATCTAAGGATCAAGTTTCTCCTAAAGAATTAAGTGCTGGAGGGATGTTGTTTCTAAACAAAAGAACCAAAACCAAAAAACTCAAAGTAGACCTTAGCAGAAAAACCGGTACCTATAACAACAAAACAGTAGAAACAACAACCTATTTGATGGTGCCTGGCAATGTGATTAAATACAATGGTGTACGCGGAGGATTGTATACTAAAATTACCTCTTTTGATTTAAACAATGATGAAAGTTTTAACAAAGTAAACCTAAGTGAAGCCTCTATGGTTAATACAGGCCTATATGCAGGTGTTATCAGTAGAAGATTGTCTAATATGGTAATAGATGCCGATGGTTACGGTAAACGCTTTCATTCATTAGGTTTTGATTTTTACGCAGATGCTTTGGTGCAGTTCTCTAACAGATTCACCTTAAGAGAAGAACCATCTGCCATCTTTCAAACAGGTTTAACAAACGGGCAAGATATCACTGATAATGTTAAAAAGATTTTTGGCACACAGACCATAGGTTTTAGAATTGGTATCAATGGATTTCAAATTGCACCCAAAGACGTTACAGGTAAAAAGTTTGGCATGTGCTATAACTTCGAGGCTGGCATGATGCCTTATGTAGGATATTATGTAAAAGGCGGCATTGGCTTAACTTTATTTAAAAAGTAATGCCATGAAACGCATTGTAGTTTCGCTTTTCTGTTTGAGCCTTGTTTTAAATAGCAAGGCTCAAACTTTAAAAGACTTCACCTACCTTAAAGATAGATTTCACTTAGAGTCTTATCTTAACTTCTCTGCCATGCTGGCAAATATAGATAATCCAGCAGCACCCGTTAATAGAGAAGCCCACAAACAAAGTGTTCCCTTTATAGATTTATATTACTTGCAGCCAAATTTTAATAAGGGCGGTTTGAACCGACGCATCGATTACAAACTATTGCCAGATATTTTTTGGTTGTTTAAGCAAATTACTGAGAAAGATGAACGTAAATTATATGCCTCTCAAGGTAGCACTATTTCTGGTGGAATCATTGGCTGGCATTATTGGACATGGAACATTCTAGCCTCCAACCAACGTTGCATTAACCTTGGCTTTTCTATCAGCGATTACTTTATTGGTGCCATTTACTTGGATAGTGCCCAATCTAAAATTATCTTGCACGAACCCCAAGGCTGGCAGATTGGCGCTGGTCCAACGGCTGGCATTTCCCAACGATTAAATAACTCATTTATCTTGTTAGGTTCTGCCGCTTATGTCCCTTCCTTTCTTAAGCCTGTAAATGTTAGCTATGCAAAATATGATGATGCCTATCCAAAGCCCCATTTTATGCATGCTAATCTAACCCTCCTAAGTAAATGGGGATTATTTGCAGAAGCCCAATATGTTCAGCTGATCAACAAAGGAAATTTACCCAATAGCACCAGGCGATTAGACCTTAAACTAGGTTTTGCATTTGTGTTATAATGGGCATGTAGAGCTTTAGTTCGGTGCCATAACCCGGGCTTGTATTTATCACTAATTGCATGCCGTTTTCGTTGGCCCTACTTTCCATATTTCTTAAGCCATAACCAGAAGCATAATGTTCTTCTAATTTAAACCCTTTACCATTGTCTCTTAAGATAAGGTGAAGGGTTTCTTCATTTACCTTGGCTTCAATTAATATGTGATTACAATCAGCATATTTAATGGCATTGGTAATGGCCTCCTTCATAATTCTATATACATGTAAAGTTTGCGCTGGCGACAAGGTAATAGTAGGAATGTTTTCTGGTAGGTTTAACTGTATTTTTCCCACCTCTAAAACAGCCCTTGTGTTTTCACTTAGCCTGCCTAACAACTGCTCCAAGGTGCTTTGATTTTGATGGATAGCCCAAATAGTATCCCTTAAACTGCGCATGGCACCGCGCATTTTTTCGGCCAGTTCGTTTAACCTTTCACGCTGTATAAAGTTGGTCTCGGCATAGGCCCTTAAATCCATTTCAGAGGCCAGCCAAGTAAGTTCAGAACCTAGGTTGTCGTGCAAATCTCTAGAGATTCTTACACGCTCTTCATTCATGGCCAACTCATTTTGATGAATGATCGCCTGTCTTTTTTGGGTGTAATACCATCTGTATATCACTAAAATTAAGGCTAACAACAAAGTAATGCCAATACTCCACATCAACAATATGTTTCTCTTTTTAATGGCCACTTGTGCTTCTAATAATTCTTTTTGCTTTTGAAG
>CAYUDC010000053.1:0-7015 GCA_964443415.1 uncultured Chitinophaga sp. | reverse complement strand
TCTAAGGCTTTTTTAGATTGCTTTAAGTCTACATAGCACAAGCCTAAATTTCTATACACATTGGCTAAACCAGGTTCGTCTCCCTGCTCCAGATAGGCCTCCAAGGCTTTTTCATAGTAGTCCTTTCCTTCATCGGGCCTCTTGGTGGCACGGCACAATACACCAAAAGATTCGTAATATTTGGCTCTTTCATTCACAAAACCCTTAGACTCCATAAAGGGTTTAACTGCCAACATCAACAACTCGGCCTTCCTAAAGTCTCCGGCTTTTCTGTATAAAATAGATTGATTGATTTTTGCCAAGGCCTCACCTCTTTCATCTCCTATGGCCTCTGCTAGTTCTCTTGCCTGAGTATACCACTTCATAGCCTCTATATTGGCTTTGTATTTTTCGAAAAGTGCTCCCATGTTGTTGCTCATTTGCACCAACCTAGCAGTGTCGCCCAATTTTTCGTAAATATAACAAGCCTTGGCTTGCTCGATGATAGATTGTTTATAATTCCCTAGCTCGTAATAGGCCTGTCCAATTTTGGCCAAATTGGCTGCTGCCAATGCAGCTTTACCAGCTTTCATTCTAATGCGATAAGCGTGGGTGTTTAAAATTATAACCGAATCAAAATTGCCAGTTACTAAATAGGGTAAACTCAAATCATTGTAAGCTTGGGCCATTAATAATGAGTCGGGTTGACCCAAAGCCTCTTTTACAGCAAGTGACCCATAAGCAATGGCTTCGGAGGGCTGCTCGTACATGAGCTGATAACTGAGTTCGCCCAAGGTTTTAATACGAGCGGCCCCTTTTTGGGAGTTTAAGGCTTGTTGCAAAGAATCTATGGTTTGAGCTTGCACACCAACCCCAAACAGAAATATAGCATAAAAGTAAAGTAGAATTTTTCGCATGTGTTCTCAAATATAGCAATTAGCCTGTATTCTGTATTAAATTTGCCTAATGAAAAACATCTTTTTTTGCCTGCTGATTCTTTTAGCAGCTTGCAGCTCAGAGACAAAACAATTGCCTATCCTTGGCGAAAGATCTACCCAAATGGTCGAGAAGGATGGAAAAACCATCGTAGATACTGTTTATGCCACTGTGCCTTATTTTTCTTTTATAAACCAAGATGGCGATAGCCTTACCCAACAACAGGTGAATGGAAAAATCTATGTGGCTGATTTTTTCTTTATTTCTTGCCCAACTATTTGTCCGGTGATGAAAAGAGAAATGATTAGGGTATTTGATGCGTATAAAGGCGATCCTGATTTGATGATATTAAGTCATACCATCGATCCCCAACATGATACTTTAGCCTTATTAAAGCAATATGCCACCGATTTAGGCTCAGACGGAAAGCAATGGCAGTTTTTAACTGGTAATCGTGAACTGATTTATGAAATGGCAGAAAAGGGATATTATGCTACAGCCATGCCAGATAGTACAGCACCAGGAGGTTTTGTGCACAGTGGAGGATTTATTTTGGTAGATAAATTAGCAAGGGTACGTGGCATTTATGATGGCACAGACCCTAAAAAGGTTGATGAATTAATTAAAGACATTGCCATCCTAAAACAAGAATGAAATTAGTTACTATTATCCTACTTTCCTTAGTTATAGTTGCGTGCACAGACAGCGAACTAAGTGATATGCATCGATTAAGCAATGGTGCAAGAGTATATAAGCTAAATTGTGCCAATTGCCATCAAGAAAATGGCGAGGGCTTGGCTCAACTCATGCCTCCGCTTCAAAACAGTGATTGGTTCAAACCGAACCTAAAAGAATTACCTTGTTTAATAAAACATGGCCAAAATACGCCTATGCAAGTAAACGGCATAACTTACAAACAAGCCATGCCAGCATTAAAACATCTTTCTGCTCAAGAAATTAAGGATGTGAGTGTTTATGTTGCACAAAAATTTGCGGGCCTCAGTTGGGAACAAGCTGATAGCCTCTTTAGTCAGGTACCAAATTCTTGTAACTAAGGTTTTGCTAATTCAGATAATCAAACTAAGTTTGCCAACCCAAAAATTACCATTATGATCATTGGTGTTCCAAAAGAAATTAAAAACAACGAAAACCGTGTAGGATTAACTCCAGCCGGTGTATCGGCCTTTGTGAAGGCAAATCATCAAGTATTTGTGCAAGCTACAGCCGGTGTTGGCAGTGGTTTTAGCGACGAAGAATACGCAAGTGCTGGTGCAAGCATTTTACCTACCATCGAAGAAGTTTATGGTAAGGCAGAAATGATTGTGAAAGTAAAAGAACCTATCGAAAAAGAGTATCCACTAATTAAAGAAGGACAATTACTTTTTACTTATTTTCACTTTGCCTCTTACGAGCCTCTTACCAACGCTATGATTGAGCGTAAAGCGGTTTGTTTGGCTTACGAAACGGTAGAAAAGAAAGACCGTTCTTTGCCATTATTGGTGCCTATGAGCGAAGTAGCTGGTAGAATGAGTATCCAAGAAGGTGCTAAATATTTAGAAAAACCTATGGGTGGCAGAGGAATTTTATTAGGTGGGGTTCCTGGAGTTAAGCCAGCTCAAGTATTGGTTCTTGGTGGTGGTATTGTGGGAACACAAGCGGCTAAAATGGCTGCTGGAATGGCCGCAGACGTAACCATCATGGATATTTCTATTCCTCGTTTACGTGAATTAGACGATATTCTGCCTGCTAACGTAAAAACGGTTTATTCTAACGAATATAACATTAAAGAGGCTATTAAAACGGCCGACCTTATTGTAGGTGCTGTATTAATCCCTGGTGCTAAAGCCCCTCATTTAATTACCCGCGACATGTTGGGCTTAATGAGAAAAGGTACTGTTTTGGTAGACGTAGCAGTAGATCAAGGTGGTTGTATCGAAACTTGTAAGCCAACTACCCACGAAAATCCAACCTACGAAATAGACGGAATTATCCACTATTGCGTGGCTAATATGCCTGGTGCGGTGCCATATACCTCTACTTTGGCTTTAACCAATGCCACTTTACCTTATGCTTTACAGCTGGCCAACAAAGGTTGGAAAAAAGCTTGTTTAGATAATGAAGAATTAAGATTAGGTTTAAATGTGGTAGATGGAAAAGTAGTTTACAAAGGTGTTTCAGAAGCATTTGGATTGCCATTTACTCCTGTGACCGAAGTGTTAGCTTAATGGCTCACTCACGCATAAAAAAAGGCTGTTTCAACTTGTTGAAACAGCCTTTTTTGTTTTTGTAATGCCTAGAAACGTTTTCTTAGAAATACATTTAAGCCTACACTCCAAGGCTTTTGGCCAATCCAATTGTCAGATGCTACCATGTTGTTAAGGCCAAGTCTTAGCTGAGGCATGGCTCCAACATCCAACATACTATTCATTTGCCAAGTAGCTGCTGGCGCTATATTGGCAAACCACATGTTTTTATAAGCTGGGAATGACGCTTTGTCACTCACTACCATCAAGCCAATGCAACTTTGATCTGGGATATAAGCATTCACCAAATTTAATTTTCCATAGCTTAGCCCTACATTTAAGTCGATGCCCCAATGTTCGCCCCTCGCAATTTTATAACCTAGCCAAACGGGGATTTCGGTAAAGCTGTATTTGTTTTTTGTGTTGTAAAGTGCACCACTTATAATAGAGTCTGATTGATGCATATAATTATTATAGCCATTGGTTCTATTGGGCGCCGAATCTGGTTTGGCTAAACTATATCGCACATCTTGTGAGAAGGATAATATTCCAATTCCAGCACGCACATATAGTTTTTCGGTGATAGCAAATTCGGCAGATAAATTGGCACTAAAGTCAATTTCGGGTACCTCAATTTCTTTTCTTAGCGCCAATGCTTTATCTAAGTTTTGATAAGCAACTTTAGGAGCGCTTAACTGCATAAAACTCATGTGACTGCCAATGGTGGCTACAATAGAAAGCTTGCTAAGGTCTAAATCACTTTCCATATAAACATTAGACTTTGCCACAGGGCTCACAACTTGAGAGTCTAAAACAATTTTTTGGCCAGGTGCTAATGGCTTTTCTGAGGCAATTTCTTTCACCATGGTCTGCGATGGTTTGCTAGCCTGAGGGTTTGAACTTTCTTTAGGTGCAGCGGTGGTTGACTCGTTTACTTGAGCAATTGGAGCTGTTTGCCTTTGAGGGGCCTCTGGAGTTGCAACGGTTGACAGTTGATTTTGTTGGTTGTTAGGAGGAAGCTGGATGTTTTTAGCTTTCGATTTTTTACCAGACGCCATTTGGTTCAACCCGATAGGATTAGCATTGTTATTGGGCAATGCGGCCTGCGCTTGTTGGGCTTTTTGTGAAGTTTTACCGGCCTTTTCGGCTTGGGGCATGGCAGGAGCCAGGCTTTCTACTTGGCTCTTTCCATTTTCTTTTTGGGAGAGGGTTGCAGCTGTAGGTGTCTTGCCTTGTTTTTTAATTACATTATTGTTGTCGGTGGTTTCGGTTTGAACCAAAGGCGTTGACACTGTTTCTTTTTGTATTTGAAGGTAGCCGATGCTTCCTGCAAGGGCACCAATAACTAGAATACTAGAAAGCCAAAGCCACGCAAATCTCCTTTTCTTTTCTGGGAGCTGATTTTCTATTTGCTCCCATGTTTCTGATTTAGGGGCAACGGTATAATTCTGGAGTTTGTCCTGTAATTTAGGTTCAAACCCATCCGAACTAATGTTTTGGGCAATCTTCTCCCAGAGGGCATCTGAAGGTTTGAACTCCATCCCGTCTAGGTTCTCTTTCAACTTCTCTTCAAAACTATTTTGCTTCTTCAAAGGGTTCATTCATTATTTGGTAATGCTTGGCCAACAAGGTTTGCATGTATTGTTTGGCTCTAGAATATTGAGATTTAGAAGTACCTACGGCAATATTTAATTTTTCTGCTATCTCTTTGTGGGAATAACCCTCGATGGCGTAAAGATTAAAAATGGCTCTGTAGCCTTCTGGCAAATGCTGTATCAGTGCCACAATCTCCTTGGCACTAATTTTTTCCAATAATTCATCATGATAAGGGGCATCATGATTTTCTTGGTCTAAGTCTTCCTGAAACTTGCGGCTGCGATGTTTATAATGATTGATGGCATTATAAACCATGATTCTGCGCACCCAGCCCTCGAAACTGCCTTCGTTTTTAAACTTAGAAATGCCTTGAAATACTTTTAAAAAGCCCTCTTGCAGCATATCCTCGGCCTCCGAACGGTCTTTTGCATAGCGCATGCAAACGCCTAACATCTTACCAGCAAAATGCTCATAGAGTGATTTTTGGGCCGATCGCTCGCCCTCAATGCACCCCCTGATGATATCTGCTTCGTTAAATGCCATGTTTCTGTTACTGTTAAGAAGTCAAGTTTTGCCCTCCTCAGGGTTGTACCCTGACACGAAAATAATTGTATTTATACCCAAATAGACAATTTTTCTGTGGTTTTATGTAAAACTGTCAGCATTTTTTGCTTGGCACAGCTTTGGTGCAGGGAATGGTGTATTTAAAACTATATAAAATCTAATCATTATATGTCAGTAAATTTAAAACCCATTGCAGGCACTCAAAACCGCGTAGTGGTTGAGCCTGCGCCAGCAGAAGAAAAAACAGCATCAGGAATTATTATTCCAGACACCGCTAAAGAAAAGCCACAAAGAGGAACAGTAATTTCTGTAAGTGAAGTAGATGAGAAAGGCAACAAACCTGCGGTAAAACCTGGTGATGTTGTATTGTACGGTAAGTATGCCGGCACAGAAATTAGCGTAGAGGGCAAAGACTATTTGATTATGCGCGAAAGTGACATTTTTGCTACCATTTAATTTTTAGAACTAAATACTTAAAACTATGACAAAAAAGATTTCATACAGTGTAGATGCGCGTGATGGATTAAAACGCGGTGTAGATGCTTTGGCCAATGCAGTAAAAGTAACCCTTGGTCCTAAAGGTAGAAATGTGGTTATCGACAAGAAATTTGGTTCACCATCCGTTACCAAAGACGGTGTATCGGTGGCTAAAGAAATTGAGTTAAAAGACCCAATCGAAAACATGGGTGCTCAAATGGTAAAAGAAGTTGCTTCAAAAACTGCAGACATTGCAGGTGATGGAACCACTACTGCTACTGTTCTAGCTCAAGCCATTGTAGGTGCTGGTTTAAAAAACGTTGCCGCTGGAGCTAATCCAATGGATTTAAAACGTGGTATCGATAAAGCAGTAGAAAATGTTATCGAAAACCTTAAGAAGCAATCTCAGCAAGTAGGCGACGACAACAAGAAAATTCAACAAGTAGCCACTATTTCTGCTAACAACGATGAGGTAATTGGTAAACTAATTGCCGATGCCATGGCCAAAGTTGGAAAAGAAGGTGTGATTACTGTGGAAGAAGCAAAAGGTACCGAAACAGAAGTGAAAACTGTAGAAGGTATGCAGTTCGACCGTGGTTACTTATCTCCATACTTCGTAACCAATGCAGATAAAATGGAAGCAGAGATGGATTCTCCTTACATTCTTATCTATGATAAAAAGGTAAGTAACATGAAAGAGTTGCTTCCAATTTTAGAAAAAGTGGTTCAAACCGGAAAGCCATTGTTGATTATCGCCGAAGATGTAGAAGGCGAAGCATTAGCTACTTTGGTGGTAAACAAAATCCGTGGTTCATTAAAAATTGCTGCTGTAAAAGCACCAGGTTTTGGTGATAGAAGAAAAGCCATGTTAGAAGACATCGCGATCTTAACCGGTGGAACTGTCATTAGCGAAGAACGTGGTTACAAGCTAGAAAATGCAGATTTAACTTACTTGGGCAGAGCCGAGAAAGTTTCTATTGATAAAGATAACACTACCATCATTAATGGTGCTGGTTCAAAAGACGATATCACTGCCCGCGTAAATCAAATTAAAGCTCAAATAGAAAGCTCAACTTCTGATTATGATAAAGAGAAGTTACAAGAGCGTTTGGCTAAATTGGCAGGTGGTGTAGCCGTTCTGTATATTGGTGCAGCTACCGAGGTAGAAATGAAAGAAAAGAAAGACCGTGTAGACGATGCTTTGCATGCTACTCGCGCTG
>CAYUDC010000052.1:0-17877 GCA_964443415.1 uncultured Chitinophaga sp. | reverse complement strand
AAACTTTCGATTTTCAAGGTAACAAAAATAAAAAATGGCCCAAGGGAAAAACCCTTGGGCCATCTAATGCCATGTACAATGGTCTATCCACCATGTATCTCTATCCTAAATAGGCTTTCAAAATCTTGCTCTTGCTAGATTTACGTAGCCTGCGAAGTGCCTTTTCTTTAATCTGACGCACACGCTCTCGGGTCAACCCGATTTTTTCTGAAATATCTTCTAAGGTATGCGCTGGGCCACCATCGAGGCCGTAATAGTATTTTAACACATCGCGCTCTTTCTCACTTAGGGTAGAAATCACACGGTTAATTTCTTTTTGTAAAGACTCGTTAATCAACTGCACATCTGGGCGAGGCTCATCATTGGTATCTAAAATACCTAATAAAGTATTGTCTTCACCATCTGTTAAAGGCGCATCTATACTTAAATGACGACCAGTTGAACGCAATGCATTTTCTACTTCTTGTAAAGGAATATCCATTGCCTCTGCAATTTCTTCTACTGTGGGTTCGCGCTCTAATTCTTGTTCCAATTTGGCAGAAGTATTACCAATTCTTCCTATTGAACCAACTTTATTTAATGGCAGACGTACAATCCTACTTTGATCTGCCAAAGCCTGAAGAATGGATTGACGAATCCACCATACCGCATAAGAAATGAATTTAAAACCACGGGTTTCATCAAATCTTTTGGCGGCTTTAATTAAGCCTAAGTTTCCCTCATTGATAAGGTCACCCAGAGTTAATCCTTGGTTTTGGTATTGTTTAGAAACCGAAACTACGAACCTAAGATTGGCATTTACCAAACGCTCTAATGCCACTTGGTCTCCCTCCCTGATTCTTCTTGCTAACTCCACCTCTTCCTGCGCGTCAATCATGGGAACCTTACTTATCTCGTTCAGGTATTTATCAAGCGACTTACTCTCGCGATTTGTAAACTGTTTGCTTATTTTAAGCTGCCTCATATCAAATTGGTCCTTCTAGTAAAATTAAGAATCTGCAAATTTCGTGAAAAGATATGTTTATCTGTCAAAAAATCAAGCTAAAAATCACAAATAACTATAAAACAAATACTTAGTTATTTTTAGCTCACCTGACACGCTTAGCCAAATATTTGGTAAACCACCAAACTACTGCCATATGCCAATACTGTCATGTATATAAACTGAATGAGTGCCCACTTAGTTTTACCTGTCTCTTTTTTTACAATGGCCACTGTGCTCATACATTGCAAGGCAAAAGCATAAAACAACAACAAAGAAAACACTGTTGCCAGCGAATAGCTGGGCTTACCTGTGCTCACATTGGTTTCTTTGAGCATAGCCTCTCTGATAGAATCGAGGTTATCATCTGTACCGCTTACACTGTAAATAGTGCTCATAGTTCCTACAAACACTTCTCTGGCAGCCAAAGAGGTAAGCAACGAAATACCTATTTTCCAATCGAAGCCCAATGGTCTAATCGCTGGTTCTATAAATTTACCAAACTGTCCAGCATAACTTGCTTCTAATAGTTCTGCATCTTTTCTTAGGTTCAAACCGCCAATAATGGCTTCATTTTTTTCTACATCGGTCATTTGTGCAGTCATTTGCTCATACTTTTGAGCCACTGCATTCATTTGAGCAGTAGGCCCAGTAGAAGCCAATACCCAAAGTACAATAGAAACTGCGATGATAATCTTACCCGCTCCAAAAACAAACGCGCCTGCTTTTTCGTAAAGGGTAATTAAAATATTAGAAGGCACTGGCATTTTATACCCAGGCAACTCCATTAAAAAGTAGTTGATTTGATTGCTCTTAATAAAAAACTTAAATATCCAGGCACTCACCATGGCGGCTGCAAAACCAATAAAGTACATGAGCATTAATACCAAACCATGAATATTAAAGGGGCCCCAAACCGCATGATCAGGTATAAATAATGAAATTAAAAGGGTGTATACTGGTAATCGAGCCGAACAACTCATAAGTGGAATAACAAGCATGGTAATCAGTCTTTCCTTCTTATTCTCAATACTTCTGCTGGCCATAATACTGGGCACTGCGCAGGCCATGCCACTAATCAAGGGTACAATAGATTTTCCGTTCATGCCAAATGGTCGCATGATTCTATCCATAATAAAACCCACTCTTGCCATGTATCCTATATCCTCAAGAATGGCTATAAATAGAAACAACACAATGATTTGTGGCAAGAAAACAATCACACCGCTTAAACCAGCCAATATTCCTTGAACTATTAAATCATTGAGCACACCAGCAGGCAAACTATTTTGCACGTAGTTACTTAATTCTGCAAACCCTGCCTCCACCCAATCCATAGGGTAACTACTCCAGCTAAACACCGCTTGAAAAATCAGGAACATCAAGGCTAAAAAAATTAGAATACCAAAAACCCTATGTGTGAGTATGGAGTCTACCTTTCGGGTGAGAGACTTCTTTAAAGTATGTTCGGTTTGAACGCGAGCTTTTTTTACAGCACTATCGATGATGTGGTAGCGAGCAAAAACTTCATCTTCTTGAAATTGCCTTGCGTCAAAATGATAGTTATCAAAAATTTCCTTAATCCTCGAAGCTTTTTCACTGATTAACTCCGCAGCATTGATAGCATATTGCAAGGCTGCATAAGGATTTCTCTTATCTGTAACCCTGCTGATTAAATTTAATAATTCAGCATCTACCTTATCTAAGCTAAAGTAAGTGTTATAATCTTTAGGAAGCTGGTTTACCAAAACAGTTTTTAGCATATCTAATCCTGTTTTTTTCCTTGCATTAATGGGCACCACAGGAACTCCAAGCTCTTTAGACAACACTTCAGGCTGATATTGTATTCCTCTTCGCTCGGCCACATCAACCATATTTAAAGCTAAAATGGCCGGACAACCCAAATCGCAAACCTGCGTAAAAAGTAATAAATTTCGCTTTAGGTTAGAGGCATCTGCAATAAAAATAACTACATCTGGGAAATTGGTTTCGGCTTTATTTCGTAGTAGTTCATAAGTAACCAACTCATCTGCCGACTTTGGATATAGACTATAAGTGCCCGGTAAATCAATGATTTGAAGGCTTAAATCGTCATTTACCTTGGCTTCACCAGTCTTTTTCTCAACCGTAGTACCTGGGAAATTACTCACCTTTTGGTTCAACCCGGTTAATGCATTAAATAGAGAGGTTTTACCGCAATTAGGGTTACCTACCAATGCAACAGTTACCTTACGCCTCATCCTTTTTTAATTCAATTTGTATGTGTGCTGCATCTTGCAGTCGTAAGCACAATTTATATTCTCCAACCCGCACTGCAATGGGGTCTCCAAATGGTGCAACATTCTCTAAAGCAACTTCTTCGCCGGGCAATACACCCATTTCAAAAAGCTTTAAAGCTAAGACATCACCCTTTACTTGTGTAATGGTTGCAACCTCTCCAAATTGTATTTGCGACAAATTCATGGGGCGGCAATTTAGACCTTTTCTAAATAGCTGCCAAATGATTGTTGTCATGATTCGTTAAGATTCTGCAAGTTTTTGCAAATGATGTAAATCTCTGTACATCCCCTCTTTGGCAATTAATTCTAAATGCGTACCCGTTTGCACAATTTTACCTTTGTCTAATACCACAATTAAATCGGCATTTTGAATGGTGCTCAATCGATGCGCAATAACCACAGTAGTCCTACCTTTCATTGCGTCAAACAAGGCTTCTTGCACCATACGTTCGCTGCCTGTATCAAGTGCCGAGGTTGCTTCATCTAAAATCATTACAGCTGGGTCTGTTAAAACTGCCCGGGCAATACTAATACGTTGACGTTGTCCACCACTTAGCTTATTTCCTCTATCGCCAATATTAGTTTGATAGCCATTCTCGGTGGCCAAAATAAAGTCGTTGGCATGAGCTACTTTGGCTGCCTGCTCAATTAAATCTTTTGAAACGCCACTTTTACCAAAGGCAATATTATTGGCAATGGTATCATTAAATAAAATGCTCTCTTGGGTAACGATGCCCATGAGGCGTCTGAGTTCTAATATTTTGTACTGCCTGATATCTACGCCGTCAATTAAAACTTCCCCTTCTACTGGATCATAAAATCTGGGGATTAAATCGGCTAAAGTAGATTTTCCTCCGCCGCTTGGGCCAACTAAAGCCACTGTTTTACCCTTTTCTATGGTAAGATTTACATTCCTTAAAACATACTCACCATTGTAGTGAAAACTCACATTTCTAAATTCAATGGCCGAACCCAAGGTTCGAATTTCTTTGGCATTTGGCACCTCGGTAATAATTTCTTCACTCGAAACCACCTCATTAATTCTATTTAGGGAAGCAAGACCCTTTTGCATTCTGTTAAAAGCTGTAGAAAACTGCTTTGCTGGAGAGATAATTTGCGAGAAAATAGCAATAAAACCAATAAACTCTCCTGCGCTAAGGCTCCCATCATTTGCTAAGGCCATTTTACCACCAATCCATAGAATTAAAGACAATATGGCCACACTTAAGGTCTCGGAAATAGGAGAATTAGCATCATTTAAATGGTTAATCTTAATGCTCAGTTGAGTATAATGCTCATTTTCCTTCTCGAATTTTTTGTTGAAGAAGGATTGCGCACTAAAAGCTTTAATGATTCTTACACCTCCTAAGGTTTCTTCGAAAAGGGCAATAAGTCTACCCATTTGAGATTGCCCTTTTGCAGCTTGCTTTTTTAGGGTTTTACCGATGATAGCAATTACACCCACTGCCAAGGGTAAGGTTACAAAAACCATGAGGGTTAAATAAGGGTTGATCCAAACCAGCACGGCAATTGAAAAGATAATAGACATGGGCTCTCTAAAGAGTGCCTCCAAAGAACTCATGATAGAAACCTCAACATCTGCAATATCGCTGCTCATTCTGCTAATTAGATCGCCCTTACGTTCAGAAGAAAAATAAGATAGTGGCAATACCAAAATTCGATTATACATACTGGCGCGTAAATCGCGGATGATATAATTCCTAAGCTTCACCATTACAAAAAGCCCAAGATACCTAAACAAGTTTTTTAACAAGATACTGCCCAGCACCGAACCGATGATAAACAATAGGGCAGCTTCTGAACCCTCTGTTCTAATTAATTCTGATACCAAATACTTAAAGTAATTTGTCACAGATTCTGTATTTAACGACAACTCTGGTTTTACCGAAATTTGTTCATTTCTATTAAATAGTACATTTAAAAACGGAATAACCAAAGCCACAGAAAACAATCCAGTAATAATGGAGATGGCATTAAACAATACATTGAGAGCAGCCAATGATTTATAAGGCAGCACGTATCTTAATATCTTAGTAATGTCTTTCATTGAGTTAATTTAGCACTTATCTTACTTATCAGATTTTTCTGCATAGTTATTACATTCTTGGTTTTAATTGTATAAACGATGCTGTTTCTTGCAACAAAATTTGTTCGGTATTGCATGGCAAATATACTGAGCTCATGAGAATAATAACCTAAACATGCTAATTAGAACCTTTGGAAGCGCCGTTTATGGCGTAAACGCAGTAACTATAACCATTGAGGTAAATGCCAGCGATGAGGCTGGCATTGGATATTTTTTGGTTGGCTTGCCCGATAATGCAGTAAAAGAAAGCCATCAGCGCATGGAAAGTGCCTTGCTTTACAACAATTATCTCATGCCTCGCAAAAAGGTAGTGATAAATATGGCACCTGCCGACATTCGAAAAGAAGGCAGTGCTTATGATTTACCATTGTCTATTGGTTTTATGGCAGCCACTGGACAAATAGATAACCCAAAGGTAGAAAACTATATCATGATGGGAGAACTAGCCTTAGATGGCACTTTAAAACCCATCAAAGGTGCCTTGCCCATTGCCATTCAGGCTAGAAAAGAAAATTTCGAAGGATTTATTCTTCCTTATGAAAATGCAAGGGAGGCGGCCATTGTAAACAATTTAAAAGTTTATGGGGCCAGAAACTTAAAAGAAGTAGTTGCCTTTTTTAAGGGAGAGGAAGGCGCAATAGAAGAGTTTGTAGTAGATACGCGCAAGGAATTTGAAGAAAATCAAGCCAACTTAAGCGATGATTTTGCTGATGTGAAAGGACAAGAAAATATCAAAAGAGCCATGGAAATTGCGGCCGCAGGCGGTCACAACGTGATTTTAATTGGCCCTCCAGGAGCCGGCAAAACCATGCTTGCCAAAAGACTACCGGGAATTTTACCTCCACTTAACTTACAAGAAGCACTCGAAACCACTAAAATTCACTCGGTGGCAGGCAAGCTCGGGCGCAACAGTGCATTACTTTATGGAAGACCCTTTAGAGCGCCGCATCATACCATCAGTGATGTGGCATTGGTAGGAGGTGGAAACCATCCTCAACCAGGAGAAATCTCTTTAGCCCATAATGGTGTTTTATTTCTAGACGAGCTTCCAGAGTTTAAAAGGCAAGTATTGGAAGTGATGCGCCAACCATTAGAAGAAAGAAAAATTACCATTTCAAGAGCAAGGTTTAGCATGGAGTATCCTGCAAGCTTTATGCTCATCGCTAGCATGAACCCCTGTCCTTGCGGATATTTTAATCACCCCGAGAAAGAATGTATTTGTGGCAGCAATGTTGTTCAAAAATATTTAAGTAAAGTAAGCGGCCCACTGCTCGATAGAATAGACATTCATATTGAGGTAACTCCTGTTGATTATGACCTGCTCACTGAAAAACGTAAGGCAGAAAAAAGTGAAGTAATCAGAGAAAGAGTAGTGAAAGCCCGCGCAGTGCAGGCCGAGCGCTATAAAAATATGGATGGCATTTATTGTAATGCTCAAATGACCTCCACCATGGCGAGAGAATACTGCGAGTTGTCTACTGCATCAAATGCACTGCTTAAAGGCGCCATGAATAAACTAAAACTATCGGCTAGGGCTTACGACAGAATCCTAAAAGTAGCCAGAACCATTAGCGACTTAGCAGGTAGTGCCGACATTAAAACTGAACATCTAGCTGAAGCCATACAATACCGCAGTTTAGATAGAGAAAGTTGGGGTGGAGTTTCATGATACTGATTTTAGCTATTAACAAAGTTTTAAAATCACTTAAATTTGAAACATGTTTATTGCCAACCCAGATTTATTTCTTTTGCCAAGCTACCGCATTGGCGCCTTTGTTACTTCTGCCATCACCAGAAATACTCAAATTGAAGATGTTTGGGCAGATACAGCAAAAGCCTACTTTGACCAAAGATTTGGAGCAGGAAACTGGCTATTGACCCTCAATGGGAGAGAAGCCATAGCCCTAGCCATGGATTTACTAGCCTTGCCTGCTGATAAAACCGTGAGTATTCTTACCCCATCCAACAACTTGTACATTAGTAGTTGTGTTACCTCAACCCTCAACAAATATTGTCTATGGGATAGGCAAGCTACTGAAAACACATCAGCCTATTTTGTTAACCACGAATTTGGATATTTATACCCTGCAATAAAAGAGCTTGTTGAAAAAGGACTACCCGTAATTGAGGATTGCTGTACCACCTTTTTCAGCCAAGATGCCGCAAAAAAAATTGGTTTATATGGCAACTTCAGTGTTTTTAGCTTTCCAAAGTTCTTTAGCATTCAAATTGGCGGCCTGCTTGTAGGAAAAGGCGTTGGATCAAACCTCGAACTGCAAAAGAAAATTACCATAAGCAAAGAAGAAGCTCATTATGTTTTAAAAGTGGTGGGTTATGAATTAAAAGAGGAAGCAAATATTTTACAGAAAAGAAGTCGCCTCCATCAATACGCCAGTGACCAATTTAAACAATTAGGGTTTAGTTTAAGATTTCAAACACAAGCAGGAGAAGTTCCCTCAGTTTTGTTACTCAATAACCATCAAATCATCAAAAACCTTCCCTCTTTCAAAGATTATTTATATGCCCAAGGCTTGCAAAACAGCGTTTTTTATGGCGAAGACGCCTTTTTTATTCCATGTCATCAAAACCTAACTGAAGTAGATATTGATTATTTTAAGTTTGTGACAGAAGAATATATTAAGCGTCAAGAATAAAACCTGAAAATTAAGTTACTACTCCAACCCACCTTTTCCTCTATACAAAGAAAGGGGTTTAGCTAAGCTTAATTTTATCACCGTGAGATACTCATCCTGTGCATTTTCTGGAAGTGTTAAATAAACCAAACCAGGCACTGGGCTCCAAGAAATTTTACCTACCACTTTAGGTTCTAAAACTGTTGATGTACCTAATACCTCTGCTTTAAGAATTCTATTATTTAAACCTTTTACATAAACTTCCTTTGCCCCTTTACTACTTACAAACAAATACAAACTCATTGAATCTTTAGACAAAGTACTCGGCCCATAAAAATGTCCTGGAGTTAAGCCAGCAGTGGTTTCAAAAATGGCCTCAGCATGTTTATATGTCCAAGTTCCCAGGGTTTTTAATAACTTAACTTGTGGCTCTGGAATACTACCATCAGCTTTTGGCGATATGTCTAGCAATAAATTTCCACCATAACTTATACAATCTGCAAAAATGCTAATAAGTTCAAATGCCGTTTTATAGTTGGTATCAATCGACCTGTAGCCCCAATTATCATTAATAGTCATACATAATTCCCATGGGCCTTCGGAAGGTTTACTTACAGGAAAGTTTTGTTCTGGTGTGGCATAATCGCCATAACCTTGCAGGCGCCCATTAATAATGGCCTGCGGTTTTTTTGCTAATATTTCTTTCCTCACTTTATCTGCCTCCCATTCTTGGGCACTATGCTCCCAATCTCCGTCAAACCACCAGATATCTGGCTGATACAAATGGTTTATTTCTCTAATTTGTCCTTGATAAAAATCCCTAAATTGTTGCCATCGCCCTGGCTGTTCGATTATTTTATAGCGCATAGAATCTTTAGTAAAAGCAGGATAGTTGGGGTGCGACCAATCTATCAACGAATAGTAAATTCCAACTTTTACAGATTCTCTTTTCAGGGCACTCACAAAAGGTGTTAATACATCTTTTTTAGCAGGCGATTTTTTAGGAATACTTAAATCATTCATTTTAGTATGATAAAGAGCCACGCCATCATGGTGTTTAGAGGTTATAACGCAATACCTCGCTCCTGTTTCCTTGATTAATTTTGCCCAAGCTTCGGGCTGGTAATTGACTGCAGTAAATCCTTTTATCTGCTGCATATATTTATCATAAGGCACTTGCTTATTGTAAAATGCCCAAGACTCTGTTGTTCCATCCACAGCATAAATTCCCCAATGAATAAATATTCCTAATTTAGCATCTTTAAACCACTGCATTTTGGTGCTATCTGTTTGTGCTTGGTTTGGTTTGACCCAAATGAGTAAAAATAGTAAACTAAGTATGCGCATGGTTAAAATAATTTAATTACCATTGAAACTGTAAGTTAAAGTTTAGGCAAAGTATGACAGATACCTTAAATAAAAAAGTAATAGTAAGTGGTTGTTTCGACATGCTGCATAGTGGGCATGTGGCCTTTTTAAATACCGCAGCTCGATACGGTAAACTCCACGTCTGCTTGGGCTCGGATCAAACTGTATTAAACTTAAAAAAAAGAGCCACAATTAACCCACAAGACGAAAGAAAATATATGCTTCAAGCGCTTTCTTGTGTTCATGAGGTACATATTAGTAGTGGCAGTGGATACTTAGACTTTCTTCCAGAACTAGAGAAAATTAAACCCGATTTATTTGTAGTTAATTTCGACGGACATTCTGCTGAAAAAGAAAACTTATGCAAGGAAAAAGGAATTGAATACATTGTTTTACCTAGGGTACCACACCAAGGATTAACCGAGCGTTCAACCACAGCCTTAAGACAAGTAAATCAAATTCCTTATAGAATAGACCTTGCAGGTGGATGGTTGGATCAACCCTTTGTTTCTAAATTTGCAAGTGGGCCCGTAATTACCCTTTGCCTCGAACCCAATAGTGCCTTTGATACACGAAGTGGAATGGCCACAAGCACCCGAAAATGTGCTACACAAATTTGGCATCATCATATCCCAAGACCCAATGACGAAACTACTGCCAAACAATTATTTGCTTTTGAAAATCCACCCGGAACTTTAGAAATTGCAGGCTCCCAGGATAGCATTGGTATTGTATATACAGGTCTTACCAAAAGCACTTATGATGGTGCCTATTGGCCTCACCAAATAGAAAACATTCAAACAGATAGCATCTTTAAACTACTCGAAAATCATTTATACTTTGTGCCACTTGGACCAAGAAAATCATCCTATAATGTACTATCAAAAACAGATATAAACCTTGAAAAGGCAACGAATTTAGCCAATGCCGCACAAGATTGCTGGAAGGCATTAATGCAAGAAGATTTAATTGCTATAGGTCGATCTCTCACTTCCTCATTTAAAGCTCAAATAGACATGTTTCCATTAATGATAGATTCAGAAATTCAAGAAAAAATTAAACTTTATAAAGACAATGTCCTAGGTTATAAAATTAGTGGTGCTGGGGGTGGCGGGTATTTAGTTTTATTAAGTGAAACCAACATCGAAAATGCCATTAGAATAAAAGTTAGGAGAATGCCACTATGGTAAAAAAATACAATTTAAACACGCCGCTGTTGGCCATCATGAGTTTGTTTTTTTTATGGGCCTTGGCGCATAACTTAAATCCCATTCTCATTCCACAACTTAAGAAAGCTTGTCAATTAAATGACATGCAATCGGCATTGGTAGATTCTAGTTTCTATATTGCTTATTTTTTAATGGCTCTTCCAGGTGGATTTATCATTAAAAGATTTGGGTATCAAAAAACCATTGTTTTGGGTCTTTTACTTTTCTCAACAGGTGCATTTCTGTTTTACCCTGCAGCAGCAATGGCCTACTATCCATTGTTTTTATTGGCGCTCTTTATTATTGCCAGCGGCATTACACTTTTAGAAACTGCGGCCAACCCTTATGTAAGCATCTTGGGCGACCCAAACACAAGTGCACAAAGGTTAAATTTTGCACAAGCATTTAATGGATTGGGTGCCACCTTAGCTGCCTTATTTGGAAGTAAATTTATTTTATCGGATGCCGAAGCAAGTGCAGACAGCACGCGCATCCCCTATGTAGTAATCGGAGGTATTGTTTTAATCGTAATGATGGTCTTTTTAAAGATAAAGTTACCACAAGTACAAGAGACTGATCAAACGCAAAGCTTACCTTTTTCATGGAAAAGACTTTGGCAATACCCCCAATTAAGAATGGGAGTGCTGGCCCAATTTTTTTATGTGGGGGCTCAAGTAGGTATAGGGAGCTTTTTTATTAGGTATGTTACCCAACAAGCGAGTATTGATAATGAAACAGGCGCATTATACTTATCATTAGGCCTATTACTTTTTATGTTAGGGCGATTTATAGGTGCAGCTATGATGAAATTTATAAAAGCCGAAAAACTTTTACTTTACTATTGCCTTATCAATATGGCATTGTTGTTATGGGTGATTCTTGGAAGTGGAGAATTTAGCATCTATGCATTGATAAGCACCCAGTTCTTTATGTCTATTATGTTTCCAAGTATTTTTGCCATGGGCATAAAAAACATGGGCGCCGATACACGTTTTGGATCTTCACTTTTAATCATGTCGATTGTGGGAGGCGCCTTTATACCGCTTGCCATGGGCGCTATTTCAGATAGTTTTGGTATTGCATGGGCATTTGCCGTTCCATGGATATGCTTTTTAATCATTGCTTTTGCAGCCTCTAAAACCCTTGAAGAAAATAATCCATGAAAAAATTTTTACTAGCTCTCGACCTAAAGGACGACCCGGCCTTGATAAATGACTACGAGGCTTATCATAAAGCGGTATGGCCGGAGGTATTAACTCAAATAAAAGAAAGCGGTATTTTGGTTTGCGATATCTATAGAGTGCACAATAGATTAGTGATGCTATTAGAAACTACAGATGATTTTAGTTTTGAAACCAAAAAGCAAATGGATTTAAATAATCCAAAAGTTCAGGAGTGGGAAACCTTAATGTGGCAATACCAACAAGCCTTGCCTGGCGCAAAGCCAGGTGAGAAATGGCAATTAATGGAGAAGATTTTTGAACTCTAAGTAAAACAATTACTATTCAATTTGATCTACACTAAACACCCAAGCGTATTGGCATGGCATGGCTTTACGCAGAGACTTTGGTAGATAAATAATACAACCTCTACCACTTTTTTTCCAAACAAGTTTTTGGGTCGACCCTAATAAAGTAACAGTTGAACCTGCTTTTGGGCAATGTGAAGAAACTTGAATTTGCTCGGGCACTGTTGTTTCACTTTTATCTTGTAAGTATATAAAATTGGTTCTGCCCGTAGAATCTTGAGTAAAACAAACCTGCTTTTCTTTAAAGGGAAATAAAGCATGTGTTTGATAAATGGCTTGTTGATTTACCTTCATCCATGCGGCATATTCTTGTAATAGTTGATAAGCCCCTTCTTGCCATTCGCCTTCTGGTGTTGGTGCAATATTCAGCAGTAGATTGCCTCCTTTAGAAACAATATCCACCAATAAATGAATGCCTTCTCTTCCCGACATATACTTAGCATTGGGGGTATGAGCCCAACCACCACCAGAAATAATACAACTCTCCCATGGATAAGGAAGTGCCTTTGCGGGTACTCTATTTTCTGGAGTCAAATAATTTTGATTCTTTCCATGCACGGCTCGGTCAACCACAATTAAACCAGGTTGCAATGCTCTGGCTTTTGTTACCAATTCATCCATTAAAATATCTTGGTTGATATTTCTATGAATGACATATCCAGTCTTACTTTCTTTAAACTGTTCGTCGTACCAAGATTTTATTTCTTCTTTAGATTTCTTGGATACCCACCCACCGTCTAACCAAAGGATATTTACTTTACCATAATCTTTTAAAAGTTCGAGCACTTGGTTATGGGTAAAATTCACATAACTACTCCACTTATCTGGGTTAGATTCTGGTTCATAATTAACATTTCTATCTCTGGGCGGATAGGCTGTATCCCAGTAATTAGGATGATGCCAGTCGGGTTTACTAAAATAGGCTCCAGTCCATAAACCTTGTTTTCTAAAAGCATCAAAAATTTCTAGGGTAATATTGCTTTTTGGGTGCGATGCAAAAGCACAAGCAGGACCAGTAATTTTATAATCGGTGTATTTAGAGTCGAACATGCTAAAACCATCGTGGTGCTTTGTTGTAAAAACTACATAACGCATTCCAGCATCCTTAGCCGCCAATGCCCATTTTTCTGGGTTGAACCGAGATGGATTAAAAGTGGATGGGAGGTTTTCGTATTCCTTCTTATAAGCCACATAATTTCCTGGGTTGGCACCCATTTTTCTTTCACACCAGCCATATTCTTCGGGGCAGATAGACCAAGATTCTACGATACCCCACTGGCTATAAGGCCCCCAATGCATGAGCAAACCAAACTTTAAACCTTGCCATTGTTGTATATTCAAAAGAGCAAGTGAATCTGTTTCTTGCACATACTTCTCGTCTTCACTATGCTGTGAAAATAGAAATGTAGAGATTAATAAAGCGATACTAATAAGCAGGAACCTTTTCATAAGATAAATTGAAAAGGCAATTTAAAATTAATGGCACAAACACCAATTAATTTTCATCTTTCTTAAAACAGGTAATAATACTAAAGCACCTTCTGCACCAGAAGGTCTTTAAATGCACAAAGAAAAAAAAGAACCTTGCCCAGAAAGGTCTTTTGATACGCTCTAAATCCCACGACCCACAATTTGGGCAATGTGAACGCAGCTTGTATTTTATTATCTGCCCACCCATATATTTGTACAAAGGTAAACTTTGTCTTAATAAAAATTTAATATGTCGATATTATTACTAAATATTAAGTCAGAAAATAACAACAAAAGGTAACGAAAAGCTTATGCGTTTTAAGGAAATAATTGGTCAAGAGCAACTTAAAGATAAGTTGATAAATATGGCCAAAGCGGGCAGAATTAGTCATACCCAGTTATTTGTTGGGCCAGAGGGCAGTGGAAACTTGGCTTTGGCTATTGCATTTGCTCAATTTGTAAATTGTTTGCAGCCGCAAGAAGCAGATAGTTGTGGTCATTGCATCAGTTGTGTAAAATTTGAAAAGCTTGTTCATCCCGACTTACATTTTACCATTCCTACCATTTCGCCTATAAAGAAAAGCAATGAACTTGCAGCAGAATGGAGAGAAACATTTTTAGCAAACCCTTATTTGAGTGATTTTGATTGGCTAAGTGATTTAGATACGAAAGCCAACAAGCAAGGTAATATTACCGCCGACGAGTGTAGGGATATCATCCATAGATTATCACTCACCAGTTATGAAGCGAAATACAAAACCCAAATAATCTGGCAACCAGAGTTATTGGTAAAGGAAGGTAATATCCTGTTAAAATTACTTGAAGAGCCACCAGTTGGCACGCTGATTATCATGGTTGGATCAAACACAGAGAAAATTTTACCAACCATATTAAGCAGGGCGCAAACAGTTAAAGTACCTAAACTTACAGACGAGGCAATAAAAAGTGCATTGGTACATATGCATCAATGTGATGACCAGAAGGCCAGTGATATTGCTAGGTTAAGTGACGGAAATTATAATTTTGCCCTGTCATTACTAAAAACCGAACACGATGGTTATTTTGAGAAATATAGCAATTGGATGCGATGCTGTTTTAGCGGCAAAATGGATGAGTTACAAAAATGGGTAGATGAAATAAATGATACTGGCAGAGAGTATGTTAAGAATTTTATGGGCTATACCTCTCAAATGATGCGTGCAGCATTTATCTACAAATATGGCGACAAACAACTGCTAAGGGTAAATGAGCATGAATTGGCCTTTATTGTCAAATTTTCAAACTTTATACACCAGGATAATTTAAGTGACATTCTTCAAAGTCTGGATGATACCATGATTTACATAGAGCGAAATGCCAATGTTAAAATCCAATTTTTAAATCTTTCTTTGTATATTGGCACTCAGTTAAAGCGAACTGCAAAGCTAGCTTAACTATAAATTAGCCGTTGTACGGCAATATTGTTGAACCTTACTTAGTTAAAAAATATAAAATAGTATGGGATGTGGATCAGGCGGTTGCAGCACCGGAGGGGGTTGCAGCGGAGGGTGCAGCAGTGGTGGCTGCAATAAATTAAACACCTATGATTGGTTGGCAGAAATGGAATTGCCACCACATATGAAACCTTTTGATATTGTAGAAGTACAATTTAAAGGCACACGCAAAGAGTTTTATCGCGCGCAAAACCTCAATGAGTTTTTTGTGAATGAATACGTGGTGGTAGAAGTAGAAAATGGTTATGATATTGGCAAGGTAAATCTTAAAGGGGAGTTGGTTAAACTTCAACTAAAAAAGTATAACCGTAGCGAACATGATACCGATTTTAAGAAAATACTCCGAAAAGCAAATGAGGCTGACATTGCCAAGCATAAGGAAAACAAAGAGTTAGAAATTCCTACCATGTACAAAGCTAGGTCTTTTGCCATGGAATTAGGCCTAAGCATGAAGCTTAGTGACGTAGAGTATCAAGGAGACAGAAGAAAAGCAACGTTTTATTATACCGCAGAAGAACGAGTTGACTTTAGAGAACTGATTAAAAAACTTGCCGACTCCTTTAAAGTGAGGATAGAAATGCGCCAAATTGGCTATCGTCAAGAGGCTGGCAGACTTGGAGGCATTGGCTCTTGCGGTAGAGAATTATGTTGCAGTACTTGGCTTACCGACTTTAAACTGGTTAATACCAATGCTGCCCGATATCAAAACTTATCTTTAAACCCATTAAAGTTAAGCGGTCAATGTGGTAAGTTAAAATGTTGTTTAAACTTCGAATTAGATTCTTATTTAGAAGCTTTAAAAGAGTTTCCAGAAGAAAATAATATCAGTTTAACCTTTGAAGACAACCGTGTTTACAAACAGGTTAAAACAGACATCCTTAAACGCGTGATGTGGTTTGCTCCTTACACAGAAATTGGTGGCGAATGGATAAACCTGCCGGTTAACGAAGTAAGGAATATTAAAGAGCTTAATAAAAAAGGTGAATTTCCACCCCTTTTGGTTCAAGACAAAAAGCAAAATAAATCTGAAAAGGCCACCGACCTAGAGTTTAAAAACGATATGGGAACCGGTAGTCTTACCAGATTAGATGACCGAGACAGAAGGAAAAAAGGAAAAGGCCCGCAAAAACAACATCAGCAAAGAAACCAAAATAATCAAAGGCCTCCACAAGAGAAACCAGCCTTCGAAAAGCCTCAAGGCCCTCGTCAACCAGCAGAAAAATCACAAGAAAACAGAAATAGGCCACCACAAAACCAACCAAGGAACAACAGGCCTAATAAACCCAATTTTCAAAACAATCGCAATAAACCCAAACCAGAAAATCCTTCATGAGGACGTTCATAAACACCTTACTAACCCTATCATTAATTGTTACACTCGTTTCTTGCGATGAGGCTCGCATCATGGACGAAAACAAAGAAATTCCGTCTTATGGTTGGGATTATAAAAACAAACTGGGATTTGATTTTGAAATAAAAGATACCAATAGGGTGTATAATGTGTATGTAAATGTGAGAGCTAGCAACGACTATGCCTTTAGTAATTTGTTTGTACTGCTTCACCAAAGAACACCAGGCAATAAAGACACTTCCTTCAGAAGAGAACTTACTCTGATAGATTTAAACGGAAAGTGGCTGGGAAGAGGATTAGGAGATTTGTTTGATTTTCAGCTTCCAGTAATGGAAAGGGTTAGGTTCAAAGAAAAAGGTTTATACCATTTTGATTTGGAACAAAACATGCGTTTAGATACCCTACCAAATATTATGGCAGCGGGCATGCGTGTAGAGGATGCAGCCTTAGCCAGATAGTTACCTAAACCAACGCTCTGCCATCCTCAACGTGTACTGACAGTAATCTTCTAGACCTTTGTCGAACATTGGATTGCCTAAACTTTGACCACTTTCATCTAAAACTTCTTTGGTAAAATGGGCTTCAAAGATTTTAGAGGAAACGATTGAATCATGGTTGCCAAAACTTATCAGTTTGTTTACAATCTGCATGAGGTGTATGGCAGGAGCCTTACCTCCCTTACCAGTTGAGACCCCTACAAACGAAAACACTTTATTGTTAAACAACTGGGTAAATGGTTTATTAGGCAGCAAATGCAGCATGTTTAAGATTTCGGGTGTGGTGCTCCAATTATATTCAGGCGAAATTAGAATAATGATGTGCGCCTCATCCATCGACTTTATCAGTCGCTGTTGAAAGGTAGAAAGTGTATTAGCATTTAATCCT
This sequence comes from uncultured Chitinophaga sp., assembly GCA_964443415.1. Taxonomy (GTDB): domain Bacteria; phylum Bacteroidota; class Bacteroidia; order UKL13-3; family UKL13-3; genus B1. Next base: position 573 of record CAYUDC010000052.1, on the reverse strand, counting down.
CCTTGCGCAATCAATGGAATATCATATTCCATAAAATCTATCACTTCTACCACATGCTCTTTCTCAAACAATCTTTGGATGGCTTTAGCAACCCTAATGGTATTATTATTTAACCGGGCACTTCCCGAAATCACACAAATGCGCATAATGGACTTTTAAATAATAACTATCCAATCTTTTTATAGTTTTTATAATCGCCAAATCGATAATTGAGTAAATCTTCAAAGAAATAAATGAGCTTGTCTTTGGCCGGCATTATTTTGGTAATTTTTGAAGGATCAAACTCCCAATCTTCCTTATCTACCTCACTTTTCATTAATGCCGGATGTGTTCCTGGATAGAGCTTTACGCGGTCGATACCATTGTAATAATCAAATGCCTTTTTCTCCACATATTTTTTCTCGAGGTATTGGTCGTTATGCCAGAACTTCTCAAAAAACTCTGCCTTCTGACTCATGTGTTCTGGTCTACGCACATAATTGTAATGAAATACTGGCAAGTGGGTGTCTAGCACATTTAGTTTAAAACCCTTGTGTTCTTGCAGGTAGGCATCAAATGAAGGATACCTTCTAA
>CAYUDC010000051.1:7486-17918 GCA_964443415.1 uncultured Chitinophaga sp. | reverse complement strand
AAAAGTTTAAGTTAGGTTTATTGATGGTATCGAGCATCACTCCACTAAACTTATCTAAAGGTAGTATTGCCATATAACTGGCAAATAACCTAAGGGTAAGCGCAGCATCTGCATAGCCTTTTCCACCAATAAGCAAAACTATATAATCGGCAAAAATAAAACTAATTAAAGAGATGGGCAAAAGCAAGTAGAATACCATTCCAGCCTTTCTTTCAAATTCATAGCGAAGGGCTTCGAAGTTACCTTCTGCGTATTGCCTGGCAAACTGTGGCAAGGCAGTAACAGCAAAGCTCCTAAGTGGCATTTCTACTATTTCTAACAAACGAGCAGGCACATTAAACTTGGCAACACCTTCTTTTCCAAGACTGCTTAAACCAATGATAAAGGTATCAGAGCTTCTTAAAAGGTTTGACCCAAGCAGCGTTCCCATGCTAAATTTCCCGAAGTGAAAAATATCAATTACCACAGAGCGGGTATATTTAAAAAAATGAGCAAAGCCAGACCAACCCATCAATAAAGCCAACAAGCTAATCACCAATTGTGAAAGCAAATACCCATTGAGCACACTGTAGATGCTGGTATCACCTACCACCACAAGATAAATATAGAGTATAAATACAATTTGTCCTAGAATACGAATAATACTCATACTTCTGATCTTAAGTTTAGCATTAAGATACCAGGTGGCATAATTATTAGGCAAGGATAAAAAAGCTAAACCAACCCACCATTTAAAGAAGAAAAGGTATTCATTAAACACATTTAGTTGCTTAAAGATAAAATACAGCAACAACATTACCGCCCCATATAAAAAGGTGAGAGAAACTGTAATAAAGAGGGTTGATCCAATGACGCCTTCTTCCTCTAAACTGTTCTTACATTGAGATAAATTCCTTACTAGGGCATTCATCACCATGCCTATGCGCAGGTTTTCGAAAATGCCGTATATGGCCAGAAAAATGATGTAGGGACCAAAAATATCTTTTGGCAACACCCTGGCCAATATTGCAAACGTAATTACTCCAAGCAAAGCGCCTAAACCATTGCCAATAAGCGATGAAAAGCTTTTGCTTTTTACAATTTGAAGAATAGCCTGCATATTACTTTAGCTTAATCTTCTTCTATGGCAGTTTCCTCGTCTAATTCTTGTTTTAACGCAGGCTTAGTTTGATTACGCTTTTGTTTTGGAAGAGCGCCCACCATGTTTTCTAGATTTTCTGGCTCCACATAGTTTAACCAACACATAATTTTATTTTCCTCGGTTGAAGCCTTTCTAAATAACTTCATGATGTTCTCATCTGCAGCAGACCATGATCTTCTGGCATCTACCACCAACATAGAAAGTCTAGAGTTTTTGATGAGCTGATTTGGAATGGCATTGATACTAATGGCAGGAATCTCTACAATGATAAAGTTGAAGGCACTTCTATTTACCCTTGAAAATTCTGGCAATAAATTCTCTTCTGTTTTGGCAGAGAAAAAACGAGAAGTCACATCGTAGCGTAAAGTTCTAAACCTTCTGTCTTCTGTTTCTGCATCCTCTATATTATCGTCATTAGAAATAAATAACACCGAATAATCTAGGCTATATAATTTCTCTGCTAACTTTTGCGCTGCATAAGATTTACCTTCTTGTTCTCTAGTACTTAAGAAAGTAATGAGATAATTATTGGTGGTATGAGGATTATTTTCTAATTCGATTTTGAGGTTGGTTGCAGCATAGTCTAACAAAGTATTTTCTATTCTGCCAATTTGCATGCTATTGCTCATAGACAGTCGATTTGGCAAGGCACTGAAAGTTTTCAAGCCAATGATTTCCTCGGCTCTTTGAGTATTTTTAATAGAGCTATCTAATAATTCTTTGGCAATAAAATACACCAACAAGAAGAAGAAGGTTGCTAAGAATGCTAATACCACCAACAGCGGAGCTCTACTAGCAAGGGCTTTGGTTGGGAAAACAGGTTCGTCCATTACCTGTAAATTATTAGACATTTCTATGTTTTGCTGACGCAACTTAGCTAAGTGATAACCATGTAATATCTCTAAGTACTGACGTTCGTTCACGCTGATTTCTCTTTCTAACCTGCTCACTTGCATATTTAATGGAGAGAATTCATTGTAACGGCGATCGAATTCTTTTCTTCTATCGATATAAATTTGAAGGCGGGCTTCAGAGGCATCCATTTGCAATACCTCTTTTAACCAATTCTCCAGAACGGTTGCCGATGGCACAGATTCGATGGTATTGTTGAGGCTATAATATTGTAATACCCAAAGTCTTAATTCTTGTTTGATGGCATCTACCTTGGTAGCGAGCTTTTCTATTTTTTCGGGCGAGTTACTATAAATTTTGGCACGCTCGTATTCTTCGTGCGCAATGGCAAGGTCTTTTCTTAATTTATTTAACTCGGTATTGTTACGAAGTAAGATTTCTCTGCTTTCTAGTTGATCCTCTAAGCGAGCCACTGCTCTTTTATGCGCCTCATAGGCCATTAATTCTTTGTAGTAATCGGTTTCGTTGGTTTCGTTTTCGATGGCAACCGCTTTGGCTTGTTCATAATAATTGATGATTTTATTACGAATACCAAAATCTTTCAATTTGTTTTCTGAGTTATTAAGTGCAGCAGACGACTCTTTTAACCTTGCCTCAAACCACTTTAAAACGTTTACGGTTTCTGCACCTTTTAAAGATTTATACTTTAAAATAAACACTTCAGTTAAAAACTTAAGCGTATTTAAACATACGCCTTGGTCATCTGATTTATAAGTTAAATCGATGAAGTCGGAAGTTGACTTTCTAGAAGCAGTTAAGTTTTTGTTGATTTGGGTTAAGCTATAATGACCTTTTGGCCTCGATAATAAATCTACAATGATATTATTGGTAGAGGCATTTTTATACTTTACAATTTTTTCTACGGTAGCCGTAAAGTTACCTGGCACCACGATGAGTGCGCGTTCGTCTGTAATGGTATTTTTAAGTTCGGCAAAACTCTTCTCACCTAGGATAAGCGGATCTGGCATTTCTAGCAATAAATGCTGAGCCAATAACTTAATGGCAACATCTTCTAAGGTTTGCCTAGCCGTGATGGTAGCGAGTAAGTTATCAAAAGCATTATTGATAGTAAAGTAATCTGCCCTTGGAGCATTTTCATCAGAAGTAATCCCATAACCCGAGGCAATACCTGTATAAATAATGGTTGCAGCGGCGTATTCCTTAGGCAGTTTTGATGTTAAGAAATACACCAATATGGCCACAAGCAATGGAAAAATGATGAGCCATTTTAGATTTTTACTTAATACGCGTAGAAATTGTACAAGTGTCATAGATTATCCCTTAGGTTTGATCATAATTGTGTGTAGAGGTACACCAAGAACAGCCTCTAATTGTTCGATTGCACTGTAAAAGAACCTGAATGCCTCATTATAGGCTGCTTCAGCATCTGCTAATACATTTTTTTGACGAGCATATTCAGAAATATGAATGGTTCCTTCTCTATACTCTTTCTCGGCCACTTGACAAGCTACAATTTGAGTGAGCAAATCTTCGTTACGGCCACGATACAGCTTACCATAACCCACTGCATCTGTATAATATAAACTTAATTTTCTGCGTAACTCCATGGCCTCAGCATCTCTAAGGTACCTGCTGATGAGTGCACGTTCTTTGTGTTCGTTAACCCTTCCGCGATGTCCCATGATATCAAAGATGGAGAATTGAACATTGATACCAGCTCTGTAACCTTCTCTTACTTGAATTAAGGTTTGCTGCTGTGGCTGCGATGGGTCTGTATAGGCAAAGAATGGTAAGCTACCAAATGAATAATTAGCAAACACGTACACATTTTGTCCCCAAATCCATCTGTTATAATCGGCTGCCCACAAACTGGCCCTCATGGCGGCGTTTTGCTGCTTAAGGGTAGGATTCACAGAAATGGCTATCTCGTAAAGTGAATCGAGGGTTGGCAACAGCATCTCTATCTCGTATTTTGGGTTCAAAAAGAGTGTATCTTCTTGAGCTTGAGATTTTACTGAGCCAATAAGTCCTAAAAAAACAGCTACAAACAAGCATTGTTTGCGCATATTTTTAACAGAAATTGACATAGCTATTTTCTTCATAAGGTCTAGTAAACTATAGTAAAAGTACAATTATATATAATAAGATTGTCATTTTTAAACATGGGCTCAAATTAGTTCTATTTTTAGAACAAATAGGATTTTTAAATAAATTTTATGTTTTTTGGTAGGAAATCAAATTTATATGAACGGGTACGACATAGTTTTGGTAGGCTTGCAGCCCTACGATAGTGATATAGGAAGCAATAGCATCAATATTGCGGAGGAGTTTGCTAAGCAAAATAGGGTATTATATGTAAATTATCCCTTCGATAGAAAGTCGTTTAACCTAGAAAAACACTTGCCCAATGTACAAAAAAGGGCAAAAATGATGTCGGGCGAAACGCCAAATCTTGTGCAGGTTAAGCCAAACTTATGGAATTTGTTTCCCAATACCTTGTTAGAGTCTATCAATGGGATCCCGTTTACCTCGGTATTTAGGTGGTTTAACCATCTAAATAATAAAAGGGCTGCCAAAGAAATTGCCAAGGCCATCCAAACTTTGGGTTTCAAAGACTTTATCTTGTTTAATGATAGCGACATGTTTAGAAGCTATCATTTACAAGAGCTATTGAAGCCTAAATGCAGTGTTTACTATACCCGCGACAACATGATGTCTGTACCCTATTGGTATAAACATGGACACATTCTAGAACCTGAGCTCATGGCCAAATCAGACTTGGTTTGCGCTAACTCTACTTACTTAGCAGAAATAGCCTCAAAAGACAATAAGAACAGCTTTTATGTGGGCCAAGGTTGCGATGTAACAGCCTTTAACAGAGACAATGTCAAAGAAAAACCACAAGATTTGGCTTCTATTAAAGGGCCCATCATTGGTTATATCGGCGCATTATTTACTTTACGTTTAGATATAAAAATTTTAGAACTAATTGCCACCCAGCATCCCGAATGGAGTGTGGTGCTGATTGGCCCAGAGGACGAAGGCTTTAAAAAATCTAGCTTACATCAAATCAATAATGTGCATTTCTTAGGTTTAAAAGATGGAAGCGTATTGCCAAATTACCTCCATTATTTTGATGTAGCCCTTAACCCTCAGATTCTAAACCCTACCACCATTGGCAATTATCCCAGAAAAATTGATGAATATCTTGCCATGGGAAAACCTGTGGTGGCTACAGAAACCAAGGCCATGAGTATCTTTAAAGACCATGCCTATTTGGCTAAATCACCAGAAGATTATGTTCCGTTAATAGAAAAGGCTTTAGCAGAAAACTCTCCACTTTTAGAAGAAGAAAGAATTAAATTTGCCCAATCGCACACTTGGGAAAATAGTGTGAAAGAAATTTATAAGGCTATCAAAACGGTGTTTCCAAATATTTAATTTTATGTCAATTGCATCCTATGTAAAATCGCATCCCGGACTTAAAAAACTAGTTCATTGGATGTTAATCCCTAAAGGACAGGCAAGGCCTAGAACTTGGGTTTCGTGGTTTGTAAATCCCTTTTATCATAAGGTGGCCAAGGGGAGCAGAATTAACCGCAGAACAAGGATAGATGTGCTTCCGTTTAACGAATTTGAATTAGGGAAAAACAGCACGGTAGAAGATTACAGCACCATCAACAATGGTGTTGGCTCTGTGATCATAGGAGAAAATTGCAGAATAGGTATTAGCAATGTCATCATCGGCCCTGTAACCATTGGTAACCATGTAATTTTGGCTCAGAATATTGTGGTAAGCGGCCTAAATCATAGTTATGAAAACATTGACATTCCTATCAAATATCAAAAAGTGACTACCTCTCGAATTACCATTGAAGACGAGGCTTGGCTTGGCGCTAATGTGGTAGTAACAGCGGGTGTAACCATAGGAAAACACTCAGTTGTAGCGGCAGGTGCCGTGGTAACAAAAGACATCCCTGCCTACTCTATCGCAGTTGGTAACCCAGCAAGGGTAATAAAGCGTTACGACTTCGACCAAAAAGCATGGGTGAAGGTATAAGTTTGGAGTAAGCATAAATCTCTCTTACCTTTGGGGCTATGTTTAGAATACTATTTAGCCTTCTTATTCTATTATCTGCTGGATTGGCAAATGGCCAAACATTTACCATCAATGATGGCGACACCATTAACTTAACCCTTGCCAATGGGAAGAAGCATGGATTTTGGCGCTATTATTGGCCAAATGGCGATTTAAAATACGAAGTGTATTATGAAAATGGCGAAAAAGAAGGCTTAGAAATTAGCTATTACGATGCCCAAGATTGTATTGAATATTCTAATACTTATAGCAAAGGATTATTAGACGGACCAAGGGTTATGTTCTATCCTAATTGCAGCACGCGTGTAGAAGAAATGTATAAGCACGGTTTAAAGGATGGCTATGAAAGAAATTTCGACCAATCTGGGGTATTGCTTACAGAAGGAAGTTTCTCTAAAGGCGAACTTGATGGTAGCTATGCCCACTTTGATAAAAAAGGATATGTTACTTACGAGAGCCCAACCAAAGAAACTACCCTAAAATTCGACAAGTTTTTGAGTGGCGAATACAAGATAAAAGACTCCACCCTATTTAATGTATTTAAGCGAAACAAGGAATGGAAAAAGATGATGCTGGTGGTTGATATGACCGGTAGCATGTTTCCATACATTGGTCAAATGTTGGTTTGGTATAAACAAAATTATGAGGATGGCAGGGTAAAATACTATGTCTTATTTAATGATGGAGATAACCTTGTCGACGACAAGAAACAAATAGGCAAAACAGGCGGAGTGCATCCGTTTGAAGCCAAAGATTACCGTAAGCTAAAAAAAGACATTGAAGATGTAAGAAAAATGGGCGAAGGTGGAGATGATCCAGAAAACGACCTTGAAGCCATTATCTCTGCTATGGTGGCTTATAGAGATTATACAGACATCATTTTAATTGCTGATGAAAGTACAGTGCGTGATATGAACTTGCTGAAAAAAATCAAGAAGCCTATTCATGTAATCATGTGTGGTACTAAGAAAGGCATCAACGAACAATACCTACGAATTGCCTACCAAACCAAAGGCTCGTTTCATACCATTAGCAATGATATAGACATGAAAAAACTGAAAGATGGCGAGGAGTTTCAAGTAGATAAAGATATTTTTAGGTTGAGTGGTGGAAACTTTATATGGGTAGATGCCGTTGAGTAAGTATGGAAATTATTTTAGCTTCTAAATCGCCGCGTAGGCAAGAACTGGTAAAAGGATTAGACCTCCCATTTAAAGTGGTAACCTATGAGGTAGACGAATCTTTTAACCCTAATGACAGTCCAGACAACATAGCCGCCGGTTTAGCCCTAAAAAAAGCCAATCACTATCCTTATGATTTAGCAGAAAATGAAATTTTGCTAACAGCAGATACCATCGTTTGGGTAAATCAGGAGGTGTTAAATAAGCCAGAAAATAAAGAAGAAGCCATAGATATGCTTTCGAAAATTTGTGGCACCACCCACACTGTTTTTACTGGTGTTTGCTTAAAGTCTAATGACAAAACCATTCACTTTGCAGAACAAACTCAAGTGAGTTGCAAGGCGCTACAATTAAATGAAATGGAATACTATGTATCGCATTACAAACCATTTGATAAAGCTGGCAGTTATGGCATACAAGATTGGTTTGGTTATACGGCCGTAGAAAAAATTGAGGGATGTTTTTATAATGTCATGGGACTTCCAGTTAACAAAATATATCATATGTTAAAGAAAGAATTTAAACTCGTTTTATCCTTACTGCTTTTGAGCTTCGGCGCATTGGGTCAAACCGAAACTATTATTAGCGGAAATTTACCAAACAAGGCTGGACAAGCCATGATTCAGTATTTTTCTAATCCATATAACGCTAATGCAGACAATGCCAATTTTATGATAGATGAAAAAGGAAATTTTAAAATTCGTCTTGGCATTTCTGAAGGACAGATGATGGTATTTGTAACCAATCAAGACTATTTTAAAGTTTATGTGAGGCCAGCAGACAGTTTATTTTTTCGGGTTGATCCAAAAGATGCTAAACAAATTCTCATTAGTGGAAAAGGCGCCAAAGAAGCGCAATATGGTTATAAATATTTCAATCATTTTAAGTTAACCACAGAGGCTAACGACTTTCAAAAAATCATAGGCCTACAAATAAGTAACAGAACCCCAGAAGGCTTTAAAGCTTGGGCAGACAGCATTACCAAAGTAAATTTGGCTTATTTAGAAAAACATGGAAAAGACCTATTGCCTGCAGCCAAAAATCAGCTAGAGGCAGAGTATATTTTCGAATACCAAAACCTAAAGTTAAGCTACCCTCAATACTACCAAAACAGAAAAAAAAGTAATCCAGGATTACCTGATTTAGATACCAGTTATTTTGGCTTTGTAAAAGACATTAACCTCAATCAAAGTAGGTACATGGAATCTATGCAATACCGCACTTTTCAGAAACTCATACTCATTAGAGACATTAACGCTAAAGGTATGCGCATGGAAATGGAGGAGATTTGGGCCTTATGCGAAAAGTACTTTAAAGGAGAAATTTTGCAACAATTTAGGTTGAGCATTTGGGCAGATATTTTATTCAATGGAAGTTTAGAAGATGCTACCAAACTATATGAGCTCGCTAAAAAAGATTGTGCTAAAACACCCGGCTTTAAGTTTTTAGAAGAAAGCTATCAAGACAAACTTCCTTTTACACAAGGTACCAAAGCATTTCCGTTTGTGATGAGAGACGACCAAGGAAACATTGTGAGCTTAGAAAGTTTAAAGGGCAAAGTAGTGTACTTAGATTTTTGGGCCAGTTGGTGTCGTCCGTGTTTAGGTGAAATTCCGGCCGGAGAAGAACTTAAAAAGCACTTTGCAGGAAAAGATGTGGTGTTTATTAATATCTCTATTGATGAAGGCGAACAAAATTGGGTAGCAGCTAAAAATAAATATGGTATCAGTGGCATTCATTTATTATCTAATAATAGAAACAGCCCTGAGGTTCAAAAAAAGTATAAAGTACAAAGCATCCCTACCTATTTCTTGATTGATAAAAATGGCAATTTTATTTCGGCCCCAGCACCAAGGCCCAGCAGCCCTGGAATCTACCAGTTGATAGAGGAAGCTTTAAAACAATAATTTTTTTTGGCAACCACTCTTAGAAAATACCTCCTATTTTTTGTGGTGAGTGCCGCCATTGGATTGGCCTCCTCTATTTTTTTGCAAAGCTTAGAATTAGTTACTGAACTAAGAACTCAGTATCCAGCATTGATTTTTCTTTTGCCATTGGTTGGCTTTATCATTGCCTATGTTTATCATACATACGGCGCTGAGTCTAGGAAAGGAAATCACTTGTTAATAGAAGCCTATCAAAACAGCAAAACAGAAATACCACTGGGTATGGCTGCCTTAATTTTTAGCTCTACCCTACTCACCCATTTAGTGGGTGGAAGTGCTGGCAGAGAAGGAACGGCGGTGCAAATGGGAGGAGCCATTGCTTATTACTTTAAGAGATGGATAAAAGAAACCAAGTTATTAAAGCAAGAACTGATTGTCATTGGCATCAGTGCTGGATTTGCAGGCGTATTTGGAACACCCTTGGCAGCAGGGATATTTGCATTAGAGGTAATTTGGGTAGGCAAACATTGGAAACAAATGCTCTTGCCAGCAGCAATTGCCGCAGGTGTTTCTCACTATGTATGTATAGGAAGTGGCGCAAGTCATACATCCTATGTTGCGAGTATCATACCTTGGTTCAACCCGAAAACCATCCTATGTTGTTTGGCCGCTGGCTTGGTATTTGGTATGGCCGCTAGAGGATTTGTTTATGCCATGCATTTGGTTCAAACCAAAACCAACCAATGGATACACCATCCCATGTTAAGACCTACTATTGGTGGATGCATTTTGTTGATTGTGTATTTAATTTTTGACCTAACATACTACCAAGGATTAGGCATAGAAGGCATATTAAATTCGTTTGATTACAGACAAGAATTAGAAGTAAGTTTAATTAAAATATTGCTTACCGTATTTACTTTAGGTGTTGGGTTTAAAGGTGGAGAAGTAACGCCTTTATTTTTTATTGGGGCCAGCCTTGGCAGTGCCTTAACTTTGTTTATACCACTGCCCATAAGTACCATGGCAGCCATAGGATTTACAGCAGTTTTTGCCGCTACAGCCAATGTACCTTTGGCATGCACTATGATGGCCATAGAATTGTTTGGAATTGACTATGGAGTAATGGCATTCATCGCAAATTTTAGTGCTTATCTAGTTTCGGACAAAATTGGCATTTATGCAGGACAAAGTCTTTGGTTGCCAAAAATAAGCTTACCTTTGAAGCTCAATAAATGAAACAAAAATGAGC
>CAYUDC010000051.1:0-7386 GCA_964443415.1 uncultured Chitinophaga sp. | reverse complement strand
TGGTTGCCAAAAATAAGCTTACCTTTGAAGCTCAATAAATGAAACAAAAATGAGCGACCGTAAACACCCTTGGCATGATGTAAATAGAGGAGAGCATATCCCTGAATTGGTAAATGGTATTATTGAAATTCCAAAAGGAACAAGAGCTAAATACGAACTGGATAAAGACAGTGGATTACTCATGCTAGATAGAGTTTTATACTCGTCTGTTTATTACCCAGCCAATTATGGTTTTATTCCACGTACCTATTGCGACGATAAAGATCCATTAGACATTTTGGTATTATCGCAAATAGACATTGTGCCTATGTGCATTGTAGAGGCTAAAATTATTGGAGTGATGCGCATGTTAGATAACAATGAAGCAGATGATAAACTGATTGCCGTGGCATCGGGCGACCCCAGCGTGAATCATTACAATGATATCTCTGAACTGCCACCACATTTTATTTCGGAGATGAAAAACTTTTTTGAAGACTATAAAAAGTTAGAGAATAAAACGGTGGTAGTTGAAGATTTTCAGGGCAAAGAAATAGCACAAAAAATCTTGATGGACAGCATTGTGCTGTACGAAAAAACTTTTGGCAACAAATAAGCCTCAAAATTAGCTGAGTAAAATCAGGCTTTTGTAACAAAAGGAGTCCTTACCTTCGCCGCATGAGCGAAATAATTATCCCTTGTCCTATTTGCAAATGCGAGTACACCTATCCTATGGATCATTTGATGGTGTGTCCGGAGTGTGGTCATGAATGGAATGTAAACGAAGAAGTTGAAACAGATCAAACCTCCTTGGTTGTAAAGGATGCGCACGGCAATATTTTACAGGATGGAGATTCGGTAAGCATCATCAAAGATTTGCCCGTGAAAGGATTTTCGAAAGCCATTAAAGTGGGGACGAAAGTAACCAATATTAGAATAGTGGAAGGAGATCATAATATTGATTGCAAGGTGCCAGGATTTGGAGCGATGGCATTGAAGAGTGAGTTTGTAAAAAAGGTATAAGTTCGGTTTGAACCGAATGCTGTGTATCTTAATATAATGAGAGTAGTAGTTTGCTGACTCATTTAGCTGTATGATGACTCAGAACTATTGAAAAGATAGAAATCAATCTATTAAAAACAGAAAAAAAAGCAGGAGATAGTTTTAAGTGTTGGCCGCTTCAGTTAATTGAATACTTTTGAAAGCGATGTCCTATAGATTAATTCTACCAATTGAATATTCAATAACCAATAAGGCACCCATTTTAAATGATGTGCCATTGTTGGTTCAGGCCAAAGAATGGGTTAACGAAAAAATTAATCTTATAAAACATTACAAACAGCAAAGCAGCATATTACCTAACTTTACTAATCAAAGTAACTATGCAGTCGTAGCTGAAAGGATGGTAAAAATTTTAACCCATAGATTCTTTAACTTTCAATCTAAAAAGAATATTGCACCATTGATGTTGCAGGCGGAAGAAAATCTTGCCACCCAGGTAAAATTTGGGCAACCGATTAATCTATTTTTACTCTACAATGGGGGTTACCGAGCATCTTCTTATCTAAATGATTATTCTTTTGTGTTATCACCCGATTTAACAGAGGCCATGTTGCTGTATCAAATAACGATGCTACAACAAAAGATTTCAGAGATATATCCATTAGGTATCCAATTTACCATCATCATTAATAATGGGGTAGCCGAATGGGTAAATGAGATTCCAAGGCATCAAACAGAAGGTTATGCATATGAACTAAAAAAAATGATTCAACATTTAGGTGTTAGTTCATTCATTAAGGTTTTAGTACAATCCGAATTAAAAGGATACCATGGCAAAGAAACTTTTAATGTGGTTAATATTAAAAACATTTCTGAAAAAGAACAGCAAAATGTAGCGCGCTTTTTAGGTAGAAAATGTACTAAGGAAGAAGCAGAATTTAGGGCTTCACTTTATGATTTAGCAGAACAAAAATGGGCTGAAACATTATTGAGTATTATTAAGAGAGAAAATGCTTTACCACTAAGACAGGTGCCGCATCCATGTATGCTTTCTTTTAGAGCTTTTCCAGGTGCTGCCATTCGGTCTCAAAATGGAAGTTTTGGCTTTGAGTTAAAAGACAATAAACTGCTTCCTAAGTTAATTACGTCGGAGGGTGTAAGCCTACATGGGGTAAGCTATTTACCCTATACCTTACAGGAAATCCATTACAAAAACACATCACAATAAGATTATACAGAACATGTTTAGCGAACTTGCTTGGCATCACTCAACTTTTGGCCATCCAGAAATGGAAAAGGTTTTAGAGCCCTTGCCAAAATCACTTGAAAGGGTGGCTATGCTGTATCCTAATAGTCCTGCACTGATAGAGGATGATTATACCTATACTTTTTCAGAGCTTCTTCATCGCATCAAGATTTTAGCAGCAGAAATAAAAGAAAAATCTACGAACACAAAACCGATTGCATTGATACAAGCCAATGGAATAGATTCAATTGCCATGTGGTTTGCTTGTTCATTGGCTAATAAGCCATTTATCCTTTTAGATTCAAATCAACCGATTGCACGAATCAAAGAAATACTTAAAATAGCCAATTGCAAGGAGATATTTGCAGATGAATCAACTTTAGCGTATGCTTCTCAAATTTCAGATATTGATATTATTACTTCTGATGGCAAAACAAGAAAGGTAGGAAATCTTGCAACACTTCAAGCAAATGCTGTAAGCATGATCTTCCCTACTTCTGGCTCAACGGGTACGCCTAAATTAATTGCGTATGCCAGTATAACCATACAAGCCAAAGTACAAAGTTCTATCCACTTGATGCAAGTGCAAGCAGGAGATAAAGTAGTGATAGCAAGTTCACATAGCAATTACGGATACTTACATCATGCTTTGGTATTCTTGCTTTCTGGAGCTTGCATTTGTTTAGCCGATATAGACAACCAAGGATTTAGTTCTACCATAAGAGCAATAGAATATTTAGGGGCAAAACATGCGAGGTTTACACCTTCGTTATTTAGGAAGCTAGCCATAATGCCGCAGGCCTTGCCCGCCTTACAGTTGCTAAATGCTGTAAGATTTTCTGGTGAGCCATTATTAGCCAGCGATATAAGATTGGCTCAAAAGGTTTTAAATGAGGATTGTTTAATCCAAAATGTATATGGGAGCACAGAGAGCGCCTTATTTATTTGGACAAAGCCAAATGGGTTTATGGCACAGCCAGAGGAAGCCATTCCAATTGGAGAAATCTATCCTTATGCCTCTTTTGCCATTCGTCCATTAGCGGGTAATACCTCTGATTTACATATTGGGGAGTTATGTATTAGCTCTTTGTTTCAGGCCCTAGGAGATTACGAAAATGGTGAAGTAAATACTGATAGATTTTTCATCAATGACAATCATAAAAATGAAAGAGTTTATGCCACAGGAGATTTGGTTAAACTAGCAGCAGATGGCCAATTGATTCACCTTGGTAGAATAGGCAGGATGGCAAAGATTAGGGGACAAAGAGTGTATTTAGATGAAATAGAAAATCACCTCAGGGATATTTTCAATATAACCAATGCAGTAGTTACATCGAGAAAAGAAAATGAAGAGGATGTGTTGTATGGTTTTGTTTCTACCCAAGCTCAAGACTTTAATGAGGAGCAGTTAAGAGCCATTTTGAGGACAACATTACCCAATTATATGGTACCAAAAAAAATAATCAATTTGGCAGAAATACCATTAATGACAGGTGGAAAGGTAGATTATATGTTACTTGAAAAACATCTACCATTGATAATCGAAAAAAAACAGCAACCTGCCGATGTTCATAGTGAATATGAATGCATTTGTTCTATTTGGGACTCGGTGCTTTGGGAAAAAGCACATTTGCATAAAGCTGATTTTATATCTCTAGGGGGAGACTCAATGGGCTTAATGATATTAGCAGCCGAAATTGAAAGTAAGTTGAATAAACAAATATCTATTGAGGAATTTAAGGAACAAAGTACATTTAATCATTTAACCAAATTACTGAACATAAAATCTCCTAAGGAAGAAATAGCGCCTCAAATAGGAAACCTCTATTTAAAGTTGTTTAGTAGAAGTAAGCATACATCCAATGGAGTTGTTTTAGTTTTACCAGGCATTAAAGGATGGTCACCAGCCTATCTATTTAAAGAAGCTGGCATGTTTAGTGATTACGAAATATGGCTAGCAGACTATTATGTAGGCAAAGAGAACATGCTAAATGAAACAATATGTTTAGATGCCATTGAACAGATAACGGCTTGCCTAATAAATAAGGATATTTCAAAACCTATTGTAATTATGGGATACTCTTTTGGTGGAGGGTTTGCTTGGTTATTAGGAAGATATTGGGTGAAATTAAATTTAGGAAATCCAATGATTATAATGTTGGATGCTAAACCCTTACACCGAAAAAAGGTATTTAAAACAACAAATTTCATCCAAAGATTGGGGCTAAATTTAGCCATCGAGATGCCTCCCATTTTGCATATTAAAAAAGCAATGACTGATGATGAATTGATGTTAAAATACCCTTTTGAACAATGGCAATTAGAGGATCAGATAATGTCAGAGATTCAACTTCCTACCATTGATCATTTAGAAATGATTAGGATAGAAATGTTGAAACTACTGAAAGATTATGTGGACTCCTTTATATCAAAACCTAAACAGGAGAAAATCAACATACCTCTTCAAACATCTCCTCAATTGATTGGAGAAAAAGTTCTCAATGCCATACATGGAAACCAAAGTTCATTAGATGAAGTATATGTAGCCATTTGCACACAAAAAGCATTGCTTCAAACACCCTACCTGATTTCGATATTTTTTACTTTGTATTTGAAAAATGAATTTCAAAAAGCAAATGCCATCATTGAAATAGCAGTTAAAAAGGAGCCAAACTCTCGCCTATTACAATTTATCAATTTGAGATTAAATAGAAAGAATAATTGGCTTATAAAATCTTCAAATTTGGCACTTTTACCTAAACCCATCATAGCCGTAGAGAATAAATTAGCAAAAATAAATCGAGGTAAGAAATGGATGATTTCTCTTCCTTTGAAACTTGCAATTTTATATTGGGATGTTTTTAAGGCATTCATAAAGGCTAGTATCAAAACATAGAAATAAAACAACCGAGTTTAAACAATAAGGTAAAATCATCCAAATATCCAAAAATTAAAAAGCCGCTCATTCAAAACTTGAATGAGCGGCTAAAACACAACCTTCTATTTAAGATCTATAAGCTACCAAATTATTGGTAAATATTTTCACTGTTTCTATAACCTGGGTTATTTAAATACCAATCGCTAAACTGCGCACCACCGCTACTTACCCATGTAGCAAACTTGGTGTAAGCGGTATTGACATCAGCCTTTTCAACTGGATAATCAAATGCAGCAGGAATGTTAATTGCCCAAGGATAACCACCGTCTTTGCTAACATAAGTAGTACCAGCATTTACATTTGTATTGTCTGACACAGTACCAAATATTGAAGCAGTAGCCTTATCTGTAGGTAGTTTTCCAGGCAAATGCACTTCATATCCTCTGCCAAAACCTGCCGAGCCATTCCAAATAAAAGGATTGTATGAACCCAAACCAAAACTTGCTAAGCTTACTGTACCTGTTACATTAAATGATACATTGTAGGTAACCACTGGACTAGTCTGACCAAGCATGGTGTTCCATTGGTTCATTTCTGAACGCATATCATTGAACACGATGAGTACTGCTTTGGTTTGATCAGATTCTAATGTAGCACCATTTACTGAACTAACTTGGTTTCTATTTACTGGGAATTGAACACCAAATCCATTGTTAAATGCACCACCAGTTGCTCTTAAGGCATATACTGCTTCTACCCTCACTACATTGTTTGCAGCATTGGTAACTACATTATAATTGTAACTTACCACCACATCATTCAAATCGTAATCTCCTCTAGATGGCCACAAATCTTCAAAAGCAACAGTGGATGTTCCATAACTATTGTTGTAAGCCTTGGTGGCATCATTTGGATAATCATCATTGTTATCTGCCACACCATCATTATCGGTATCTGTAATTGGAGGAATGCCATTACCTTCTGGATTACAACTGCTCACTGGAATATAGAGCGCACATCCTTGTGTAGCACCGCCGTTTATGCTCGCATTCCATGGACCTTCGATTCCATTAATATCACAATAGATTTGTGTTCCAGAAACAACACCTTGCGCATTTCCTTTAGAGTTTCCGGTAACTTTGATAAGAGAGTTTGTTGCACCGATACCTTGAATATTGCCATTTACTTGGATGTTTTTGGTAGACAACATAGCTCCATTAAACTGCTTAAACTCGTTGTTAGAACCACCTTGAATGGTTGTTTCTTCATTACACTTTACATAACCATAGTTTTTAAACAAGCCATTGTTTTGAAAATCATCTATCACAAATAACTTACAGTTATTGGTAAAGTCAGAACCACTATTGTTTATGAGTTTACTTCCTACGGTGATAGTACCATTATTTACAATTACTGATTGACCGTTCGGGTTAAAATCTCCAGTTGTTTCTACATTTCCAAAGTTTGTGAAGGTGCTATTAGAATTGATATTAATATGCTTGTTATTACCAGTAGTTTTTAATTCACCATAAACAATCACATTGGTTTGAACAGGAATAGTAGAAGGACTAGAAATAACCCCAGTACTGGTGATGATTAAAGTTGAGTTAGAATTGCCATTAAAATTGAAATTAGAAATGGTACCTGTACCACAAATTCTAACCACTGCGCTGTTTTGCAATGTTAAATTATTTATATTGATAGTACCTGTTAAGCAGGTAACACCACTTGAGTAAGATTTATTACCACTAGGGTTATTTTCAGTAGTAGTACAACCAGTGGTACAATCAGGACCACTAGATTTTCCTAGTGACTTTTTGTTATCGATTTGAACCGAAATGTTCATCATCACATTCGTACCATTGATGTTAATTTTCTCTTCGTATTTACTTTTATCTGGAGCAATCTTTACAAGGTATAATGAACTAACAAAAGTTGGGATGTTAACAGAAACTTCAAAGGCTGTATTAATTCCTATAGACCCTTCTGATATTAATACACCACCTTCTGCAGGATTGGCTGTATAAACTTCTATTTTATGTAACACTTTATCGAAACGAATGTCTGTAGTGGTTAATTTGAGTTTGATATCTTTACTGGTTTCCCATTTAAAACCTGCAGGAACTTTGATATCAGTCATCTTTTCTGCACTTACTAATTTGCCATCAAATACTGGCGAGCTTTCTTCGTTTACCTGCCCTAAGTCTTTTTTACAAGAAACTGCAAAAAGTGAAAGTACTGTAAGGCTTAAAATTAATTTTTTCATTTTGTAGGTTGATTT
>CAYUDC010000050.1:0-18300 GCA_964443415.1 uncultured Chitinophaga sp. | reverse complement strand
ATTGCCGTATCCATCATCCATAGAAAATAAATTAGCCTTTAATCAGATTAAAGAGTTAGTGAGTTCAAAGTGCTTATCGCCCATGGGGGCGGCCTATGCACAGAAATTAAGATTCCTCAACCGATATGATTTGGTTGAAAGACTCTTGCTACAAACCAAGGAGTTTAAGCGTATTTTAGAAGAAAGCTTGCCTTTCCCAGACCAAAATTATTTAGATGTTGGGCCCTGGTTATACAAAGCCCGCATCGAAGGAATTTGGCTTCTAGAGGAGGAGTTGCATCAGGTGCGATTAACTGTTCATACCTTCCTTCAGATTGCTCGATTTTTAAGAGAAAGAACAGGTTTGTTTCCCAATTTGGAGGCGCTCATGGAAGGGCTCCTGATCAACGATTTGGTGATTAGACGCATAGACAGAGTCTTGGAACCAGATGGCAAGCTAAAACCAAATGCCTCTCCAGAACTTGCCAAGCTTTCACAGAAAATTCATGAGAAAGAAACGGAGATTAGAAGAAAGACACAGAAATTATTTGATAAGTACCAAGAACTTGAATATTTAGCAGATAATATTGGGATTAGCATTCGCGATGGAAGACTGGTACTGCCTGTGTTGGCAGAACATAAAAGGCATGTGCCGGGCTTTATGCACGATGAATCACAAACAGGTCAAACTGTATTTATAGAACCAACCGAGTGTTTTGAGTTAAACAACTTTTTACGTGAGTTGCAAATTGCGTTCAGGCGTGAGCGAGAAAGAATCTTACTAGAAACCACCGACCAACTTAGGCCAGAAATTCCAGAATTAGAGAAGAACCAACAACGCTTAGGCCTATTTGATTTTGTAAGAGCTAAGGCGCTATTAGCCTTAGAAATGAAGGCAGACATGCCGATACTTTCTAGGCACCCTGGCATCATGTATTTGCAGGCTTATCATCCCTTGCTAAAAATGAGCCATGATAAGTTGGGTCAAAAAACAGTACCCTTAAATGTGTCTTTGCAAAAAGAAAATCACATCATGGTAATTTCGGGGCCAAATGCTGGTGGTAAATCAGTTTGCCTTAAAACCATAGGCTTATTGCAATATATGTTGCAAAGTGGCTTTCTTATTCCTTGCGATGCTGCCAGTGAAGTTGGCATTTTTAAGGAAATGATGGTAGACATTGGCGATGAGCAAAGCATAGAAAACGACTTAAGTACGTACAGCTCGCATCTATTGAGCATGAAGAATTTTACGGAATTTGCCGATGCAAAAACCTTGTTTCTCATAGATGAATTTGGTACCGGTACAGATCCTCAATTTGGAGGTCCCTTGGCAGAGGCCATCTTGCATCACTTGAGCAGAAAGAAAGCTTTTGGGGTGGTAACCACCCACTTTAGCAACCTTAAGAATTTTGCTAACCACACTCCCGGATTGCTAAACGCCAGTATGCTATTCGACCATGAGGCTTTGCAACCTTTATATGTTTTAGAAACGGGTAAACCTGGCAGCAGCTATGCTTTTGAACTTGCCGTTAAATCCGGTTTGAACCAACAAATCATCAACTATGCTAAAAACAAAGTAGGTGATAAGCAGCGAAAAGTGGAGGAGTTGTTGGTTGAATTAGAAAGAGAAAAGCAACATGTAAATGAACTCAGAAAGCGTTTTTCTGAAAAGGAAGAAAAGACAGAGGTTCTACTAAAAAAATATGAAGCCTTAACGGCAGCCTTCGAAGCCGAGAAAAAGCAAATGCTTAAGAAGGCTAAGCAAGAGGCTTTGGCGCTGGTGAGCGAAGCGAACAGTAAGATTGAAGCAACCATTAGAGAGATAAAGCAGGAACAAGCCAATAGCGAGGTACAGAAAAAAGCAAGAACTTTAATCAAAGAAGAAATTCAACAACTGAAAGAAGAGGTTTCTGAACCAGAAAACAAGGAGGAGAATTATGTTGGACTAAGCGTAAGTTCCTCAGAAATTCAGGTTGGCGACTTAGTGCGGGTTTTGGGTCAAGAAACACCAGCCACTGTTATTGAACTGCAAAAGAATAAAGCGGTGATTGGCATGGGTGATTTAAGAAGTACAGTGGCATTAAACAAGCTAGAAAAGTTAGCTGTAGATACCATTGCTGCTAAAAAACAAGCACCTAAAGGCATTGATTTTAACGCTAAAATGCAACACTTTTCTTCTGAGCTAAATGTAATTGGAACCAGGGGAGAAGAGGCACTTAAACTCTTAGAAGATTATTTAGATGATGCCATTATACTAGGCATTAAACAAGTAAGAATAGTGCATGGCAAAGGCTATGGAATTTTAAGGAAGCTGATAAGAAATTCACTCAAAGCAAATAAAATGGTCGAGATGGTTCAAGACGAGCATATAGAACTAGGTGGTGATGGGGTTACCATCGTAACTTTAAAGGTTTAGATGGTTTTATATATAGTATGTTGATTCTTCTTTTTGTGGTCTATAATTAATTCAGATTTTCATGTAAATTTGTATTGATGAACAATCATCTTAAGAATGAATTACACCATGTCATTTCAGGAAAGAGCAAAATTAGCCATGGGGATGTTATCCAAGCAATCACCAGTTACCTTGGTAATGGCACGCGAACAAGCCAAGAAGCTGAAGACACAAAGCAAATCAGGGAACAAGAAACAAAGAGTTTAGAAGGTTATATAACTTCCCATAGTCTTTGGGTGAATGATATTGACTTCTCTCAATATGTAAGTGAAGGCGCGGAACAGAGAGTTTATCTTAAAGATTCCGAACATGTTTTAAAATTAAACGATGCAATCTACTACAGTTATTGGGTTGATTATTTGAATAACCTGCTTCTTCATAACTATTTTTTTCCAGACACCGCATATGAACTAATTGGTTTTACTAAAGAGGAAGAAAGACTGTATGCAGTAGTAAAACAGCCGTTTGTTACTATTACCCAAGTAACTGATTTGAAAAAAGTTAAAGAGTTTCTTGAAGCTAATGGGTTTGTTAACGTAAGAAATAATGACTATAGAAATACCTCTATTGGAATAATTTTGGAGGATTTACATGATGAAAACGTGCTTACAAAAAATGGAATACTCTATTTTATAGATACAGTTTTCTATATAACCAAGGAGTTTTGGTCTATCTAATATTAAACCTAAAAAACCATTGAGTGACTAAAAGTTAGGATATTGTTTTAAACTTTTTCCACCCAATTACAAGGTCTTTAATTTTTCTAATCCTTCTTTGATGCTTTCATAATCGGTATAGCCTCTACTAAGGGCATACCATTTTCCATTTTTAATAGCCAACACGGCAGGGTATCCATCTACGCGTAATGCCTGTGCTTGTTTAAATCCATTAAAGGCTCTTTGGCGCATTTCTTCCGTTTTTAACAATTGTATAAATTGTTCGGGGTTGAACCCAAATTCTGTTGCTAAGTTTTGATAAACCGAATCTTCTCTAAGGTCTAAACCCTTTACATAATAGGCAGCTTGCAAAGCAGAGGCAAACGGAATAGCCTTTTGCATGTCAAGAGATTTGCAAACTTCTATGGCGATAGATGGAATAACCGAGCTCGAATAAATAGATTTTGTTTTAAGTTGATCGAGGTAAGCTTGACCGAACTTTACACCTGTTAAGTTTTCTAATCTTGGGTAGGCACTTAAAATATAATCGGCAAAATCACCTATGGGGCCTTCTCGTTCACCAACCACCATGCCGCCACTAAGAATGTCGAAATAGTAGGTAGAATCATATTCTTTGGCAGCTTTTTTAATTATCTCAGAAAATCCAAAGCACCAACCACACATGGGGTCCATTACATACACAATGGTATCTTTTGCATTACTTGTCATACAATACATTGAAAGCAGAAATACTATAAAAAGTTTTTTCATGCTTTGAGTGAAAATTAATTACTTCTTTGAGTGATATAATAAAGGCCCAATATGCCTGCTATAAAATGCATTGGAATGGTTAGCAAAGCAAAGTGTTGCGGCGTTGCAGTGCCATCTGGCAATTGAGCAGCAAAAGATGGAAAAAGACTGAGGGCCGTAAATGAACCGCCAATAAAAATAAATAGCCTATTGGCTTCTTTAAAGTTCTTTTGTAGAACAAAATACACAATAGCTCCCAGCAAAATTGGCAAGATAGAAGATATTACCACTGCCACTGGAAATCCGTTGGGTAGGCCTACAATCTTTAAAAAATATTCTAATACAAATAACCAAGAGATGTTTAGTCCCGCAGCAATCAAACCTGCTTGAAAGGCGGCCTTTAAAATTGGGTAAATACTTTTTTGTTGCATTTTATTTCAAAGTTTGCTAAGGAGTTGAGCTATTTTAACTCCAGTAAGGGGTTTAGAAATGTAGTCTAATACAAAAGGAAAGGCCTTCGATTTTTCTTGATCGCGCGTATCAATAGAAGAGCTAAACATAAAAATACGCATATTCATATGGTGTTTTTCTATGTCCTCTAGAAAGTCCCAACCATTGTAAATAGGCATATTAATGTCTAGTAATATGATCCAATCTTGTTGATAGCCTGTTTCTAAAAACTGTTCGATAGCGAGTTTGCCATCTTTATACGATTCTATTTCAAAGTTTTCGTTAAATTGTCTGAGAATCCTGGTTGTCAGAAAAATAGTAATGTCATCATCATCTATGATTACAAATTTTAAAGGGCTTCCAGGTGTGTTTTTATTTTCCAAGGTGAATCATCAACAATAAGGCAATACTAAGGATAGATTTTGCTTTTTAAAAATACAAAATTCTCCTTAATATGAAAAATTAAAAGCAAGATTTCCAAATTAACTTAGTACCAGAGCTTCCCCAATCTTTTAGTCCTTTGGTTATTTCATCCCTAAATACTTTAAAGTTGGTTTTTTTACCCTTTTGTTTAGGTATTACAAACGTGTTTTCTGGCAAAGTTTGCGGCTCTACCTTGGTGGCAAAATAGGTGAGATTTACCCTTGGAATGGCAATGCCCAAAATCATTCCGGGTAGTCCGTTAAAACTTTCTGGTCCGCCAGACACCGGAATTTGTTCGGTGTAAAAGGCAATTACATAAACAGAGTCGAACAAAATAGTGGAGGCTTTTCTGCAGGTATAGCCTGCAATTTCTCTAAATTCTCCAAGATACTTCCATTCGTAGGTAGGTAAACTATCTTCTATAATGTAGTTGTTTTCGAAAACCTGTTTAATAGCTACTATTTGGGTGTCTTTAAAGTTTTGCCAAATAAGATTGGTTGCAGCTGTTTTTAACCAACCCGGAATTTGCCCCTCGTCTTCTACAATTATTTTGTATGCACTTTGGGTGGTGTTAAAGTTCAACTCAAATAAATCTGTTTTGTATTTTGGCAGAGTTTTTAAGAAGGCTTCGGTCCAGCTGTCTTTTTCGGTAAATTGTTTGTGTAAATTTTCTTTTCTCTCGTAGGTAATTTTACCAGAGAGTATCAAATTCTGTGCAGCTAAGGTTTGGGTCAACCCGAAAACAAACACCATTAAATAGTTCAATAATTTATTCATTGTTTGCGCCTCCTCCTTTATTGCTGCTAATGTTCCACCTTAAACCAAATAACACATATCGTTTTAGTACCAAATAGTTTTGTTCGTTTACGTAATTGCTATTGGCATTTCTTTCAAACCCAATGTTCTGATTAAACAAATCAATCACCGAAATATGCGCTTCTAATTGGTCGTTGGCCAAAAATTTCCTGCTTAGATTTAAGTTTACAAGGGTATTGGTATTGCCAGCAAAAGACCCAACTCCTGCGCGGTTATTCCAATTGCAACTTATTCCCCATTCATATTTTTTAGGGATATAAAAGTTTATACTGCTATTTAAAGAATAGGTGTAAAAATTGGTAATGACATCGGGTCTAAGGCTGGTGGTACTTCGGTTATAGTTAATAGAAGGCGATACATAAATTTCAAATTTTTCCTCTACTTCATAACTTAGGTTTAAGTCGTAATTGATATTAGAATTGATGTTTTCATTCTTTAATCCATTGATAAAATTCACCCTTTTATAAACACCTCCATTGACATTATTGCCTACGCCTAAATTAAGTTTGCTAATTTTAAAGAAGTAGTAAGTATAGAAGTTTAAAGATTGATTGCCATCTACATTTACGGTCTTGTAAATTCTTCTTCCTTGCGCATCTACTTGATCAAAATTGGCAAAGTCGTTAAGGGTATTACTTAAGTTAAAACTCAGCCAAATACTTTTTCCAGAAATGGGTTTATAATGGTTGTAATTAATATTGATATCATTTCTAAAGCTTTGCCCTAGGTTTGGATTTCCTTGAAACACCACCAATGGATTACTTAAGTTTTGTATGGGATTAATTTGTTGTAAAGTAGGTTGCCTGGTCGACCCCGTATAGCTAAAGTTAAATGCCCTGGTAGAACTAATTTTATAGTTGAACCTAGCCGATGGGAAAAAATTGGTAAAAGGTTGAATAATCGTGGTGTCTAATGATCGGTTGTCTTGTTTTAATTGAGTGTGCGCCACTTTAGCCCCAATAGATGTATTTATTTTCTTATTGATAAATCTTAGCAACATCTCACCTTTTTGAATTCCGATATCATAAAGTAGGTCGTTAGATAAGGAGTCTACTCTCAGGGCATAAGCACCTTGTGCATTTTTATTAAAGGTGTTGATGCTAGAATTGCTTCTTGTGAGATGATAATCATAACTACCTACTAAAAAGAGTTTTTTACTGAGGGGTTCGGTATAAGACACAGAACCTCCAAAAGCATTACTTTTTTCGGATGCGGGCGTGCGTTGATCCAATTGTTGCTCGGCATTAATGCTAGAATCTCCGTTAAAAAAAGTGGTGTTCGAAAGCAAGGAAGACACCTTATTGTTTTCGTTTAAATGTTGGTCGAATTTTAAGGAGAGCGTGCGACCGGTGGTTTTAAACTTTTTGTTGAGCACCAGCGAATAGTCTAATTTAGTTTGGTCGCCTTCACTTTTGTTTACCCTATTGTTTCTATTTACCAGGCTGTTTTCTTCATTTAAATTATCAGAACTAATTTCGGAGGTATTGTCATAAAATGATTGCGAGAAATTGGCTCTAATTACCAAGGTGGTTAAGGAGTCTAGTTTAAACTCTCCTTTACTGCTAATAGAGTTATTGGTTCTATTTACCCTCGTTTTGGTAATCACCTCATTAAAGTAGGTGGTATCGGGTAAAATCCATTGCGAGAAATCTCTTTCGGCCCCAGTAAGCAAGGTGTTTCTATGCGCTGCAGTAAGTTGATAGCTTTGTTTATCTTGGTTCACTTTATCACTAAAATGTACCCCCGCATACCTCGAGGTTGGGATGCCATTACCGTAATAGCCTTCGTTATCAAAATAGCTATACATATAGCCGCTGGCTTCATCGTATTCTATGTTGTTGCCGCCAAGATATTGTTCTCGTTCGTCCCAATCTAAATCGTTGTTGTCTGTATTAGAGAAAGTAGAGAATACCGATATTTTCCTTTTGTTGGCAAATTTGTTTAATAGCACTTTTCCTTCGTATCTATTGCCATTGGCGGCATTGCTGCTAAGACCAGGAACATCGCTGGTATTTGGTGTGCCTAGTGCAGCATTTACTTTTCCAAAGTAACCTTTCTTAGCATCTTCTTTGAGCGTAAGGTTAATGGTTTTTTCTTTGGTTCCATCGTCAATGCCGGTAAAAGCAGTTTGCTCGCTTTTTTTGTCAAACACCTGCACGGTTTCAACATTTTCTGCCTTGATATTTTGGGTGGCAATGGTAGGGTCGTTACCAAAAAATTCTTCTCCATCTACTAAAACCTTTTTAACCTCTTGCCCTTGAGCGGTTATTTTTCCATCCTTGTCTACCTGTATACCTGGGAGTCTTTTGAGCAAATCTTCTACATTGGAGTTTTTATTTACCAAAAAGCTGTCTACCAAAAACTCAACGGTATCTCCTTTTATTTTGATGGCTTGCCTATCTTTTACAATGAATTCCTTCAGTAGATTGGTTTTAGAAATAAGGCTAATGGTGCCAAGGTCTTTGGTTTGGTTAGAATCTAAGGGAATAATTTCTTCATAGTCGGCAAAACCCGGCCTGGCAATTAACAATCGGTAAGTGTCTGCGGGCAATTTCGAGAATTGAAAAGCACCGCTGTTGTTGGCAAACTGCTTTTTATAAATGCTCGAATCTTTTTTTAGAAGCACCACCGAGGCATAAGCCATGGGTTTAAAATTAGCCGTATCCGAAAGCAAACCTTTGAGAACAGAGGTTTGGGTCGACCCGAAAAATGGAAATAGAAAAATAGCTAATGTGCCAAGGAGTAGTTTTATTTTCATGGTTATCAAAA
Source organism: uncultured Chitinophaga sp. (assembly GCA_964443415.1). GTDB lineage: Bacteria > Bacteroidota > Bacteroidia > UKL13-3 > UKL13-3 > B1. The sequence continues at coordinate 10,002 of CAYUDC010000050.1, read as the reverse complement.
ATGACTAACTCTTAACAGAGAATAAAGAATTTTATTATAAAAGGTTAAAGATTGGTTTGAGAAAAATCTATGTTGTACTTTCGACACTCGAATGGAGCAGCAGAAAGAATGGTTTAAAGAATGGTTTAACTCGCCTTATTACCACATACTTTACGGGGATAGAGACCGTAAAGAGGCAGAGTTTTTCTTAACAAATCTGGTATCTTGGTTTGATCCAAACCCTGATGCATCATTTTTAGATTTGGCTTGTGGCGCTGGCAGACACAGCATTTTTTTGAACAACAAAGGCTTTAATGTCACTGGAATTGATTTGTCGAGCCACAGTATTTCATTGGCAAAATCTTTTGAAAATGAGCGTTTACACTTCGAAGTAGGCGACTTAAGAAGCTTTAGCCTTCCTCAGAAATTTGATTTTGTGTTAAATTTATTCACCAGTTTTGGCTATTTTGATTGTATGCAAACCAACCAATTGGTGTTAGAGCAAATTAAGAAGGTGCTGAAGCCGGGCGGATATTTGGTCATTGATTTTTTAAATGCAGAAAAGGTTTTAAAGGAATTAATTCCTTTCGAGACAAAAATGAAACAAGGCGTTTTGTTTAACATTTCTAAAGTGGTTGAGCATGGAATCATTATCAAAGACATCAAATTCTCGGATAATGGGCAATCTTTTCAGTATCAAGAAAAGGTGCAGGCGCTCAGATTATCAGACTTTCATCAACTTATCCATGCTGCTGGTTTAACATTAGTAAATACTTTCGGAAATTACAGTTTACAAACGTTTTCATCTACCGAAAGCGAGCGACTGATTTTGGTAATTCAACACCCCCATGCTTGATCAAATTTTAAGTTTAGATAGGGAGTTATTTTTAAAAGTAAATAATGGGCTTTCTCATCCTTGGATGGATGGTTTGTGTCTGTTGTTTAGAAACCAAGTTACTTGGTATCCCCTGTATGCTGTTTTTATTTTTTTCATTATTCGTTATTATAAAAAAGAATCTTGGAAAATATTGCTGGGCGTGGGTTTGATGGTTTTATGTTCAGATCAGTTTAGTGCCAATTTGGTAAAGCATACCTTTATGCGGGCCAGGCCCTGTGTTGAGCCATTATTGGTAGGAAAGGTTTTGCATATAACCGGCTCATGCAATGGCTATAGCTTTATATCGGCCCATGCCACCAACCATTTTGCTTTGGCCATTTTTTTAGCTTACTGTTTTAGACAGGTAAAAATATTGTTGCCCATATTATTGTTTTGGGCCGCATGTATAGCTTTTTCTCAAGTTTACGTAGGCGTGCATTACCCACTGGATGTTACGGTTGGTGCCTTATGCGGCGTATTGTTTGGCTTAGCATTTTCGAGGTATGTTTTTAAATATGTTAAAGAGGTAGTATGAGTTGGATTTGGTTGTTGTTGCTTCCCATAGGTCCGCTTGTTGGTACATTTTTGGGTATAAAAGGGTCTAAAAAAGTAGGCGGTAGCTTGGCTTGGTTTTTATCATTTGCCGGAGCCTATTTATTAGGCATTACCATATTAAATTTAATTCCAGAGGTTTTTAGGGTGTTCGACCCATTTAAAGGCGCACTGATGCTTTTGGGATTTTTCTTTCAGATTTTTTTGGAGCGTTATTCAGAAGGGGTAGAACATGGTCACATGCATGCCCACCATCACTTAAAGAATAAGGTTCTGCCAATGGGTGTAGTGATGTCTTTAAGTATTCACTCTATTGCAGAAGGAGTTCCTTTAGGTGCTTTATGGTTAGAAGGAAGCGACCACTTCTTTCCGTTTTTGTTTGGCATAATGATTCATGAAGTGCCAGCTGCATTTGCATTGCTTACTTTGTTAAAAGGATTAAACCTACAAGAGGGGCTACTCACCAAAACAGGTGTTTTTTATTCGATGATGTCTTTTGCTGGCGCACTTCTTAGTGTGTTTTTAGAATCTAGTATTCCAGAAGAGTTTTTCGAATACTTTATGGCCTTTGTGATTGGTACCTTCTTGCATATCTCCACCACCATTCTGTTCGAGAACAGCGAGCATCATATCTTTAATAAGAAAAAGCTGAGTGCTGTATTGGCTGGTATTACCGTGGCTTTGCTTATCAGTATGCTGCACGCACATTAATGAAAGCGATGCCTGTATGCGATTGGTGGGAGAGGACAAGCTTCGTATTTGCCAAACCAATGGTATCTGTTGGCAGCAATCTTTAAATAGAGTTTTCTTTGCCAGGATGTAGGAAGAATTTTGGCTACGAAGATAAGTTTGGCAGGAAAGGACAGTTTGCTGGCAATTTGATAGGCTGCTTGTTCGTAAAGAAAAACTTCCGATTGGTCGATGAGTACTATCGAATCTACTTCATGGCCTATTTGGTTCAAACCGAGATAATACTTTCCTAACTCAGATTGAAGCGCTGCAAAATGAAAATAATTTGCTTTGTCTAACTTTAGAATGATTTTTACAAAGCCATTGCATAAGGCGCAATGACCATCATATAAAACCAACGCAGTATTACTTGGCAGTTCCATCTTTTTTAGCCAATTCCGGGTTGAACCGAATAGGGCTAAACAAATGTATCATGATGACCCTAGAGTATCGATAGGAGAGCGGAGCAAAAAGAATAAAGCTAGAGATGATAGGGATGATGTAAGTCCAAAAATCTGCTTTGCCATGGCTTATCAGCAAAATGGTACCGCCAATAATAAGCATGAGGGCCACCGAGAAAGCATAACTAATGTACATCGATCCCCAAAAAAATCCGGGTTCTATTTCAAATTTTAACTTGCACACGGGGCAAGTTTCGTTCATGTTGGTAAAATTCTTTAAGTCGTAAAATGGGTGAGTAAACATTTTACCACTTTGGCATTGCGGGCATTTAGACTTCAACAGGGACACGCCTTTTGAAGGTTCATATAAATCGCACATATTATGATTGAGTTGAGAGTGAGTTTTTCTTTTCTTTATATTTTTTATAATACACGTAAGCAAAGGCTGCCGCTATGATGTATGGCAATGCCAATAGGTAAAGAATTCCATCGTTTATGGTATTTCCTACATTGGTGCCGCCATTTTGCCTAGCCATTTCGAGGTTACTTTTACACATGGCACATTGTGCCATCAGCTCGGGAGAGGCAATTAGCATCAACAACAATGCAAGGACAACATATTTAGAAATGCTTTTCATATTAGGCAGGATAATACGGACTGATCATCAAATAAACTATAACTCCTGTGATGGTTACATATAACCAAATAGGGTAGGCAAACCTTACAATCTTCTTGTGCAGTTCTACTTGCATTTGCAGGCCTCTGTAAAAACTTAACAATACCAAAGGCAGCACTACAGCAGCCAGTATGATATGAGAAATTAATATCACATAATACAAGTTGGCGTTAGGCGCATTTTCTGGATAATAAGTTTGAGGAGCAATCCAATGAAAAGCCACGTAGCTTAATAAAAAGAGGCTTGATAAGCCAAATGCAGTAAGGTTTACTGCCTTGTGGGCTGCTATATTTTTTTGTTTAATAAAGTACAAAGAAAGCAATAACAGCAAGCTACAAGTACCGTTGATAATGGCATTCAATTTTGGGAGAAAGTAGGTCCAACTAGGTAACACAGTAGGAGCAGGCAATATTTTTCTATTGAGTACAATTACTGCAATAAAGATAACCACCGAGAGGGTCATCACTATTCTAAAAACCAATTTATCTTCCTTTGCCTGGTTGGTGATATTCATAAAGTAGCACTTTTAAATCTTCTTCTAAATGTTTGATGTCGATATCGCTGGCGCTGTCGTAAACGCCGCGGATGTGTTTAGCCTTATCCACTAATATTAACTGCTGACTATGGTCGATTGTTTTGGCTTCTTTAGAAACTGGCAAAAGCATTCCTTGACCTATTGCAAAAACGCCTTCTTGCCCTGCATTTACAAAATGCCAAATTTTGGGATCTGCATTGTATTTCTTGCTATACTCCATGAGTACAGCAGTGCTATCATTATCAGGGTCAACGGTAAAAGTGACGAACTTAACTTCGGCAAACTCTTTAAAACGATCATATACTTTTTGCAACCTTCTGTTCATAGAAGGGCAAACATCTTTGCAAGAGGCAAAAAAGAAGTTGGCTACAAAAATATTATTAGATAAATCTTTAGAGTGCAAGGTGTCTCCACTTTGGTCTATGCCCATAAAATCTGGTATGGCATAGTAAACGGTATCCTTAATTCCAATACCATCTGGGGCAATTCTTTCACCTAAATAAGGAAGTTTTTTAAAGTTTTGGCTTCCTGCGCTGAGCATATAAAAAATAACAACCGGCACTACAAGTAGTCCGGTTGCTATAAAGAATCCTTTTTTCTTCATTATTTGATCCATCTTAATACGTTAGTGAAATCACCTTCGATTAGCATGAGGATAACAAAAAATATAACAAATACCATTGGTAACACGATGGTGTACATAAGCACTTTTCTTTCGAATTTCATGTGCATAAAAACACCAACGATATAGTATGCCTTTACAATTCCTAGGATAATGAATACCCAGTTTTTCCATAAGGCATGCGTGCTTAATAACATAAAGTATAAAACGATATCCACTACGGTAAAGCCTAACAAAATCCAAAATGTTTTCCAGATTTGGCTTTTCATGTCCGAAGGAGTTTCGGTGTGCTCTAAGTGTTCTGTATGTTCCATTGTTTAATATTTTTTAGATTAAATAAGATAGAAGAAGGTAAATACAAATACCCAAACTAAGTCTACAAAGTGCCAGTATAAACCTACTTTTTCAACCATTTCATAGTGACCTCTTTTTTCGTATGTACCTGCAAGTACGTTAAAGTAAATGATTACATTGAGTACTACTCCAGAGAATACGTGAAACCCATGGAATCCTGTTACAATAAAGAATAATGCAGCAAAGGATGTTGGTCCAAATGGATTGCCATGTAAAGTAGCACCTTCACCAATAAAGGTTGTCCACTCCCAAGCTTGACAGCCCAAGAAAGCAGCACCACCGATAATGGTTAAGAACATATATTTAGAAACTTCTTCTTTAGCCATTCTATGACCTGCTTCTACCGCAAGTACCATGGTAACCGAACTAAAGATAAGGATAAAGGTCATTAAACTTACGAAGAAAAGAGGTAAGTGTACACCATGAATAAATGGAAAATGGTTGAACACAAGCTCTGGAGAAGGCCAATGATCTTTTACAAACAAGCCAACTTCACCCATTTCTTTCACAAATTCGTGACTTAAATGGTCGAATGGTTTTACGATAGTGTTTCTGATAGGTTCTAAGAACGTGTAACGGATAAAGCCGTAAGCAATTAGAAGTGATGAGAAGGTAAACGCATCAGAAAGCAGAAATATCCACATCATGAGCTTTCCATAGCTCACACTGAAAGGTGATTTGCCACCACCCCAGGTGAATTTACTGTTTGTTGTTAAGGTGTTTGTAGCCATTGTTCAATTATGCTTGTTTAGGTTAATTAGCGATATAAGTATAGAAATAAATATAAATAAATCCAAAGTATGCCAATAAAATGCCAATAGGTTAGGCACATGTTTAGGTAAAGTTGGAAACTTTTAGCAAGGGTTGTTTTAAACGACTCAACCCACATGATTAAAAGGAAAATAAGACCACCCACTACGTGGGCCAAGTGTAATCCAGAGATTACATACACAAATGAGTTGGAAGGATTAGAGAAGGCAAAAAATACGTTGTTAGCGATTAATTGTTGATAGGCATAAAATTGGCCTAAGCAAAAAGCAACTCCCATCGACACCGTTATTCCTAGGAAGATTTTGGTACTAGCTCTGTTTTCTTTTTTTGCACTCATGTAGGCGAGTTGCATAAAAAGGGAGGATACTATGGCTATGATGGTATTTACTAAGAACAGAGAAGGTAATTCAAATACTTCCCAATTTCCTTCACCTCTTCTTACGATATAGGCCGAAGTAAAGCCCGCAAATAGCATTACACTGGCTACAATGAGCAACCATAACACAAATTTCTTTGGGTTAATGATGTAATTTTCTTCTTCTTTTTGATATACAGTCTGCATGTTTTTAAATTTTGTCGAATAAATAGGCCAATTGTACAAGCGGAAGGTATATGAATGATGCAAACATTAACTTTTTAGCATCTTTGGTATCACAGGTTTTCAATAGTCTATAAGAATAAAAGCTTAGCATTAATCCTCCTAGAACGCCAACCACACCAGAGGTAATACCGCTTATTCCATATTGCATAGGTAACATGCCAAGTGGAATGAGAGCTAAACTAAATACCAAGGTTTGAAAAGCCGTTCCTTTATCTCTGCCTGGCGTAGAAGGTAGCATTTTAAAGCCAGCTCTTTTGTAGTCATCATCTAAAATCCAAGCAATGCTCCAAAAATGAGGGAACTGCCAGAAAAATTGCACTGCAAAAAGAATGATGGCTGGCGTATCAATGGTTCCGCTGTATGCAACCCAACCCAACATGGTAGGAATGGCACCCGGAAATGCTCCCACAAATACAGATATAGGAGAAATTCTTTTTAATGGAGTATAAATAAACGCATAGCTTATCAAGGCAAAAAATGCCAATAAACCAGAAGCAGTATTTAAGTAGAAGGAGATAATAGCAACCCCAATTAAACCCATAGTAGCGCTGATGATAGAGGCCTCTGTAACGCTCATTCTATTTGTAGCTACTGGTCTGTTGGCAGTTCTTAGCATTAATTTATCGTAATCTTTTTCGATCACTTGGTTGATACCATTAGAGGCACCAGTAACTAAGAAACCTCCTAAGGTTAGCATCATAACTTCGAACCAATTGATGTTTCCTTGGCTGGCAGTTAAATACGTAACCACAGAAGAGAATACTACAAGGAAGGTTAAACGAAACTTAACCAATTGGTTAATATCGCGCGCCTTTGACCTGAAGAAACTCATTTCTCCTGTAAGGTTATTTTCTATGACTGAAGTTTTTACTTCCACTTTATTTTGTTAGTTCTAAAATTTTTGTTTTGCTAAAAACAAGGATAAAGATAAATATCTGTAGCCCTGCTGTTAGACTTCCCAATGTTAAATGAATGCTCTGGGCATTCCCCGGAAAGCTAAGGTTAGCTAACACGGCTCCTGTGAATGTTTGGGCGCACATCATCAGAATAACTGCCAAGGAGGCTTTATACAAAATGCTTTGGCGTTCAAACAATGGTTTGAACCTAAAATGAATGAATATGGCTAAAGCAATATTTAGTAAACTCCAACTTCTGTGTACATAAAATACCCAGTTCATTTCATCTAACCAAAGATCTCTATTGTCTATTCTTTTGGCAACTTCATCAATACTTTCTCTTACTTGTGTACCTAAGATGATTTGTATAAACATAACCAATAACATAAGCCACACCAAAGGTTTGAGCATTGAATCTGGTTTAGCCTGCGGAATAGTAAAATCCTGACTGGCGGTGATGGTATAGATTAATAAGGCAACAATTACCAAAGCAATAAGCATATGAATGGTAATCATATACACTGCCAAATCGGTAGAAACCACAATAGAACCAATCCATCCCTGAAAACCTACCAAAATAAAAGATAGAAAGCTTAACCAGAATATCTTCTTGTTTTGGGTTTTTAAATAGGGGAATGAAAAGACTACTGTCAACAAAATAAACAATCCAATTAAAACACCTACCAGACGATTATAATATTCTGTCCATGTTTTAAACGAATCAAAGTCGGCAATTTCTTTACCAGCTACTGCAAATTTTGTTTTGTAATCGGCAGGCAATTCGCTGATATCGGAAGGGGGTATCCATTGTCCAAAACATTTTGGCCAATCCGGACAACCCATTCCGCTACCAGTGCTGCGCACTAATCCTCCAACGAATATGAGAAAGAACACTGCTGCGATGGTAAGTATACCAAAGCGTCTGAATCTTATTTGTTTTTTAAGTTCGATAATCCTTAAAATTAATGAGCTGCTTCTGCTGCTACAGTTGTTTTAACTGATACGGCAGGTAAGCCATTGCCATCTTCCATAGGGTCTGTTTGACCAGCATCTGGTATATTTTGTGGAATGAAATCTTCCTCTGCACCTGGTTTGCTGTAGTCGTATGCCCAACGGTAAACGTGTGGAATTTCACCAGGCCAGTTGCCATGTAAATGTTCTACAGGCGCTGTCCACTCTAAGGTGTTAGAATTCCATGGGTTTTGTACCGCTCTCTTACCTTTGAAAATACTGTAGAAGAAGTTTGCTAAGAATATTAATTGAGCAAATCCACCAAGTATCGCTGCGATGGTAATAAATTGGTTCATATCGATAAATACATTGAACTGATCGTAGGCAGTATTAGCGTAATATCTTCTTGGTACACCAGCTAATCCCATAAAGTGCATTGGGAAGAATACACAATAAGCAGAGATTAAAGTTAACCAGAAATGAATATGTCCTGCAGTTTCATTTAGCATTCTTCCAAACATTCTTGGATACCAGTGGTAAATTCCACTCATCATACCAAAAATGGCGGCGCTACCCATTACTAAGTGGAAGTGAGCTACCACAAAGTAAGTATCATGTAAGTTAATGTCTAAGGCTGCATTACCAAGGTAAATACCAGTTAAACCTCCAGAAATAAATAAAGATACTAAACCAATGGCAAACATCATGGCAGGTGTTAACTTTAAATTTCCTTGCCATAAAGTAGCAAGATAGTTAAAGGTTTTAACCGCCGATGGTACCGCAATGATTAAGGTTCCTAACATAAATACCGAACCTAAGAATGGGTTCATACCAGTGATAAACATGTGGTGACCCCAAACAATAAATGAAAGGATACCAATGGCTAAGATTGAACCAATCATTGCACGGTAACCGAAAATTGGCTTTCTTGAGTTGGTTGCAATTACCTCAGAGGTAATACCCAAGGCAGGTAATAAAATAATGTATACTTCAGGGTGACCTAAGAACCAGAATAAGTGTTGGAATAAAATAGGTGAACCACCAGTACGCTCGATACCACCAGCAAACTCTGCTACTATTTCTGATAAATAGAATGAGGTTCCGAAGCTTCTATCGAAAATTAACAATAATGAACCTCCTAATAATACAGGGAAAGATAATAAACCTAAAATCGCTGTTACTAAGAAAGCCCAAATGGTTAATGGCATACGAGACATTTTCATGCCTTTGGTACGCATATTAAGAATAGTGGCTATGTAGTTGATACCGCCTAATAAAGAAGAGGCGATAAACAATACCATGGCAACTAACCATAGGGTCATACCTGTACCTGAACCTGGAATAGCTTTTGGCAATGCAGACAATGGAGGATATACTGTCCAACCAGCAGAAGCCGGTCCACCATCTACAAATAAAGACCATAATAAAACTACCGATGAGGTAAAGAAGAACCAGTATGATAACATATTCATGAAAGGAGAGGCCATGTCTCTTGCTCCCACTTGCAATGGAATAAGTAAGTTCGAGAAAGTTCCACTTAATCCAGCTGTTAACACATAAAATACCATGATGGTACCATGTATGGTAATCAACGCCAAATAAAAGTTAGGGTCTAGTTTACCATCTTTACCCCAATGACCAAGGATACCTTCTAAGAATGGGAAGGTCATGTCTGGGTAAGCTAATTGTAAACGGAAAATCAAAGACATTAACATTCCAATGGTACCCATGATGATACCAGTGATGAGAAATTGCCTTGCAATCATTTTATGGTCCATGCTAAAGATATACTTCGTGATGAAGTTATCTTCATGGTGCTCATGATCGTCGTGGCTGTGTGTCATGTTGTGATCGCTCATATAATGTAGATAGTTATTGTTTAGTTGAATAAGGAATTAATTCATGGCAACTGAAGGCGTTGCACTTTTACCAGCCACCAAAACTGGCTGAGATTTTAACCATTTTTCGTAATCTTCTTTGGTATCAACTACCACTTTCATTTTCATGCGATAGTGGGCGCCTCCGCAGATTTTATTACATAATAAAATGTAATCGAA
>CAYUDC010000049.1:10588-18325 GCA_964443415.1 uncultured Chitinophaga sp. | reverse complement strand
AAATATAGGATAGACCTTGCTTTTCAAAACACTTTTTTTGCCATTTTTTAATGTGGATTTTCTTTGGCTTTTCTTAAACTAATTCCTCTTTCGATTGTTTATCATACATTTCTTTGTACATCCCATTCATTTTCAATAATTCAGAATGCGAACCCTGTTCTACAATTACCCCTTGGTGCAAAACGATAATTTGTTCTGCATCTTTTACAGAGGAGGCTCTATGACTTACAATTATGCTTGTTTTACCAAACGAAAATTCGTTCAAGTTGCTTAATATTTCCGATTCTGTTCTTGTATCTAAGGCACTTAAACAGTCGTCTAGGAGTAGAATTTCGGGTTTTTTAATAAATGCCCTGGCAATGGCTATCCGTTGTTTTTGTCCGCCACTCAGGGTGATGCCCCTTTCGCCTATTTTGGTGTGGTAGCCTTCTTTAAACTCAATAATATTTTGATGCACTGCTGCCATTTTTGCGGCTTCTTCTACATTTAGTGCATCCTCTTTTTGGGTCAAACCAAACTCAATATTGGCTGCAATGGTGTCGCTAAACAAAAATACATCTTGCGGCACATACCCAATTCTGTGTTTCCATTTCTGAATATTACACGTTTTTAAGGGTTTTCCATCCAGGTAAATAGCTCCTTCATCGGGGTCCATTAAGCGGAGTAATAGCTGGATTAAAGTAGTTTTTCCAGAGCCAGTGCTTCCTAAAATGGCAAAGCTACTACCTTTTTTTACCGTAAAACTAATATTTTGTAGGGCAGGAATCTTTTTCCCAGGATAAGTGTAGCTTATATTTTTAACTTCGATACTGTTTTCAAATGATTCGTAACCATCTGTTTTAAGTGGCAATGCCGGTTCAATATTTAAAAATTCATTGATACGTGCCTGTGAGGCGGCTGCTCTTTGAATTAGGCTGGTGGTGTAGCCTAAACTAGTAACAGGCCAGGTGAGTAAATGCACATACATGATAAACTCTGCAATATTACCTAAAGTCGCCCTGCCCTCGAGCACTTCTAATCCGCCAGCATAAACAGTAATTAAAGCGCTTAATCCAGTGAGAAAAACCATTAATGGAAAAAATACAGCATCCAATTTGGCCAAGTCCATCTGTTTTTCTTTGTACTTTTCTGTTTCCTGTTTGAACCAAAAGTAATTTCGATGCTCAGCTGCAAACGACTTGATAACCCTAATGCCCGCAAATGCCTCCTGAGAAAAGGAAGTTAAATTGGACAGTTGCTCCTGGATAGCATCACTTTTTTGATGTATGAGGTTGTTTACCTTAAAAATTAAATAGCTTAAAAAGGGTAGGGGTAGAATAACCAGCCATGTTAGTTTGGCATTTACACTAAACATCACGCTTAGTACCAGGATGATGGTTACAACCAAATTTATGGCATACATAATAGCTGGACCTACATACATCCTCACCCTGCTTACATCTTCGCTGATGCGAGCCATTAAATCACCTGTTCTATTGGCACGATAAAAGCCTTGATCTAGTTTTTGGTAGTGTGCATAGATTTCGTTTTTCAAATCGTATTCTATGTGCCTGCTCATGACAATAATGGTTTGACGCATGAGGTACATAAAAACACCTCGAATGATGGCAAAAGCAATTACCAAAAAGGTAAAGTATAGAATGTCAGCACCCAAAGAGTCGATGATGCTTTGTTTTGCAGCCCCTGTCTGCCCTTGGATGTTTTGCAGTTTTTCTTTGATTAAGTCAATAGCATCGCGCACACTTTGCGCAGGGAAAATGGCAAAAAGGTTAGAGCTGGCAACAAATAAGACGCCTAAAATCAGGCGAATTCTATATTTATAGAAATATTTTCGGAGGTGTCGTAGTGGTTTCACAGTGGAAATATGCCTGCAAATAAACTCAATTATATTTATAAAAGAGCTGCGAGGGAAAATGCACCTTGAAATACCAAAAATAAAACTACTTTTGCGCACGAATTTTTGAAACCCAATAATCTATTACTCATGGAGAATCAAGAGATTTTCAGCATGTTAGCAACTTACGACCACGAACAGATTGTATTTTGCAACGACAATGCCACAGGTTTAAAGGCCATTATCGCCATCCACAACACCGTGCTTGGCCCGGGCTTAGGTGGTACCCGTATTTGGAACTATAAAAACGATGCGGAGGCCATCAACGATGTAATGCGTCTTTCTAGGGGCATGACTTACAAAGCAGCTATTTCTGGATTAAACCTTGGCGGTGCAAAAGCCGTTATCATTGGTGATGCCACTAAGATTAAGACAGAAGCCCTGATGCGCAAATTTGGTAGGTTTGTTGAAAATCTAAACGGAAAATATATTACCGCAGAAGATGTAAACACCACCACCCGTGATATGGAATATGTGCAAATGGAAACCAGTCATGTAGTTGGTTTACCAGAAAGCATGGGAGGCGGAGGAGATCCTAGTCCTGTTACTGCCTATGGTGTATACATGGGGATGAAAGCCAGTGCTAAGAATGTATTTGGCAGTGATAGTCTTGCAGGTAAAAAAGTTGCCGTTCAAGGAATTGGAAAAGTGGGAGGTCACTTATTAGAATTCTTACATAAAGAAGGCGCGGAGTTGATTATTTCTGATATCAATGAAAATGTATTGAAACATTATGCTACTACCTTAGGAGCAAAAGTGGTAGAAGGCGATGCTATCTATTCTCAAGATGTTGATGTGTTTGCTCCTTGCGCTTTAGGTGCCATTTTAAATGATGCCAATATCGCAAAATTAAAATGTGCCATCGTAGCAGGTGCTGCCAACAACCAGCTTGCCGATGAAGAAGTACATGGTCCATTATTAGTGTCTAAAGGCATTACCTATGCGCCAGACTTCTTGATTAATGCAGGTGGTCTTATCAATGTGTACCAAGAACATATTGGTTATAACAGAGAAACTGCTTACCGCAAGGCAGAGCATATTTTTGATGTAACCCTAGAAATTTTAAAAGTATCTGCAGACGAAAAGATTCATACGCAAAAGGCAGCCATTAATTTGGCCGAAAAGCGTATCAGTGATATAGCTAAAGTGAGGTCTACTTATTAATGTTAAATAGAAGGTTTTTAAGAATTAAGGCATTTCAAACACTCTATGCCTTCTCTAGAGAGGAACATGGGAGTGTAACGCTATACAGGAAAAGACTGTTTGATGGCTTAGACAAAACATATGATTTGTTTGGCTTCATGCTCTCTTTTCCTGAAGCCTTTATTCATTTTTTGAAGCAGGATTTAGAAACACAGAAATCTAAGTATATTCCTGCCAAAGAGCAAATAGATTTATTGGAAGCCATCATTGCCAATAAGGTGTTACAGCAAATTAGTGGCAACCTGCAGATTCGCGATTTAAAAGATAAAAACAAATTAGATTGGTACCAGAGTAACGATGTATTAAGAAGTTTTTGGAATGATATTAAAGAAGCACAATGGGTAAAAGATTATGCTTCATCTTCTTCCAAAAATTATTTTACAGACAAAGACTTTGTAGCTACTCTTTTCGAACTTTTAGTGTCGGACGAAAATGTGGTGAATGCCTACATAGAAGATAGATTCATTAACTGGGACGACGACCAAGTATTGGTTTTAACTGCCATTCAAAGAATGCTTAAAGAGATGCGAGAAACTTCCAAAGCTTTCTTGCCTCAAAAACATAAAGATGAAGAAGAAGATTTAAAGTTTTTAAAAGACTTATTCGACTTTTATCTTCAACATCAAGACACTTTAAGTGAATTGGTGGCTACCCGCACCAAAAATTGGGATGAGGAGCGCATTGCCTTGGTAGATATGATATTGATGAAAATGGCTCTTTGCGAGATTTTATACTTTCCGTATATCCCTGTGAAGGTTACCATCAACGAGTATCTTGAATTGGCTAAGTTGTATAGTACCCCTCAAAGCCATGGATTTATCAATGGTATTTTAGACAAGGCTCAAGCCGAGTTAAAAAAGGAAAATAAAATAGAGAAACTAGGAAGAGGTTTAGTAGATTAAAATATATCATCATATGAAAAAGTTAATAGTTGCTATTTCTTGTTTAGTGTTTTTGGCATCTTGTGGAGAAAGCGAGCCTAAAAAGGCGGATGCCTCTGTTGTAAGTAATCCTGCTACTGCTGCAAGTGAAGAAGTAAATGCGGCTGATGCGCCTGCCATTAGCTTTCAAGAAAATATCCATGATTTTGGAAAGCTAGTAGATGGCGAAGTAGTTACTTACAAATTTAAATTTACCAATACTGGAAAAACTCCATTGCTTATTTCAAGTGCCACTGCCAGCTGCGGCTGTACGGTACCAAGCTATCCAAAAGAGCCAGTAGCACCAGGCGCCGAAGGCGCCATAGATGTGGAGTTTAACAGCAGTGGAAAGGTTGGCGTGTTTAATAAAGAAGTAACCATTGTAGCCAATACCATTCCTAACCAAACCATCTTGGCTATCAAAGGTGTAGTAGAAGCAAAAAAATAATAAACCAAAATATGTTACAGCAAATAGTATTAATGGCGCCACCTGCAACAGGTGCCCAAGCAGGAAATCCAATTATGCAGTTCTTGCCTCTGATTTTAATTTTCGTAGTGTTTTACTTTTTTATGATTTATCCTCAAATCAAGAAAAACAAAGCACAAAAGAAATTCAGAGAAGAGCTAGGTAAAGGCCAAAAAATTATCACCATTGGTGGTGTGCATGCCAAAATTATTGAAGTAGCAGACACTACTTTTTTAATCGAAAGTGAAGGCACTAAGTTAAGAATCGATAAAACTGCGGTTTCAATGGAAGCTTCACAAGCCTTGAATAAGCCTGTGGAAGAAAAGAAGTAAACAATCTGAAAATTTTTTTTAAAAAGGCAGCATGGGCTAACTCATGCTGCCTTTTATGATTCTAGTATTCGCATCAAATCATTATTAATGTAAAAAATCTCCCTACCTTCTGTTTTGGGAGATAGTATTCCTAACTCTGTTAATTGAAGCATATATTTTGTAATAGTGGTTCTGCTGCTTGTTTTGGTGATTTTGCCTATTAAATTTTGCTTAATATAGGGTTGAGAAAATAGCGCTTGATTTAATTCTAATGAATACCATTTTAGCTTTGAATTTGCATACGCATAGGTTGCATTCATTTGATCTAAAATTTCATCAATTCTTTGATTGCTTAATTCAGAAGTCCTTTCTACTGCTTGTAACATAAATAAAATCCATGGTTTCCATGCGCCCCTCTGCGTTACGCCTGAAAGGTGATGGTAATAGTCGTCTTTATAATTGATGATATATTTACTTAGGTATAAAACAGGATGGGAAAGTAATTTTTGATCCACTAGATATAATAAATTCAAAATACGTCCTGTTCTGCCATTTCCATCCACAAAGGGATGAATTGCCTCAAATTGGTAATGTTCAATTGTACTTCTTAGCAAGAAATATGTTCATTTTTTTAAATAAATTGGACAAATGTGGTTGAAGTGTTCAGATTTAGGAGGAAGCTGCCATCTGCCAACCACCAACCACAATTTTCCTTACCTTCGCATGATGAAGCAAATTGGTATTACAGGTAATATTGGTTCTGGCAAAAGTACCGTGGCAAAAGTTTTTGCAAGCTTAGGAATACCTGTGTATGATGCAGATGCTCGCGCCAAAGCAGTGATGACAGAAGATGTACAACTTAAAGCCGCCCTAATTCAATTATTGGGACCAGAGTCTTACGCCTTGGATCAAACCTTAAACCGCGCCTATATTGCTTCCAAGGTTTTTAATAACCCAGATCTATTAAAGGAACTTAATGCATTGGTTCATCCTGCTGTGTTTAGAGATTACGAGCATTGGGTGTTGGGTCAAACCGCCCCTTATGTTTTAAAAGAAGCTGCCTTGCTCTACGAAAGTGGATCCTTTAAAAAATTAGATAAAATCATCGTGGTGCATTGCCCTGATGAGTTGCGTATTTCGCGCACCATGCAAAGAGATGCTGTTACCAGAGAGGCCGTCATAGAAAGATTAAGTAAACAAATGCCGCAAGAAGAAAAGATGGCTCGTGCAGATTTTTTAATTGACAATGGTGGCAACCAACTGCTCATTCCCCAAGTGCTTGCATTGCATCAAGTATTGTTAATACGCTAGTTATTTTATTTGAAGCTTGGCAAACTTTAGCACTAGTACTTTTCTGCCATGTTCAGTAAAATCAATGGTGGCCTTTTTATTGTCGCCATTTCCTTCCAGTAATACTACCTCTCCAGCTCCAAAGCGCTGGTGTAGCACTTTGTCTCCAACCTTTAATGCAGCAGTATCATCTGCCACAAAATCAGGATTCATAGGTGTAGCAGGTTTTGGTGCTGGTTTTTGAAGGTTTAAAACCTTTTTTGGCAACCCACTTAAGGTGCCAGTTCTTGGAGTTTCTTCATCGGCAAATTTCGATTGTCCTCTACCTGTATATAGATTATCAAACTGCAAATATTTTGGATCAATCTCCTGCAAGAATCTACTTGGTTCGCTGTTGATGATATTACCAAATTTAAATCTACTGGTAGCAAAACTTAAGGTGAGTTTTTTCATGGCTCGGGTTATGGCCACGTAGAACAACCTGCGCTCTTCTTCAAGCTCTTGTCTGCTGTTAAGCGAAAGCTGTGAGGGAAATAGATTTTCTTCTAAACCTACCACATAAACATATTTATACTCTAATCCTTTAGCCGAGTGAATGGTCATTAAACTGACATGGTCTTGGTCTTGATTTTTGTCCTTATCGTCATTGGTTAGTAAAGCCACATCTGCCATAAACTCATCGAGGGTGCGGGTTTTAACAACCCCATCTTCATCAATGATGTCTTCTATGCTAAACTCCTTGATACCATTTAGTAACTCTTCGGTATTTTCGTAACGGGCGATGCCTTCAATGGTTTTATCTTCGTAAAGCGCTTTTAGTAATCCACTTTGTTTAGCAATGTGCATAGCCACATCGTAGGCATTTCGATGAAGCATGGTTTGAAAGCTCTTTATCATCAACACAAAGTCTTCTACTGGTCCTTGCAGCTTTAAGCCATTTTCGCGGGCCGTATCCATAAAGGTCCACAAACTTTGCTTGCGCTCATTGGCTTCGAGCATCATCTTTTCGAGGGTGGTTTTTCCAATACCTCTCGTTGGATAATTGATAATACGTTTGAGTGCCTCTTCATCATGCGGATTAATTACCATACGATAATAAGCCAACAAATCTTTTACCTCTTTACGCTGATAGAAAGACAAGCCGCCATAAATTTTATAAGGGATATTAATCTTTCTCAATGCCTCTTCCATCGCCCTACTTTGTGCATTGGTTCGATATAATATGGCAAAGTCTTTATGCATTAGTTGGCCATTCATCTTTTCTTGAAAGATGGAGGAGGCAATCATTTTACCTTCTTCATTATCGGTTAAAGCCCTAATTACTCGGATGCGTTCGCCAGTTTCATTATCAGTCCATACTTGTTTGGCTATTTGCTCTTTGTTTTTTTCGATGATAGAACTTGCAGCATTAACAATGTTTTGGGTGCTACGATAATTTTGCTCTAGCTTAAAAATCTTCACATCCGAATAGTCTTTTTGGAAGCCAAGGATGTTGCGGATATTAGCCCCACGGAATGCATAGATACTCTGTGCATCGTCGCCCACCACCGCGATATTTTCATGCACTGCTGCCAGTTTTTTTAGGATCATATACTGGGCATGGTTGGTATCTTGAAACTCGTCTACCATGATGTATTTAAACTGGTGTTGATA
>CAYUDC010000049.1:0-10488 GCA_964443415.1 uncultured Chitinophaga sp. | reverse complement strand
CATGGTTGGTATCTTGAAACTCGTCTACCATGATGTATTTAAACTGGTGTTGATACTTATACAATACATCTGGGTGGAAGTGAAATAATTTAAAAGTATTTACCAATAAGTCGTCAAAATCCATGGCACCAGCTCTTAAACAGCGCTCTTGGTAAACCTTAAAGATATGAGAGAACTTTGGCTTGCCACTAAAAACGTCTTGCTCTGTTAATTCCCCATTGAGCATATACTCATCTGCGGTTATCAGGTTGTTTTTGGCAGACGAAATTCTAGATAAGATGCCAGAAGGTTTATACACTTTATCATCCAACTTGCTATCGTTAAGGATAGATTTGATGAGGCTTTTGCAATCGTCGGTATCGTAGATGGTAAAATTTCTTGGGTATCCAATGCGTTCGCTTTCTGAGCGAAGAATTCGTGCGAAGATGCTATGAAAAGTCCCCATCCACACATTTCTGGCTTCGGAGCCTGCTGCCTCCATAATTCGGTGACGCATTTCTTTGGCAGCTTTGTTGGTAAAAGTAAGTGCCAAAATTTGAAACGAATCGGCACCACTGCGCAGCATATGAACAATTCTATAGGTAAGTACGCGTGTTTTGCCAGAACCAGCTCCGGCTATAATCATCACAGGTCCATTGATTTGCTCTACTGCGGCCCGCTGCGCAGGGTTTAATGTTGCTAAATAATCCACCTTGCGAAAGTAACTCTTAACTTTTTCTACTTGGCGGTAAAATTTCAACACCCTTTAGATTTGTGATAAAATTGATAGCTTTGGCAAAATTTATTTTTATGTCAACAGCATATTTAAACCAACATAAAGACCGTTTTTTAAACGAATTATTCGAGTTACTTCGCATTCCTTCTATCAGCGCCGATTCTGCCTACAAGGGAGATGTACAAAAGGCTGCTGAATATATCAAAGAAAAGCTAATGGCAGCAGGTGCCGATGCGGTAGAAATTTGCCCAACACCCGGCCATCCCATTGTATATGGCGAAAAGATAATAGACGCCTCACTTCCTACGGTTTTAGTTTACGGCCACTATGATGTTCAGCCTGCCGTTCCTCTTGAATTATGGGATACCCCGCCTTTTGAGCCACAGGTAAGAAAAACTGCTATACATCCAGATGGTGCCATTTTTGCACGCGGTGCTTGCGATGATAAAGGGCAGGTGTATATGCACTTGAAAGCTTTTGAAATGATGATGGCCGAAAATGCACTCCCTTGCAATGTTAAATTTATGATTGAAGGAGAAGAAGAGGTTGGTTCAACCCACCTTGGTGATTTTTGTGTGGCTAACCGCGATCGCTTAAAAGCCGATGTAGTGCTGATCTCCGATACTTCAATCATTGCCAATAGCATTCCAAGTATAGATTGTGGTTTACGCGGCTTAAGTTATGTAGAGGTGGAAGTTACGGGTCCAAATCGCGATTTACACAGCGGGGTGTATGGCGGCGCCGTGGCCAATCCAATTAACATTTTGGCCAAAATGATTGCCAGTTTGCACGACGAAAATAACCATATCACCATTCCTGGTTTCTACGATAAAGTGCAAGAACTGAGTGCAGCAGAGCGCGCCATGTTAAATGAAGCGCCTTTTGATTTAGCAGCCTACAAAGAAGATTTACAGATTAATGATATCTGGGGAGAAAAGGGTTATAATGTGCTAGAACGCACTGGCATTAGACCAACCTTAGATTGCAATGGCATTTGGGGTGGATATATTGGAGAAGGCGCTAAGACCGTCTTACCTTCTAAAGCATTTGCTAAAATTAGCATGCGTTTAGTGCCTCATCAGGTGTCGGATGAGATTACAGACTTGTTTAAGCGTCATTTCGAAAGCCTAGCCCCAGCTGGTGTGAAAGTAGAAGTTAGGCCGCACCATGGCGGAGAGCCGGTGGTTACGCCTATCGACTCGAAAGCCTATAAGGCTGCAGAATATGCCATGGAAAAAACATTTGGCAAAAAACCTGTGCCTACACGCGGTGGTGGTAGCATTCCGATTGTGGCTTTATTTGAAAGAGAGCTTGGCTTAAAATCTGTTCTGATGGGATTTGGTTTAGACAGCGATGCCCTTCACTCGCCAAACGAACATTATGGATTGTTTAATTTCTACAAAGGCATAGAAACCATACCGCACTTTTTTGAAAAGTTTGCAGAAAAGTAAGGCTCTAATTATAATAAAATCTGCCTTTGTTGGTTATGTGTCAAAAACAAGTTGACCATGACATATTTCTATATTTTAAGCTAAATTGCAGACTGCATGAAACATAGCTGCAACAAACTTATATTCTCTTTACTTATTTGGCTTACCTTAGGTAGTTCGGCTTCCTTGGCCCAAAAGAATTATGGGTTTGAGTGGATAAGGCCTTATATGCCTTATCTTAAGGTAAAACTGATTGAGAAAGGCATTTATCGCCTTGATTCAGCTTCCTTGCAAAAGGCAGGTTTTTCATTGGTAGGCTTGAACCCAAACCGTTTACAACTGTTTAAGAATGGCGCAGAAGTGCGACTGTATCTTCAAGGGGCTGCTGATAATGTGTTTAATCAAAATGATTTTGTGGCATTTTATGGCGAACCCAATGATGGCAAGTTAGACACAGAAATGTACGTAAGTCTAGCAGATCAACCGCATACTTTTAGGAGCCAATACGACGATACCGCTGTTTACTTTTTAACCTACTTGCCAGATACTTCAGTTGCTGCTCCTTTAAGGTACACCAATTATGTAGCCACCGACTACAATGCTTATGTGCCAGAAGCTCAGTTTACCGCCCGAGATTTTT
The DNA here is from genome assembly GCA_964443415.1 of uncultured Chitinophaga sp. Lineage (GTDB taxonomy): Bacteria > Bacteroidota > Bacteroidia > UKL13-3 > UKL13-3 > B1. Next base: position 7,703 of record CAYUDC010000049.1, on the reverse strand, counting down.
GGGCACCCATGGAAGATTATTACTATGGCAGTTTTATTCCTGCCAGCAATAAATACTACCTCAGCGATTACGGCGATGCCGAAGGCATGATGAGTTATATGTTAGGCTTGGGTCAAACCAGAACCCAAACCTTTGCTACCCCATTTTGGCTCTCGGGGCAAACCGCACAGGTAGAAATAAAAGTGATAGGCTCCTCTGATTTTTTCTTGGCAGACCCAACAGCACCCAACCACCATTTGAGGATTTATGCAGTAGCTGCCAATAACCAAGAACAACTCATATGTGATACCACTTTTAGAGGTTATGGCCCAAGGTTGATCCGAAAGAACGTTGCTGCTAGTTTGGCTGGTAGTTCATTGAGATTTAGGTTTGAAGTGGTAAACGACCTGTCTGTGGGTACTGATTATATAGGCATTTCTTACGTAGCTCTTAGCTATGCCAAAGCCGCTGAGTGGCTTGGTGAGTTTACCAGTATCACTTTAAACAATGGGATCAATGCATCTAAAACACTTTTACAATTCAGCGGATTTAATGGCAACACACCTGTAGTGTGGGATGCCTCACTTGGCTTAAGAAGTGAAGGTGTAAAAGTATCTGGCAATGCTCAAATGTTATTGCCCTATCAAGCAGGTGCCAGAACCTTCTATTTGCAAGAAGGCAGTAATTACCTTTTGCCTGCTTCGCTAGAAAAAGTAAACATGCCGTTTTTTAGCCCTTCTAACAAAGCATTTCTTATTATTTCACATCCATTGTTATCTGATGCCGCCGCGGCTTATGCCGCTTACCGTTCTCAGAAGTTTCAAACCCTGTTGGCCTATTCCCCAGATTTATACAACTACTACACCTATGGATATGAACATCCATTGGCGGTAAGAAGGTTTGCCGCGCACTTTTACGATAAGCAAAGTCAAAAGCCTAGTTATTTATTATTACTTGGAAGAGGCTATCAAAACAATTTAATACGCAGCAATGCGGTTAATTATAAAGCCAATTTAGTACCCTCTATTGGAGTACCCTCTTCGGAGAATTTGTTTACCAATGGCTTTGCAGGTAATGATGGAGCTCCTGCCATTGCCACGGGTAGAATTCCGGCTGCCACTAACCAAGAGGCGCGCAATTACCTTGATAAGTTAATTTATTACGAAACCAGAAGCGATAGCATTGCCTTGTGGCGCAAAAACTATCTTCATCTGAGCGGTGGTGAAAATTCGGGTCAACAAGCCTCTTTTAGAAACCACCTTAAAAGCATAGGCAACGAATTGCTAAAAGCTCCTGTAGGCGGAAACGTGTTTTCCTATTATAAATCGAGTACCGAGCCTACCGAAAATAAACTCAAAGAAACTCTTATTGGGCTTCAGAATGATGGGTTAAATTTACTTACCTTTTATGGTCATGGCTCCTTAACGGTGTTAGACATGGATTTTGGCGGGATTCAGGATTTAAGTAAAACCAATAAGCCAAGCTTTTATTATTTTAATGGTTGCAATATCGGTAACGCCAATGAGGTAGACCCCTTAGGGACAGGTTTGGTATATGGCAAAGATTTTATTTGCGCACCTAACAAAGGCGCCATCGGTTGGTTGGCGCATTCTAATCTAACCTTTACTAGTTATCTAGAGCAACAAATGCGATTGTTTTATGAGCAACTAAGTGGGGTTGGTTATGGAAAGTCTATTGGTGAAAATCTAAAGACCATTTTACAGCAAAGTTCTTCAGGCAACGAACCCTTTGCTCGCTCTCATGCGTTGCAGTTACTATTGCAAGCAGATCCTGCCTTGGTATTATATGCGCCCGCCTTTCCCGATTATAAAATTGCTTCGAACGATTTGTTTGTAAACCCAACCAATGCCACCATCCAAGATGATTCATTGGCCATTGGCGTCATTGTTTCTAACCTTGCCAAAGGCAAAAACAATGATACACTAACCATTAGTGTGGAGCGTACCTTACCCAACAATCAGGTAATAAATTTAGCCCCTATTAAAGTGATTGCGCCACTGCATCAAGATACGTTTTACTATTGGATAAGAGATTTAAAAAGTGAAGAAATTGGAAATAATCTATTTAAAGTAAGCATCAACCCTGCGCAAAGTTTAGCCGAGATAAGTTATCAAAACAATACCGCTAGTTTTTCTTATTTCTTACCAGGGAGCGGGGTTCAAGCTATCATGCCACCTAACTTTGCTATTGTTAATTCTGATACTGTTTTATTATTGGGTCAAAACAACAACCTATTTGCCACCGAAACAGAGTATTTGTTTGAGTTGGACACCTCGGCTAATTTTAATACTACAGGAACATTTCACTTAAGTTCTGGTATTATCAAAGCAAAGAATTTAGCAGAGTGGCGCGTTGCACTTCCATCGGGTGATTCTATCACTTGGTTTTGGCGCATCAAACAAAATTTGCCCGAGGCCGAGGGTGGCATTTGGAGTGGTGCCAGCTTTACTAAGATAAATGCAACAGTAGAAGGATGGCATCAATCAAAATATGCACAATTAAAACAAGCCTCTGCCGCTAGGTTTATAGTTTTTGAGGACAGTTTAAAGCAATTAAGTTTTAGTAACAACGAGCTTGTTCTGGGCATGGAAAATCGCAGATGGGATGCACGCAATATGGGTGTAACTATTCCTTATTTGTTAAATGAAGGGGTTTTTAATTGTGTAGCTCAAGGTACTGTGGTACTGGTGTTCGAGCCCTTTCAGGTAGATTGGCCGTATGAGCTTCCTAATTATCCATTTAACTGTACCTACGTTCAAACCAATAAAAATAGGCAAAGCAATAGGTATTACACATTTAACACCAATACTAGCGATGGCGAACAAGCGCTAAGGACTTTTATAGATTCTATTCCAAAAGGGTATATGGTGGCTGCATTTAGCAGGTATCAAACCAGTATTCATCTGTGGGAGCAGTCTACCAAAAATGCTTTTAACCTTATTGGAGCACAAAAAGTGCAACAAATTGGCAGCAACAATACTGCTTGGGCGGTTATTGGTAGAAAGGGCGATGCACCGGGCACTGCCGAAGAAGATACTGTATTTAATGACGGCATTTTTCCCGTTTTTCCTCCACGACCAGAGGACCCTCAGGATAATCTTAAATTGGCCATTAGAAAGAACTTTATACTAAGATGGTTCGAGGGAGATTTTACCACAGCACCTGTGGGTCCAGCCTTAGCCTATAGCAAAGTAAAGGTGAGTTTAGCAGAAACAGAAACCAATGGCAATGGCCGCTGGTGGTATGATGTCATAGGAGTTAATTGGCAAGGTAAAGACACTTTGTTTTTTGCCGGTTTGACCCAAACTGAGTTTGCTATACAAAGTATTCAAGCATCGATTTATCCTTATGTAAAGCTTAAGTTTCATTTTGTAGATAGCGTGAACAGAACCCCACATCAAATAAAGTATGCCCAAGTGGTTTACGAGCCCGCTGCCGAGCTCACTTTTGATGTCAATGAAAATTATGTGTTTAATAGTGCTCAGTTAGCACAGGGTGATACTTTGCGAATGGGATTATATGCGCTTAATATCAGCCAAAAAAAGGTAGATAGTGTGTACTTAAGAGTGCTAACAAGTGATGCAAGTAGACTGACAACCTATCAAGAAATGCTGAAGCTAGGAGGGATGCTTGGAAACGGAAAAAGCCGAATAGCTATCAATATTCCAACCAGAAACCTGCAAGGAAAACAAAGCATTAGCTTGCAGTTAAATCCTAGCAAAGCAGTTTTAGAACAAACTTATACCAACAACTTTCTTCAACAAGATTTTGAGGTATTGCGCGATCAGCAAAATCCGTACTTAGAAGTTACTTTTGATGGACAGCGCATCTTTAATGGCGATATCGTTTCGCCTAGTCCTTTGGTTAAAATTAGTGCCACAGATAAGAACCCATTTTTGTTGCAACAAGATACCAGCAACTTTGAGGTATATTTAAAAGTGCCTGGCGAATTTGAGTTTCAAAGAATCTTTGTGGGGAATGGCGAGTTAAGCTTTATCCCTGCCAGCGATGCCAATAACCGTGCGGTTTTAGAGTATAGGCCTAGCTTTAAAAAAGATGGTGTTTATACCTTAAAAGTAAATGCTAAAGATGCCAGTGGCAATGCTGCTGGCGCAAACGATTACGAGATAGATTTTAATGTAATTAGTAAAAGTTCCATTACGCATTTTTATCCTTATCCTAATCCGTTTACCACCCAAACAAGATTTGTATTTACGCTTACCGGTTCGGAGGTTCCAGAGCAACTGCTTATTAGAATCTTAACGGCAAATGGCAAGGTAGTTCGTGAGATTAGAAAAGAAGAATTTGGTCCAATTCGTATTGGCAATAACATCAGCGAATTTGCTTGGGATGGCACCGATATGTATGGCGATAGGTTGGCCAATGGCGTGTATTTGTATCAAGTGTTTACCCAAATCAATGGGCAATCTATAGAACACAGAACTACCCGCGCCAAAGACGAGTCAAAATACTTTATTCAGAATACCGGGAAGATTTATTTGCTAAGGTAGCGGCTTAACCAAGTGTCCATTTCCCAAAGCATGTGTAGGATATTTTCGCGTGCTGCATAGCCATGGCTTTCGTAAGGTAATAATACCAATCTTGCGGTTCCCCCGTTTCCTTTTACGGCCTGAAACAACCTTTCACTTTGCAAGGTAAAAGTACCAGGGTTATTATCAGCATCGCCATGAATAAACAAGATAGGTGTTTTTAGTTGATCGGCGTACGTAAAAGGCGACATGCGTTGGTACACTTCCCTTGCCTGCCAATAACTTCTTTCTTCTGCCTGAAAGCCAAATGGTGTAAGGGTTCTATTATAGGCACCACTTCTGGCAATGCCTGCCGCAAAAAGTTTGGAGTGTGTTAGTAAATTCGCAGTCATAAACGCACCATACGAATGACCCATTACGGCGCAACGTTTAGGGTCAACCACACCCATGCTATCTACTGCTTTAATGGCAGCTTCTGCATCGGCTACCAGCTGCTCTATGTAAGTGTCATTTGGTTCTTCGCTGCCTTTGCCAATGATAGGAAACTGTGCATCTTCTAATACAGCATATCCGCGTGTTACCCAATATACAGGCGAGGCCCAATTAATGGCAATAAAGGCATGTGGCGACTCCTTAATTTGAGAGGCAGCCTTGTCGTCTTTAAACTCTGTAGGGTAGGCTTCCATTAATAAGGGTAATCTTCCCATTTTTTCTTTGCTGTAGCCTGCCGGCAAGTAAAGGGTGGCCGATAGTTTCACACCATCTTTACGGGTATAAAAAATCTTCTGCTTACTCACTTGCATCAAAGATTTATACGGATTTTCTTTAAAGGTTATTTGGGTAGGCTTGGCTTTGCTTGTTAAATTTCTTACATAAAGATTTGGATATACCTTAGGGCTTTCGATGCTGGTTAAGGCCGTCATTTTATCCCAATTGGTAATTCTTAACAATCGCTCATAAGTAGTTTTACCATCTGCTTGCCAAATGCGTTTGCGTTGCAAGGTGCTTATATTGAGTTCATCTAAAAATGGCTTATTTCCTTGCGGAGAATAGCCCTCGCCAATGAGGTAGCAAGTGTTAAAGTCTTTACTTAACTTCAATACTTCTCTGTTGTATTTATTGCTTTCGGTTACAAAATCTCCTGGATCAGAATAGGCGTCTTCGCTGCTTCTATCAAACAAAACCTGCATCACTTGGGCCTTATTTTCTCTAAATAAATAGGTTTTGGTATTTCTGGTTTTATACCAAAAATCGCTTACTACATAAATGCCATTATCCGAAACCGTTAATCCTCTAAATCTATTTTTTAATTCACAGAGTTTTTCGGCTTGGTTAAAAGGAGCATCAGCAGTATAAAGAACATCTCTTACCTCACTTGTTTGAACTGGGTTACCGCCATCTGGTGCTTCGCACCAAACGAGTGTAGCAGGCTTAGCGGGATGCCAAAATATATTTCTTTTTCCGGCCTCCACGGCATCAAAACTAATGGGTAGTTTATCTTGGAGAGGCCTGCTATAAAATCGTATAATCTCTTTGTTGCTCAAGTTTAAAATCTGAGTTTCGCTCGCAAAAAAACTGTAAGGCAGCGTATAACTAAAGGGCTCAGAAATGGTTTCATACAGCAGGAAGTTCTCGTTAGCAGAAAGACTCAAGCGTTTGTAAATGGCATTTGGTAAGATGTTTTTTATGCTGCCATCTAATGGTATAAACGATAGTTCACTTGAGGCATAATAGGTAAATACGGCCTCGTCTTGTTTGTTCTTTAATAAATCTTGGTAGGTTCTGGCTGCCGATTTTGTTCCAGTGGCATCTTGGGTGGAGGGCCCCAATGGCAATACTTTACTGTTGGGAAAAGGCTTTTTGTTGCCTTTACTTTTTACATAAATGCCTGATTCGTTACTTGCCCAAAAAAATGGGTTGCCCATCACATTGTTAATTTGGTCTTTAAGCAACTCTTTGGCTGCGCCCGTTTTTAAGTCGATCACCCATAAAGATAATCCTTGAGTGTTTACCTGTATAAAGCTTATAAAATTCTCATTGGGTGAAAAACCTATGTTCTTAGCTTTTAAAGGCTCTGGCAAATTGCTCAATTGAATGGTAGCATTGTTGGCAATGGTTTTTAAAGTGAGTTTGGTATAATAACCTGCCCTCGCCACATCAAAGGTTTCTGGGTTAATGCGCAATCCTGCCAAGCGCAATTCGGGCTCTGCCAGCTCTTCTAAACTTTTATATTGGGGTCTTTCCATGAGCAACAAGTATTTATTGCTCTTGCTAACCATTGATTGTGCAGGGGCTGACACATCTGCCAGCTCTAAAATCTCTTTAGGTGGCAACTGGTAATTGGTTTGCGCCATACCAAGATTGGTCAAAAGAAAAAGTATATAAAGGAAAGTGATTTTAGAATAATTCATAAATGTAAAAAATTGAATTTTGCTGATTTAAAAATAAACACCGCTTGCAACAAGAACTAAAACTAAAATCAGTAATAATAATAATATCAGTAAAAATATACTTCCTATTATTATGGTAAAAAGAGATGCCATATAACCATCTGTTGCTTTTTCTCTGCGATATTGAGAGTATCCAATTATTCCTAAAATTAAAGCAGGGATTGATAGAAAAAAGGCAATTATAATAGCCCATCCATCCTGAATTAAGGATAATTCTAGGATGGTAAATAATACACTTAATACTGCTAACCCTAAACCAATGTAAGCCGCTATATTAGGTTTATTAGGATAGGGGTTGTCTTGCTTTTCCTTTTTTAATTTTTTTAGTTCAGATTTTTTAATCGGCTTTGTTTGTTTGTTGATTTGTATAGATTGCTTTTTGCCAATAATATTTCGGTTTGAACCAAGCACGATGGCTGTTTCGGGCTCTGCAGAGGTCACTACCTGTTCTTCCTCTATCGCCTCTTCCTTCATCTCAGATTTTTCCTTAGATTCTTTTTTGCTAATAGCCACGTCTTTTTGCTTCACGCGCACTTTGCTTAAATGCCCAAATTGCCTTTGATTACAGGCGCTAAAGAGTATTGCCAACATGGTTAGCAACTGAAGGGTATGTTTGAATGAAGTTTTCATATGAATAAATAATTGCTAAGGTATAAGTTTAACATTGAAAAGGATGGTAATAATCAAATATACATTTATTCTTTTATTCTGCTTTGGTTCAAACCGAAACTTAAACGTATTTTGTAGGCCTTAATACTACCTT
>CAYUDC010000048.1:0-18380 GCA_964443415.1 uncultured Chitinophaga sp. | reverse complement strand
TTTCTAAACTAAATGCCCTAATCAAAGTTTATAAGATAATCACACTGTTTAAGTATATATTTGATTTTAGAATGCCCTATAACCATTGATTCATTGGGCAAGGTCAGTAATTATTTTAGAAGCATGAAAGAAAGCAAACGAACCATCCTCTTTTTACTCCTAGGTTCTTTTTTTATAGCCAACGCCATTGTAGCAGAATTTATAGGCGTAAAGATATTTTCGGTTGAAAAAACCCTGGGATTTAATCCCCTTTCCTGGAAGGTTTTTGGAAATGATTTATCCTTTAACATGACAGTAGGTGTGTTGCTTTGGCCTATCGTATTTATCATGACAGACATCATCAATGAATATTTTGGACGCTCTGGGGTAAAGCTATACTCTTACATTGCCGCAGCCATGATTAGCTATTCTTTTGTAGCAGTTTACGCCGGCATTAAAGTAACACCTGCCGATTTTTGGCTCATCAAAGAAACTTCACAGGGCCCCTTACCCATGCAAGAAGCCTATGCCCAAATTTTTGGTCAAGGCCTTTGGATTATCATAGGCTCTTTAGTGGCGTTTCTATTGGGTCAACTCATAGACGTTACCGTATTTCATTATATAAAAACCAAAACTGGCAACAAATATTTATGGTTAAGAGCCACTGGCTCTACAGTAGTTTCTCAATTGATAGATAGCTTTGTGGTGTTATTTATTGCCTTTTACATTGGCGCAGGCTGGGATATGAAATTGGTGTTAGGTATCAGCCTTGTAAACTTTATCTATAAAATTGGCGTAGCGGTTTTGTTAACACCCTTACTGTATGGTGTCCACGCATTAATAGATAGCTTCTTAGGCAAAGAATTGGCCGCTTCTATGATGAGAGAAGCGCAAGAAAACTAATTTGGCCATCCTAGAAACCCGATTTATCTAAGGCCGCTGTCGATTTTTACTTTTTTATTTTAATTCTACTATTTTCATTTGTGGTGTTCAAACATACACCCTACATCTATTTTTTCGGTTTGAACCAATATGGCGAATGCGTGATGGCAAGCCAAGGCTTTTCCATCACAAACTTTTGTTGAACCTATCGCCAAAACCATGAAAATAAAAACCCTTCTTTTAGGCGCAGCCATGCTCGCCTCTCAAACCAATCGCGCACAACTCTTGCATGCCGATTTTAATGAAACCGAAACCGTTTCTGATTATGTTTCTGCCAATCCCTTTAATCGCCTATTTAATGCCATCGGTAGCACCGGAACAGGCGTGCAGGTGAGCATCAACCAAGGGCATTTGCATTTTAACCGCACTGGATCTAATACAGGATCCTTCTCCAGAACCACTAATTTTAGTGGAATCCCAGATGCCCTTGCCCTTCGCATACAATTAAAAGTAAGCGATAACTTAGCTGCTCAAACAAGTGCAGCCGTTTTTCAAATTGGCGCTGGATTTAGCACAAACAATTCGGCAGAAATTAATGCCAACGTGCACAGTAGAATTGGCATAAACTTAAGCGCCAATGCGGGTGATTTCTCTATCAGAGACCTTGGAAGTAGCAGCAATTCTACAGTATTAACTGGCCCTCAAACCCTCCTTTGGGTTATTAACAACACTGGCACCAACCTAATTTATGCTGCTCCCAATGGCTTACAAGACACCTTAACAAACGATACCTGGGACTTATGGGCTGGCAATACCAAATTGTTTAACGACCGATTAGCACTTACCCCTTCACAAAGCCTCGAGGATTTCAAGTTTGTTTTTAGTAATGGTACAGGAAAAATTTCCATCGACCAAATCATGATTGATGTGCCAATGAGCTTAAATCATTTTAGAAGCGCAGTGCCTTATGGGAATTATCTAATGAACCAACATTGGGAACATTCTCTAGACAGCATCACTTGGGCACCGGCTGCTTGCTTGCCAAGTGGATTGTCTGCTTCTATTAGAATTCAAACCGGACATATTTTTGAATTTGCTGGAAGTACTACCCCCAAATTTTGTACCCTTAACAACCTCTTCATTGATAGCCTCGCCACCTTACAAATAGGTAAGCCAAAAGACTCCTTAGGTACTAATCACCTGCATGTTTTATACCTCATTAAATCGGGAAGTTGGGCAAATGGAACCAACAAAGGACAGTTCAACATTCAGCCAAATGCTCAATTTCAATGCAAAGGTACTTTTCAAAATCAAGGTAGCTTTAAAGTGGTTTCCGATTCCATAGGAACGGGTATCATAGGAAATTGTAGAGGTGGCACCATTCTAGGAGTGGTGTCTGTAGAGAGGTATATTAAATCCATCGGAAGACGCAACAGAAATTTAAGTACTCCCATATCTAATAATACGGTGCAAGATTGGCAAGGTGAAATATTTATCACTGGAAATGGCACAGGCAACATCGTAGGTACATTTAATTCTAATGGATTTGATGCTACCCTCACCAATAACCCAAGTGTTTTTTGGTACGACGAAACCGATACTGGAAATATTAATTTAGGTTGGAAACCCATTACACATATACAACAATCCCTGATTCCGGGAAGAGGTTATAGAGTAATGGTAAGAGGAGACCGCAGCGACTTGGGCCGAATCAATGGAACCAACCCTACCCAAAACGCAGTTACCCTTGTAAGCACTGGCACCTTAAATCAAGGAGATTTTCAATTTCCTACTACTAACATTACTTGGTCTGGCAGTGGAATGAATGATGGTTGGTGCCTCATTGGAAATCCCTATGCTGGAAATATTCATTGGAATGCTCCTTCTGGCTGGCAACGCAACAATGTAGATGCCGGTGCTATTGCCATTTGGAATCCACAAACCAATTCATATGCCTACTCCCTTTCTATGGCCGGTGGTGCCAATCCTACTGGAGCATCTATCAATGGAGGATCGCCTGTAATAGCTTCCCATCAAGCCTTTTTTGTAAGAACTACCGGAAGTAACCCGAGCCTGAGTTGCAATGAAAATGTAAAAACAAGCGCCAATGCCACGCCATTATTTAAAAATGAACAGCATCCTCTTATTAAATTAAGCTTGAATAAAGACCTATTAAATCAAGATGAAGCGATGATTTGGTTCAACCCGAACAATACCGAATCTGAAACAGATGTGGCCGATGTGGCCAAGCTCCGAAATCCTCTGGTAAATCTTGGCTCAGGACAAAATCCCAAAAGATGGCTTGCCTTAAACGCCCTACCACTTTACACAGAATCCAAGTTTGAAATTCCGCTTTATGCAGAAATCGTGGAGTCAGATTCGGGAGTGCTTCACCTAAACATCCAAAAGAGAGAAACCTTTGATGAACTTATCTTAATAGATGTATTAACCCATAAACAGTTTATCATTCATTCACAATTTGAACAAAAGTTTGGCTTTAGAGCCTTACCCAATCCACAACCTCGATTTGTACTAAAAGGAAAACATCAACTGGCATCGGGGCTTAAGTCAAACGAATTGGCTAACTCCACAGCTTATCCTTCGCCCACCCAAGATGAGGTTTTTATCGTACACCCCAAACTCGAACCCATTTTAAGTGACATCACCATTTTTAACCTACAAGGCATTGTGGTTAAACAAACGCAACAAGCAGCCATGGAGCAAACGCTAAAGATAAATTTACAGGAGCTTCCAAGTGGCATCTACCTCATTCAAATACAACAAAATCAAATACAATTTTCACATAGAATCATAAAATTATAATTATAAACCATGAAAACCTACCTAAAACCTTTACTACTGATCATGATGCTTTTGATAAGTAACTCCATTCTGTTAGCCCAAGCAGACCAAGATGAAGACATCGAAGATGTGCCAATTAATACCGAAATAGAAATTTTAATAGCTGTCGCTGGAGTATATGGATTATTAAAACAAAAAGACAAGGTATCCAACTCAAACCATCAATAGGGTATGAAAATCACAAATATACTGGCACCATCTGATGTGGCCTTTACCTTATTAGGTAGTATTCAACTGCTGGCGTGGCATTACTTTTTATGTTTTTTATGTAGCCATACTATTCAACAAGCCATTGTTAACCAGCAAATTTGCAAAACAGTTGTGGTACAACATAAAGTCTTACCCGATTTGTTCTCCCTTCAACCATTTAAAATCAACTCGAGGCAATTGAACGATGAAACCCAGCAAAATATTAAAAATATGGGTATTGACTTTATGTGCGCAGCAGCAATTTGGTTGGCACTTCCAATGATATACGCTGTGCTGTTTATTTGTTTAAATGAAGCCGCCAATCTTACCCAACATAAAATAAGAAGCATCTTACTTTTAACTTTAGTGTATGGCTGCTATACCATTCTTAACCTCTACCAAAAGCTTATGTCCGAAAACTTCATATTAGAAAAATGGTGGGTGTTGGTGGTAGAAATAATTTCTACTTTGGCTCTTTTGGTTTTTGTTGCCTTACAATCTCAAAACCAAAATAGTAAGAAATTTTCTTCGCTTTAACACCCAACATTTAACCATCATTTATCTTATTTAAATTAGTTGTTGCATATCAAACATTTAGGCTTATATTTGCCCGCTTTTATAAGCGAAAGGAGATTTAATTAATTGTCACAAAACACTAATCACACCGCATCCACTCCCGAAATGGATTTCGACTGGAGCATGGACAGAGCCGGCTTCGGCGGCTACAGCCAAGAAGAGCACAGCAAATTAGCTGCTCTTTACGAAAACACTCTTAATGCCTTCAATGAGAAGGAAATTGTAAAAGGTACCGTTGTTGGTTTTACCGACAAAGAAGTGGTATTAAACATTGGTTTTAAATCAGATGGTTTAATTGCCCGTACCGAGTTCCGCGACATGCCGGATCTTAAAGTTGGTGATACCGTAGAGGTATTGCTAGAAACCAAAGAAGACCCAAATGGTCAGCTTATCCTTAGCCGTAAGAAAGCTATGAGCGAGCGTGCTTGGGAAAACATTCTTGCTGCCCATGACAATGATGTGGTGGTAAATGGTTACGTAAAAACCCGCACCAAAGGTGGTTTAGTAGTAGATGTGTATGGCATCGACACTTTCTTACCTGGTTCACAAATCGACACCAAGCCTATTAAGGACTATGATGTGTACGTGGGTCAAACCATGCCATTTAAAGTGGTAAAAGTAAATCACGCTTTTAAAAATGTGGTAATTTCTCATAAGGTATTGATCGAAGAAGATATCGAGAAACAAAAAGTAGATATCCTATCTAGACTTGAAAAAGGTCAGGTATTGGAAGGAACTGTTAAGAACATGACCTCTTTCGGTGTATTCATCGACTTAGGTGGTGTAGACGGTTTATTACATATTACTGATATTTCTTGGGGACGTATCAACCACCCAGAAGAAGTACTTCAAATGGATCAGAAAATCAATGTAGTAGTACTTGATTTTGATGATGAAAAGAAACGTATTTCTCTTGGCTTAAAACAATTAGGTGCACATCCTTGGGATTCTTTAGCTGAAAACTTAGCGGTTGGTGCTAAAGTAACTGGTAAAATTGTAAACATCGCAGATTACGGCGCATTCTTAGAAATCGCTCCTGGTGTTGAAGGCTTAATTCACGTTAGCGAAATGAGCTGGAGTCAACATTTACGTAGCCCTCAAGATTTCTTGAAAATGGGTGACGATATGGAAGCTGTGGTATTAACCTTAGACAAAGAAGAACGCAAAATGTCTTTAGGTATCAAACAATTGAAACCAGATCCATGGGTGAATATCCAAGAAAGATATCCAGTTAATTCACGTCATAAAGGTATCGTTCGCAACATGACTAACTACGGCTTGTTCGTAGAATTAGAAGAAGGTGTTGACGGATTAGTACACGTGAGCGACCTTAGCTGGACTAAGAAAATCAAACATCCTAACGAGTTTGTGAAAGTAAACCAAGAGTTAGATGTATTGGTTCTTGAAATGGATTTAGAAAACCGTCGCTTAAGCCTTGGCCATAAGCAATTGGATGAAAATCCTTGGGAAGCTTTCGAAACCCTATTCTCTGTAGGTTCTGAACACGAAGGTACTATCCTTAAAATCGAAGATAAGAGTGCTATCGTTGCACTTCCTTACGGTGTAGAAGGTTATGCTCCATTAAAACAATTACTAAAAGAAGATAAGAAAACGGCTAAAGAAGACGAAACACTTACCTTTAAAGTAACTGAGTTTAACAAAGAAAACCGCAGAATCGTTCTTTCTCACACTGCTCTTTGGAAAGAAGAAGTAGAAGTGAAAAAAGAAGGTGAAATCAAAAAGAAAGAAGACGAAAGAGAAAAAGCTAGCAAAGCTGCTAAGAAAATCAACGAATCAAATGAAAAATCAACATTTGGTGATATTGGTGGACTAGCCGAATTGAAAGCTAAAATGGAAGGTAACAAAGAATAATCCTTCTCACTTACAGCTATAAAATAGGCCATCTCAAAAGGATGGCCTATTTTTTTGGGTATTTTCTAATCACATTGCCTATTTTTACCCTTCTAAAAATTAACACTATGTCTATCAGAAAACCCTTTAATCTTAAACAGTGGATCGACGATAATAAACACCTTCTTAAGCCACCTGTGGCCAATAAAAACTTATACCCGGAAGGTACAGACTATATTGTGATGATAGTTGGCGGCCCCAACGCCCGCAAAGATTACCATTACAACGAAACAGAGGAACTGTTTTACCAATTAGAAGGTAATATTACAGTGAATATTCAAGAAGATGGCAAGGCCGTTCCCATCCATCTTGGCCCCGGCGATATGTTTCTTTGCCCTGCTGGCACCCCGCACTCCCCAGGTAGAACAGAAGGTTCTATTGGCTTAGTTATAGAGCGCGTGAGAGAAGGTAAAGGCTATAAAGATGGACTATTATGGTTCTGCGAAAAATGTAACCACAAATTGCATGAAACCTATTTCGAATTAAAAAATATCGAAACCGATTTTCAGCCCCATTTTAAACATTACTATAGCTCAGAAGACCTTAGAACTTGCAAGAACTGTGGACATGTGATGCAATCCGACCCACGTTTTCTCTAATATTTTTTTGAACCATAGCACATGCAAAACAAACTTAAACTCTTCCTCTTTTTGGCATTGCCATTATTTTCTTTCGCTCAAAATCCCTTCAAAGGAAAAACCGTTTACGAAGTATTTGTAAGAAGCTTCCAAGACTTTAATGGCGATGGTAAAGGCGATTTTGATGGACTTCATAGCCGCTTAAATTACTTGAATGATGGTAACCCAAATACTTATTCAGACCTTGGTATTGGTGCCATTTGGCTGATGCCCATTCAGCCCTCTCCTAGCTACCATGGCTATGATGTAACCAATTATAAAGCCGTTAACCCAGATTATGGCAACATGGAGCAATTTAAAGACATGCTAGCCACGGCACATAAAAACGGCATCAAGGTGATCATAGATTTAGTGCTCAACCATACCTCTACCAGCCATCCTTGGTTTGTAAAATCTGCCGCCAACGATAGTTTCTACAGAAATTTCTACCGTTGGGAAAATTCTGTGCTGAACAATACCGGCCCTTGGGGCCAACAAGTATGGCATAGCATGAATGGCAAATACTACTACGGAGTGTTTTGGAGTGGTATGCCCGACCTAAACTACAACTACCAGCCTGTGCGCGATAGCATTTTCGACATGGCTAAGTTTTGGCTCAAAGAAGTAGGTGTAGATGGTTTTAGATTAGATGCCGTTACCTATTTATATGAAGAAGGCAATACCTTGAAACATCATCCCAATACGCTCAGTTTTTGGAGGCAGTTTAAAGACAGTTGCAAAACATGGAACCCCAACGCTTATTTAGTGGCAGAAGTTTGGGATCCGCAAGAAACCATTAAACTATATGCTCCCCATTTTGATCATTGTTTTGAATTTGGTGTGTCTGGTGGAAACCTTACCGCCATCGGAGAAGCCAATCCCAATAACCTTAGAAATTCGTTAAGTTATGCCTTGGCCAATTACGATTTCGCCACTTTTTTAACTAACCACGACCAAGATAGGATTGCCAGTGTATTTGGTAATAATCAAGATAAATTAAAAGCCGCTGCCAGCTTATTGCTTACCCAACCAGGTACACCATATCTTTATTATGGCGAAGAGGTAGCCATGCTAGGCAGTAAACCCGACGAAAACATTAGAAGACCCATGCAATGGAGTAATACCAGTTATGCTGGCTTTACTACAGGCTTTCCATGGCGACCATTAAATAACAATTATCCTCAGTTTAATGTGGCTACCTTGCGTGCCGACTCTAACTCTATCTTTAACCATTACCGTAAGCTCATACATTTTAGGAACCAATACGAGGCAGTGAATAGCGGTGGGTATAAAAACATCATCAGTACGCAAAATGAAGTTCAAATTTGCCACCGGTTTGTAGACAACCAAGATGTGTATGTGCTTATTAATACTAGCCCAAAAGCGTTTGGCTCGGTGCAATTTACCATCACGCGTGAAGACAATATGGAAGGCATTTATTACTTAAAGGATGTGATGGCAGACACCCTCATCAGGGTGCAATCTGGCACTTCATTTTTCGGTTTGAACCTAAGTATGCAGCCCTACCAAACACGTATTCTTATTTTTGATAACCCTACCGGAACGCAAACGCAGCTTGGGTCAACCCGAAACCTACAGATTTACCCTAACCCAGCCCATGATAAGGTTTGGATAGATTTGAATGATGGCCATGAAATAAGTAAAGTAAGTATTTTAGACATGAGTGGCAAAGTGTGTTATGAAGAAAAGGTACAAGCCAGTAGCACCTCCATTAATTTAAATCTACCAGCTGGTGCTTATTTGGTTTATATAGAGGATGAATTAGGAAATACTGCCTTCAAGAAACTTTTGATAAAATAATTTGAGCACCATTTAAACCTTTCAGGGGAGCTTACATCCAATAAGCATAAACAATTATTTATATGAAAGCACCATTGAAATTAACATTGATGATAGCCATGCTATCGGCAGTGAGTTTTTATTCTTGCAAAAAAGAATCTGCCCTAGACAATGAAATGACCAGTTCCGAGGATATGGCCCTATCCGAAGCCACCTTTGATCAAGTATTTAAGGAAGTGGATGAGAATGCCACAGAAGCTGGACTAAAAAAGGGGTATCCCATCATTACCATCGACTCTATGTCATCGCCCAAAACTATGAGTATTGATTATGGAACTACGAATTTTCTGTGCAATGATGGAAACTACAGACGCGGAAAAATTTTAGTGAGTTGGACAGGCAAATACCGCGATGTAAATACCATCATTACCATAGGTTTTGATAACTTCTACCAAAATGATAACAAGGTAGAAGGCAGTAAAACCATTACCAACAAAGGCAGAAACAACCTCAACCAACTAACCTTTGAGATAGCGGTAGATGGCAAAATAACCAACACCGCCAACGAGGTAATTACCTGGAAAAGCACTCGTACCAGAACATGGACAAATGGCGAAAGTACTAGAACATGGATAGATGACGAGTATTTAATAAGCGGAGAAGCCAATGGAATCAATAGAAATGGCTTAAGTTTTACAGGTAAAATTACTGCCCCATTAAGTATTAAATTAAGTTGCGAATGGCGCATCGTAGCCGGCGTAATTGAGTTTACCCCAGAAGGCAAAGCTACCAGAACCATTGATTATGGCAATGGCAGCTGCGATAGATTGGCAACCGTAACAGTAAAGGATAAAACGTATAATATTACATTAAGAAGGTAAAAACACTCTTTCTCTTTCTCTTTCTGTTTCTCTTTCTCCTTCCCGGTCCCCGAGCGAAGCCGAGGGAGCAAAAAAAAGCCCTTGATTTCTCAAGGGCTTTTTGTGGTCTCGACAGGATTCAAACCTGTAACCTTCTGATCCGTAGTCAGATGCTCTATTCAGTTGAGCTACGAAACCATCTTTAATGGGCTGCAAATATAGGCAGTGCTTTTAAAAAACCAAAGGCGAATGCAAAAAAAATTGCATTCGCCTTTATTTTATCTTGTATCTACCCTAATTATAAGGCAGCTAATGTCTCGTTAATAGCAGCAAAGTTTGGTAACTCGCCGGCATTTTCTAATACTTCGGCATACTTAATAGTTCCTTCTGCATCAATTACAAAAGCCGAACGCTTGCTCACCCCTTTTAATCCTAAAATCCAATCTTCATAAATGGCACCATATGCCCTAGATGCTTCTTTGTTAAAGTCTGATAACAAAGTAAAGTTAAGGTTTTGTAACTCTTTAAACTTACCTAAGGTAAATGGCAAATCAACAGAAATAGCTACCACATCACATTTATCGTTATGATACATGCTAATGGCATCTCTTACTGTGCACAACTGAGTAGTACATACACCAGTAAATGCTGCTGGAAAGAAATGTACAATCAGGTTTTTACCAGCGTAATCGCTTAGGCTAACTTCTTTTTTGTCTGAATCAACTAATTTAAATGCGGGTGCTTTGTCTCCAATTTTTAAGCTCATAATATTAATGTTAAATATGAATAATAAACCTTCCTATATCAAATATGTTTTTATAATATTCTTTTGATGTTTCTTAAAACATGGGTATGCTTTTTAAAGCCAGAGTGATAAATCCCATAACTATCTAGCTTGTCTATCCTTACTTTCCCAGCAGCATGGATGATATTGCCCTCTCCCAATCCTATTCCTACGTGAGTTATTTTATCTACCTGGTCGCCAAAAAACACCAAATCACCAGCTTGTATTTCCTCCACAAAAGTAAGTGCAGAGCCTTCCAACGCTTGTTGCCATGCATCGCGTGGCAATGGCTTGCCCATGGCTTTATAAATAATTTGTGTAAAGCCAGAACAATCGATACCATACAGGCTTTTACCTCCCCATAAATAAGGTGCATTTACAAATTGCCTAGCCACCTGCAAGGCTTCTGCCAAGGTTAAAGGCTCTTTGCTTATGTTTTCGGTTTGAACCAAATACCCTTGACCCTTAATGGCTAATTCGCTTGTTACTTCGCCCAAAGAAGCAATGGGCAATTGAGCGCCAAATGGAATCAAAATCTCAGCGCCGTCATCTATGGATTTGGCCACTAAAAATGGAAACTGTTTTTGCACCCAATTTAATTGGCTAGGTTTCTCTAAACTTTCAAATTGTAAATGGTTGATCCAACCCTTGTATTGGTCGCTATGATTTTGAATGTAAAGCCATTCCGATTGCGCTTCTAACACTTGGTAAGTCTCTCCAAAAAGTAGTTGAGAAACCATTTCACTTTTTGAGCTTGGTTCAGCCCGCATAGGTATTAAACTGATACTGCAAATGCCGTGTTGCATTGTTGGATATGTTTTGCGCAAGTAACAAGATTTTTTTGTATAGTTGTACTGAATTTATCATTATGGCTAACAACATAGATTTAAGCTACTTAAACGAAATCTCTGGTGGAGATTCAAACTTTATAAAAGAAATGCTAGAGCTTTATGTGAACACAACAGCAGTAGAAGCATCTCAATTTACCGAACTTTTAAACAATGGAGACATCACTGGCATAGGTCATTTGGCCCATAAAATGAAAGCACCCATCCAAATGCTTGGTGCAAATGAATTGTTTAATACCATCCGCCAGCTAGAACAAATTGGCAAAAACGGGCAAGGCACCTCCGATGTACCTGGTCTCATTCATAAGGTTCAGGCACTTGTAAAAGAATCTATTGAAGAAATTCAACAAATATTAGGAACTTTGTAGGTTCAAATAAACATTTATCATTTTGGCATTTAGAGATACGAGCAGCAAGATTATTATCAAGAGCCTCGAGCAAATTGAGGGGATAAAACAAAGTTCAATTTTAGCAGCAAAAACACTTCAGGCAGTAGCGCCCTTTGTAAAAGCAGGCGTAAGCACCGAATACCTTAACAGCATCTGCGCACAATTTATGAAAGACCATGGCGCCAAAGCAGCTACGCTGGGTTACCACGGTTACCCAAAAGAAACCTGCATCTCGGTAAACGATGTTATTTGCCATGGCATTCCTGGAAAATACGAACTTAGAGACGGAGATATTGTAAACGTAGACGTTACCACCATTCTCAATGGCTATTTTGGAGACACCTCTAAAATGTTCTTAGTGGGCGATGTGCCAGAACATGCTAAAAAGTTGGTATCCGTAACAAAAGAATGTCTTAAAATTGGCATCGAACAATGTAAAGAAGGTGCGCCACTAAATAATATTGGATATTATATCAACAAGCATGCTGAGGCAAACGGATTTAGTACCGTGTACGAATTCTGTGGTCATGGCGTAGGCATTAAATTTCATGAAGAGCCAGAGGTTTGCCATATTGCAGAAAAAGGCACTGGCCCTATCCTTAAACCAGGCATGATATTTACCATCGAGCCTATGATTAATGCCGGACGCGCTCGAGCCAAAGTAGATAAAAAAGATGGATGGACAGCCAGAACCATCGATGGCAAGCTTTCGGCTCAATTTGAACATACCATTTGCGTTACCAAAACAACGCCTTTGGTATTAACCGATATCGACAACGAATTTCCAATTCCTAACGAGATATTTTAGTTTTATATGAAATACTATAACCATAAAAAGAATTTTTTGGCCATCGACGACGAAACATTGTACAGTTTCGACAATGCCAAGTTTGTGATCCAATCAGCGCCTTACGAGTACACCTCGTCTTATATCAGTGGCTCTAAGAAAGGTCCCGAGGCCATTCTAAAAGCCTCTCATTTTGTAGAGTTTTATGATGAGGAGTTGGATCAAGAAACCTTTAGAAAAGGTGGTATTTGCACCCTTGCTCCCATGGATTTTGATGGCAGGGTGAACGAAAAAGCCGTCAAGCATATCGAAAAGAATACCCTTAAGTTATTGGCCAATAATAAATTTCCTATTACCTTAGGATCAGAACACACCATCACCTACGGAACGGTTAGAGCAGTTAAACAATACATTCCAGATGTGCATGTTTTGCAAATAGATGCCCATAGCGATTTAAGAATGGAGTACCATGGTAATCCGTATTCGCACGCTTCAGTGATGGCCAGGGTACATGAGCTAAATGTCCCTCTTACACAAATTGGTATCAGGGCGCAATGCATTGAAGAGTCTGAATTGATAAAAAGCAGTCCTATTATTCATACTTTCTATGCACATCAGGTAAGAAATAACCCAAATTGGGCCAAAGAAGCCTTACAAACCCTAGGCGAAAATGTATATATCAGCATCGACGCAGATGGTTTCGACCCTTCCATTGTTCCAGCAGTGGGCACTGCAGAACCAAATGGAATGCTATGGCAAGAAACTTTAGAATTTTTAAAGAGTGTTTTTGCCAGCAGAAACGTGGTAGGATTTGATGTGGTAGAAATTGCCCCTGTAAAAGGTAATATCCTCACCGAATTTACCATGGCCAAGTTGGTGTACAAATTAATTGGATTTCAAACCTTAAAATCTTAATACATGAAAATTTATTTCGACAATGCTGCCACCACGCCATTAGACAAAGCAGTGGCAGACGAAATGTATAAAGTAATGTGCCAAGACTTTGGCAACCCCTCTTCTACGCATTCGCATGGCAGAGTGGTTAAAACCATTATCGAAGACGCCCGTAAAAAGGTAGCCCAACTATTAAACTGCACCCCTGGTGAAATATTCTTTACTTCGGGCGGAACAGAAGCCGATAACATGGCGATTAGAAAATCGGTGGAAGACAAAGGGGTAAAAAACATCATTAGCTCTCCTATCGAGCACCATGCAGTTAGCCATACCATCGAAGAATTGGCCCATCAAGGAAAGGTTCAAATGCACTTGGTAAGTTTGTTACCAAACGGACATATTAACTTAACGCACTTAGAAGAATTACTTGCGGCGCATCCTAATGCTTTGGTGAGTTTAATGCATGCCAATAACGAAATAGGAAATTTATTACCTATCCACGAAGTTGGTCAACTATGCAGAAAATACAATGCTTTGTTTCATTGCGACACGGTTCAAACCATTGGGCATTACGCCTTTAATTTGCAAGAAACACCGGTTGATTTTATGGCATGTGCTGCCCATAAGTTTAATGGCCCTAAAGGTGTTGGCTTTATCTACATTAACCATGCCGCCCAAATAAAACCATTTATTACAGGTGGGGCTCAAGAAAGAAACATGCGTGGTGGCACCGAGAATGTTTATGGAATTGTAGGCTTAGCCAAAGCCATGGAAATTGCCTACGCCCATTTAGAAGAAAAAACCAAGCATATCCAGGGCATCAAGCATTATATGATAGAGCGATTAAAAGCTACCATTCCAGGTGTTACTTTTAATGGAGATGCAGAAGGCGAATCTTTGTACACCGTGTTAAATGTAAACTTTCCGCCTACTCCCATCGCAGAAATGATTTTGTTTAAGCTAGATATTTCTGGAATTTCGGCTTCGGGTGGCAGTGCTTGTTCATCGGGCTCAAACGTAGGTTCGCATGTATTGCAGGCTTTAAAGGTTGACCCAAATCGCCCTAGCGTACGCTTTTCGTTTGGCAAGCAAAACACCAAAGAAGAAGTAGATTATGTGATAGAGCAACTTCAAAAAATGTTACATCAAGTCCCAGCTAATTAACCTTCACCTGATGAAAAACTTCATATACATCGCCCTGTTTTTGCTCGCTTCAGCAGCGGCTTCGGGTCAAACCGACACCTTAAACACCCCAAAGCCAAGAAAAGTAAAACATAATTTTCAGGCAGGTTTTAACCTCAACCAAGCCACTTTTAGCGATAACTGGAAAGGTGGAGGTTTAAACAGTTACGCCTTTGGCGGTTTCACCAACTACTTGGTAAAATACAAGGGCAATAATTGGGATTTTAACTCCGACTTGCAATTGCAAATTGGTTTTCAAGAAATTCAGAATGATGGAATCCGCAAAAATGCTGATAGAATTTTCTATGATTTTAAAGCGGGTTACATGATTAATAAAAAGTGGAACTTCTTTGCATCTATGAACTTTTTATCGCAGTTTATAGAAGGTTATGATTATAAGAATAAAAGCAAGGTAGAACCCACCAAAGACTCTTTAATTTCTTCTTTGTTTGCACCCGCCTATTTAACCTCCTCATTGGGTTTAGAGTACAAGCCACTAGATTACTTATGGATGCGTTTTGGGGTAGGTACTTTACGCCAAACTTTTGTATTAGACGAAAGAATTTCTAATGCAGGATTATATGGTTTAGAAAAACCAGGCGACAAGCTAAGAAACCAAGCTGTATTGCAGTTTATTGCCAGCTTTGATAAGAATTTGGCCACCAATGTAAACCTTAAAATGCGTTATATGGCCAACTTAGACTATATCAAAGCCACTGCGCCCGATGGAGGCATGGATCAAGCCATGGTGCACATCTTTAATACCAATCTAACCTTAAAGGCAACTAAGTACATCAGTACCAATTTGCAAATCAATGTCATCAAAGACCCCGATCAAGATAAAAACACCCAGTTTTCTCAAATTCTGTCTTTAGGCATAGTATATAGTTTAACAAGAGAATAAAATCTTAAACTTATTTCATTAAAGGCTGTTTAAATTGTTACTTGCAACATTAAACAGCCTTTTTTATGTCTTTTAAAATATATACTAAAACCGGGGATCAAGGTCATACTTCTCTTATTGGAGGTGTGCGGGTTCCTAAGTCGCATTTACGCATAGAGAGTTATGGTACGGTAGATGAGTTAAACTCTTACTTGGGTTTGATTAAAGATCAAATCACTATTCCGAAGGCCAAAGAAACCTTATATGAAATTCAAGATCGTTTGTTTACCATTGGCGCAGTGCTTGCGAGCGATCCCGAAAAATCTAAGATGAAAGTTCCAGATTTACATGAGAGCGATATAGAGCTATTAGAGAAAGAGATGGATGAAATGGATGCTGAGCTACCAATGCTTAAGAACTTTGTTTTACCAGGCGGAAATGTGGCAGCCTCGCATTGTCATGTGGCGCGTTGCATTTGCCGACGTGCAGAAAGAATTGTGGTGCATTTATCCAGTGAATCAGAAGTACCAGAAATTATCATGAGATACCTCAATCGTCTAAGCGATTATTTGTTTATGTTATCAAGATATATTATCAAGGTAACAGAGGGCGAAGAAATACTTTGGAGGCCTAGGAATTAATAAGCAGCGTAAATCCAAACTACGCTTTCTTCTGCTTTAAGTTTTGCAGCAATTTTCATGGCTTGATCCATGGATTTTTTTCTACCGTAAGAGGCTAAGTAAAATGGATAATTAGCTGGCTTTACAGTGATGGCATTTTTATTGCCTTTATAACGCATATCGAGCACCAAGTTGGCAGCATTGTCTTCTACTCTAAAAGCGCCAACAATTACATAAAAACCTTTAGGAATTTTGTTTTTGATTGCATTCACCTTTACGGTTTCAACTTCTGTAATTGCATCAAACTCTTCACCTTCTTCAATAGTCTCTAAAGGCTTGGCTTCTGCTTTACTATATTCTAATAACTTAGGTGCTTTGGCAGGTTCAAGTTCTTCGAAGTCATTTATTGGGGTGGTAGGTTCGTTGGTGGGTATAATTTCGGGTTGAACCAAAACGGCCTCAGTGTAAGCTGTACTATCAAAATAAAACGAATCTCGCGCCATTACCTGAGAAACATGTAAGGAAAGATCTAATAAAGAAACAGCATCTAAAGGCTCTTGAACAGAAGGAGAAGGGTTGGCTTGAGCCTCAGCTTGATTAACGTTATCAACTGTTTGCTCAATTACTTCACCTGTTTTCCCTAGAACATCCATTTTTGATAAAGATGCCGTATTATCCTCAGTAGGGGTGGTATATAAAAAAAAACCTAAATTAATTAAGAGAATTAAAGTTAAAACGGTGGCGATGATTGGAAAGATTTTACTGTCTTTCTTCTCTACTTGGCTCTCAGAAATTTTTGCCTGATCGAGCATTACCTTGAGTTCTTTAAGGGCAGATTCTCGCATCTGGCTTAACTCTGTATCCTCCTCTTCTTCTTCTGGTGGAAGCTCTAGGCGTTTAACTTTTACTAAATTGGCAGAGAATTGAACCGAAGGCAAACCAAAGCTTTCCTTTTGGAAGCTCACGCCACGAATGGGCTCAAAAACTAATTCACCTAAAACATTTAATTTGAAGTAACCAAAACCTTCAATTTCTAGGCGCTTACCCGGCAAAATCTCGGCTCGAAGGGCACTCCCAAATTGTCTTAACCTATCTTCGATATAGGAGATGTTTGAATGTTGTCTTAGGTAATCTAAAAACTCAAAACTGGTTTCAACTTCTACTTCAGAGAAATGGATAACCTTATAATTTGGTGAAATTGATTTAGAAACTGGGTCTAAAGAGAACTTTGAAGATTCGCATACAAAGCGACCGAGCCCAGCAATGCATAGCACTTCGTGTGTGTACAAGAAGTGTTTAATAAAATGGGCTATTTTTAAATCGGATTCTGTCACTGCGGATGAGTTGCAACACAAAGTAAGGAAAAGAAGCCATCACTATATCCACACCTTATCAACATTAAGAAATAATTATGAGCATAAAAAAAGGGAGATACAAATTGCATCTCCCTTTTTTTTATGATTTGAATAATCTTAGTATTCCCAAAGATCGTGTTCTTTTTCGAACAATTCTTGCTTGATTCTTTCACCTTCTAACAAGGCAGCCACACCATTATCCTTAAACTCGGCATACTGGCGAATGTACATATCTTGTTGGTTGGCTTCTTTAACGATATAGCCATTGAACAATCTTTGTTCGAACCAATCGTCATAAGTTAATCTAGCAGCATCATTTTGTCTGTTAAAGATTTCCTGGTTAATTAAGAAGTGTCTTAGATCATTCCCATCTTTAGAATGGTATTTGAAAACACATAAATCTTGTTCACCTAAATCTACCCCACCTAGAGTAACTCTATATTGAGGAGAGATAGAAACGATTCTAACATACATTTGTGAATGCTTTTTGTCGAAAATCCAGTCTTCCACAATTCTGAATTTAGAAATTCTTAATTCAGGAATCATTGGATTAACGATGGTATCTAACTTAGTAAAAGTTGGATCTTCTGGATCGATTGGAACTTCTACGTATTCGGTATCTGTTCCAAGCGCTAAAAACTCTTCGATAGTCATTTGAGTAGACAATGAATCATCACGGTATGGCGTTAATTTACCTTCTTTAACAGCATTATATAAAATAACACTCAAAGGATTTTTAGGCCAAGCCATAGGTTGGTTAGATTTTTCTCTAACATCAATCATTCTTACGATACGCTTAGCATACATTACATCTGCTTCACGTAAATAAGGCCAGGCAATTACTTTACGCTCTGCTACTTGTTGCTTGTTGTATATAAAGTCGTCATATACTCCTTGCGCCATAGAAGGCAAAGCAAGTATTACCAAAACTAAGATTCCTACTATTCTTTTCATTGCTTACT
>CAYUDC010000047.1:0-18495 GCA_964443415.1 uncultured Chitinophaga sp. | reverse complement strand
AACTAATAAATTAGATTATTAACATTTTAACTGCATATTAGGGTGAATGTTTGAAACCCGCAAATTTTGCTGAACTTCTTAATATTGTTTAAGAAAAATAATACATGAAATTTAACCTTTTCCTATTCGCAAGCATTTACACCCTGCTACTTGTTTCCTGCGCCAAAGATAATTCGGACTCTACTTCTAATCCCATCAACACACAAGAAAAACCTATTAGCTTCAACATTGATGGCACTTTACAAGAAGTAGATTCGGCTTACGCACTTTTATATAATAACGATCTTCCACCTTACGAAAGATTAATCGATTTAATTGGCTATAAAAATGGAAGAATACTATTTGAAGCCACTCTTTTAGAAGCAAAAATTGGAAAACAAACTCTGGGGGACGGAGGAAACAGATTAATCACCTACAAGCAGGGGGTAGATTTAAACGAATACTATGCCAGTAAAAACGGAACCATCAACCTTACTTTGTGTGATACCATCGCTCCAAATATTACCGGCACCTTCGAAACCATGGTGCAACAAGTACTTGGAGGAAGTGAGATAAAAATCATCAAAGAAGGTAAACTAAAAATTACTAAATTAGCCAAAAAATAAATCAATAACAGCCTTTGTTTGTTTTGATTATCTAATGGTTATGAATAACGACGAAAAGTCATCGATTGCTCAATTAAAAGAAGCTAAAAGACAGGCGCAAGAAGCGCTAAAAAGGCAAGGGGAACTCCAAGAAATTCTGATGCGTGTAGCTTCAGAATACATCAATATGCCCACCGAAAAGGTAAGTAATGCCATCCAAAATACCTTGCGCGAATTAGGCACTTTTGCAAAAGCAGACAGAGCCTATATTTTTGATTACGACTGGGCAAACAATGTTTGCCATAATACCTATGAATGGTGCGCAGAGGGAATTTCACCGCAGATAGAAGAACTTCAAGGAATCCCTGTTGAGATGATTCCTCAATGGGTAGAAACCCACCAAAAAGGCGAGGTAATGTATGTGCCAGATGTCTTAGCCCTAGAGCCAGATGATGCTTTGAGAGAAATTCTGGAGCCTCAAGACATTAAAAGTTTAATTGCCATCCCAATGATGGATAACAACCATTGCATCGGATTTATTGGCTTTGACGCAGTGAAAGAACACTATACCTATACCGATAAAGAAAAAAGTCTTTTGGTTCTATATGCTCAAATGTTGGTGAATGTAAGAATGCGCACAGCTTTGGTGAACAACCTTATTCATGAAAAAGAAAGGGCAGAATCTGCCAACAGAGCCAAATCAGAGTTTCTGGACAATATGAGCCATGAAATCCGAACCCCTCTAAATGGTGTTATTGGATTTACAGAACTGCTCTTAAACACCCCATTAAACGAGTTACAAATACAATTTGTAAACAATGCTATATCATCCGGAAAGGCCTTGTTAGGCATTATCAATGATATATTAGACTTGTCTAAAATCGAGGCCGAGAAACTTGACCTCGACCCAGTAGAAACAGACATTATAAACCTAACGAGCGAGTCGCTTAATATCATCAAGTTTCACGCCGACCAAAAAGAGCTAAAACTGCTGTTAAACGTTGCCCCTAATATTCCAGTTAAGGCCGAGGTAGACCCTGTTAGATTGAGGCAAATTTTATTGAATCTACTCAGCAATGCCATCAAATTCACAGAAGCTGGCGAAGTAGAGGTATCCTTATGGTTTGATCCAATTACCGAAACGCGTGGAAGATATTATTTCTCTGTAAGAGATACAGGTATTGGCATCAACCAAACCCAACAAGCCAAACTCTTTAAGGCATTTACCCAAGCAGATACTTCTACCACCAGAAGATTTGGTGGCACAGGGCTAGGATTAACCATTTCTAATCTACTGGTTGAAAAAATGGGTGGCAAAATTTCAATTCAGAGCGAATTACACAAAGGCTCTACCTTCTATTTTGATATTGAAACCAACTATATTAGCAATGACCCTAAAAACCAGGTAAATAAAGGTGCTGATGGACACCTACAAACAGAATCAATGATCATGCACCAAGCCCATAAAATTCTAATTGCCGAGGACATCGAACTAAACATGGTTCTTATAAAAGCAGTATTAAAAAATATCTATCCCAATGCAGATATTGTAGAGGCCAAAACAGGGGCAGAGGTGCTTCATCACATCCAAGCCCACAAGGTAGATTTAATTTTAATGGATGTTCACATGCCCATCATGGATGGAATTGAAGCCACAGAACAAATTCGCAAAAGCGAGGATGCTAAAATAAAAAATTTACCCATCGTTGCTCTAACAGCTGGTGCACTAAAGGAAGAGAAAGAAAAATGTCTTTCTGCAGGCATGAACAACTTTTTAACTAAACCGCTCGATCCTATCTTACTTAAGCAAGTAATGTCAGAATACTTAGGTTAACCCTAGATTTGTTTGCGTTTAGAAAATAAAACTTATTTTCGTTGCAAAGCAGCAATACCATGAGTCAAATTTTGTTTCTTATTGTAGCAGGAATTTCTATTTACTTCTTTGCAAAAAACTTAGGAAAAATCAGACGAAACATTCTTCTAGGAAAAGATATTAACCTAAACGATCGGCAGCCTGAACGTTGGAAAACCATGCTGCGAGTGGCCTTTGGACAAAGCAAAATGGCAGTTAGACCTGTGCCTTTTGTATTACACCTAATTGTATATGTGGGTTTTGTGCTCATTAACATAGAAGTTCTCGAAATTTTAATTGATGGCATTTTTGGTACCCATAGGGTTTTATCGTTTTTAGGGCCCGTTTATGACCTAGCTATAGGCTTTTTCGAAATTCTAGCTTTTGGTGTGTTGGTGGCATGTGTTATTTTCTTAATCAGAAGATATGTGCTAAAAATTGCACGTTTTCAAAGCCCAGAACTTAAAGGTTTTGCTAATAGAGATGCCGCTACCATTCTATTCATAGAAATCATTTTAATGGCAGCGCTATTAAAAATGAATGCTGCCGACCAAATATTACAATCTAGAGGGGCAGAACATTATATCAAAGCAGGCTCCTTTCCAATTAGCTCATGGCTAATCGCTCCTTTGTTTGATTCTTTTAGTGATGGATTTCTCTTGTTTATAGAGCGTGCGGCTTGGTGGTTTCATATCATAGGTATTTTTGCCTTTATGAATTACCTTCCTTTTTCTAAACACTTTCATATTATCATGGCCTTCCCAAATACTTGGTATTCTAACCTTAATGCCAAAGGCGAGTTAAATAACATGGCAAGTGTAACCCAGGAGGTAAAACTTATGTTAGACCCTAGTGCAGCCGTGCCAGAAGGCTATCAACCACCCACTAGTTTTGGAGTAAAAGACGTAACCGATTTAACCTGGAAAAACTTAATGGATGCATACACCTGCACAGAATGTGGAAGATGCACCAGCGTTTGCCCTCAAAATCAAACAGGAAAATTGTTATCGCCCAGAAAAATCATGATGGATACCCGCGACAGGCTGGAAGAAGTGGGCAAAAATATGGATGCCAATAAAGGAGAATTTGTGGATGATCAAAAAAACTTACACTCTTACATTTCTGAGGAAGAACTTTGGGCATGCAATACTTGTAACGCCTGTGTAGAAGCCTGTCCTGTAAACATTAACCCAATGGAGATTATTGTTGAAATGAGAAGGTATAAAGTAATGGAACAAAGCTCGGCACCTAACTCTATTAACAGCATGTTTTCTAATATGGAAAACAATCAAGCTCCATGGCAATTTAGCCCAATGGATAGAGCCAATTGGGCTCAAGAATTAGAAAGTTAAAAACCACTTGTTTTTAACAGCTAAGTTTACAGCTTGTACTTTGTTATTTACCTTTAGTTTTTTATAAATTTTGGTAATGTGCGTCCTAACAGTTAATGGGCTAATAAATAGTTTTTCTGCTACTGCTTTATAGTCTAAGCCTTCTACTAGCCCCTTTAGAATATCTAACTCGCGTTGGCTAAGTCCAGAATCTATTTTCTTCTCCCCTTTTAACTCGGCAGACATGAGTATTTGCAAGGCTTTACGGGCAATTCTTGGGCTCATGGGTGAGCCGCCAAACTCGGTAATTTCTTTTATCGCTTCAACTATCCTATCTGCATTTTCATCTTTTAATAAATAGCCGATGGCACCTGCTTTAATGGCTTCAAAAATCTTTTCATCATCATCAAAAACGGTTAGCATTAAAAACTTGGTTTCTGGGTATAATTCAGAAGCCACATTCACTGTCTTAATGCCATCCATAATGGGCATGTCGATATCCATTAATACAAGATCTATCCTTTGCTTACAAGAGGCCATTTGCTCTAAAAAATCTTCACCATTAGCAGCTAAAAAAGCCACCTTTACTTCGGGCACAAAACGCAATTTTTCTTCTAAAGAAACTCTATTGGGTTGTTTATCATCTACGATTACAATATGGATCACTTCATTCATTTTTATGGCTGCAATTTGAGGTTAAATAGAAGCAAAAAACATACAGCAAATGCATTAATTATGTAATACAAGCTTTAGCGAAGTTCCGGCCCCTGGCTTAGAAGTAATGTGTAGGATGCCACCCATTTCTTCTGCTCTTGCCTGCATATTTTTTAATCCATAATGGCCTTTGGCCTGGCCCTCTTGCCAATCAAAACCTTTACCATTATCAGTAATGGTAAATTGCAACAAGACCTCTTTATTGCTTGTAAACTCAATCGTTAGTTGGGTAGCTGAGGCATGTTTAAGCGCATTACTAAAGGCCTCTTGGCATACCCTAAAAAAACTGAGCGCTACGGCTGGACTTAAACTTTGGTTCAAACCGAAACTCTCTTTAAACTGAACCTGTACAGATTTATCAAACTCAACCATTTTTAATACAAACTGTTTGAACCGATCTGCAAAGTCGTCTACTGTTAAACTAGTGTTACTAATGGCCCAAATGGTTTGTCGTAATGTTAAAATAGCGTTCTTACCAGCTTCTCCCAAAGCCTCCAAGCGCATTTTTTCTTCTTCTTTATTTAATTGTTCTGGATGCTTTAGCATCCATTCTACATTGGTAATTAAGTAACTGAGCTGTGCTCCAACATTATCATGTAAATCTCTTGAAATGCGCAGTCGCTCTTGCTCTAGCTTCTGCTGTACTTCTAATTCGCGTTTTAGCTTCTCTTGCTGTCTTTTGCTATAAACATAAAATAAAAGACCCATAGTACTGATGCCAAGTAATACCATTAAACCATAAAACCAATTCGTTTGCCAATAAGGGGGTGTAATGGTAATGAGTATTTCGCGAGGTATTTCATTCCAATAGCCATCGCCATTGGCAGCTTTCACTTTAAAAATATAATTTCCTGGTGGCAGGTTGGCATACCTAGCAAAATGCCTGGTACCACTTTGAATCCAGTTTTTATCATACCCTTCTAAGATATATTGGTAGGTATTTTCTTCGGGTTGACTAAACTCTAAAGCAGAAAAATCAAAAGAGATGGTATTGTCTAGGTATGAAAAGTTCAGTTGGGTAATTTCATTGTAGGCAGTATCTGATACCAACGGAATATCCCCTAACATAATCTGATTGATGGCAATGGGAGGAGGGTTTTTATTCTCAATAATTTGCGAAGGGTCTATGACATTTACCCCATTTACGCCACCAAAATAGAGAAGTCCTTTTTCATCTTTGTAATAAGCACCGGTGTTAAACTCGTTGCTTTGTAATCCGTCTTTTACACTATAGTGTTTTAAAATGCCTGTTTTAGCGTAGTAGGTGCTTAAACCCTTATTATGACTAAACCATAGATTATTAAAATTATCCTCAAGTACACCGTAAATAAAGTTATCCTTTAATCCATTTGCTGTAGTTAGGTGTTTAATAAACTTAAAATTAGCATCATAAATATATAGCCCAACTATAGTTCCAATATAGATTTTTCCATCCGTTGCGATACAAATAGATTTAACAAACTCCTTAACCTTTGTAGTGGATAATTGCTTTGTTTTTAAATTATAAATCCATACTCCTCTTTTTGTGCCCAATATAAGAAGTTCTTCATTTAACTTACGAAAACATGTGATAGTATTATTCTTTATTTCTACAATCCTTTTGTTTGAAAAAACATCTTGAATACAAGCGTCATCTGGGTTGTTTCTATTTAACCACAACTCATTCCCTACCTTTAAGTAAAAAGGATAACCACTTGAATAATATTGTGAATCAATATCAAAATAATGGGTTTCTTGAGTTTTGTAATTATATTTAATTAGTTTAGAATAAAGTCCAAGTAATAGCTCATCTTTATTTAGCTTATATAAGGCACTCACACTTTCATTACCTGCCATTACTGGCAATTTAAAGATTTTGAACTTTCCATTCGGTTCAAAAATGGTGATGCCTTCTGCATAGGAACCTGCAAATATTTTACCTTCTTGGGTAGACAATACAGATTTAAACATACTCTTCTTAGGAGAGTAGTTGGTATAATGCTTGAACCTATTTCTAAATGGGGAATAAACATATAAACCTCCACCATTGGAACAAATGTATAAATTACCAGATTTATCCAACTTTAACGTTTGAATGTAGGAATATGACTCGGTTAGGGTTGTATGATTAAAATGTTGTAAATGTTCTTCGAACTCCAATGTATGTCTATCAAAAATAAAAACACCACTTACCCCAGAACAGTATAACTTATCATTAATTATAGTTCCGCCACTAAAAATAAAAACAGAACTGTCAATTTTAGGGTACTGTTTAGTTTCTATTTTAACAGTATCATTTATTACTGTAAAAATTGCCGCTTTATTTTCTAAAAATGAACAAAATCTATTTTCGCCCAAAGCGTGAATGGTAGAGTTTATATTAATTGGCGAACGATGCAAGACGTGATGTAAGGTATATGGATTAAATTGTACGATGGTATTTTCAGCCAGACCTATAAAAAATAAATTATTAATCTTTACGCTTGCTACTAGTGCACCATAGGAGTTGTGCCAATTTTGATTGATAAAAACTTGATGCACCAACTGACCATTCTTTAAATCAAAACCTAAAACGTATTTAGCTGCTGAAACAGTCCATAATATCCCATTTGAATCTGTTCCCATAATACTAAGGCCATTAGGATTTTTATAAAGATTATTAAATTTATCATGTATTCTATCATAAATACTTAAACCCCTGTCGTGGGCAATCCAAAGGATGTTACTCGCATCTTGAAAAAAATTAAAACCTGCTGTACCATATATGGAGGTATTATCATCTACTTGTGTTTTATAGGTTTTCATATTATAGCCATCAAACCTATTGATGCCATCGGCAGTGCTAAACCACATAAAGCCACGATAATCTTGTAAGGCATCCCAAACGGTATTCTGTGCCAAACCATTATCTACGTTATAGGTTGTGTATTTGCGTTGCAGCTGCGCAGTGGCAGGAACACACCAAATAAATAACAAAAGTGGCCAAAAACGTTTCATATACTTCCATAAAAATACTGCATCTGCTGTATTTCGCAAGTTTTTTTACTAAACGTCATTTGCCATACAATAATTAAAGTTTTAAACTATGAAAAAATTCTTACTAATCAATTTGCTTGTAGGCTGTCAGGTAGGTTCATTATTGGCACAAACACCTTTAATAGATAAGTTTACAAAAGTGGATGTAAATGTTCTAGCTACTCCTTCTAAAGGATCTGTTGTTCCAACATCGGATGGCGGATATTTTATGGGAAAAGGACTTGCCCTAACTAAATACGACTCCTCGAATACCATTTTATGGACAATATCTTTATCTGCTACCACGGCAACACCTCCTTATGCCTACATTCATAAAATTAATTCGATTTGCGACGATGGACAAGGTGGGGCCATCATCACAGGTGAATTTAACGGTACCTTATTCTACGGGAACGACTCTTTAGCACCTAACTATGTTGCTGGAAGCCCAGGATTATATTCATCCGATGCATTTGTTGCACGCGTAAATGCTTCAGGAAAAGTATGGTGGCACCGCTTAGGTGAATTTGATAACTATTCAACTGGAACAGACAAAGGCATATCAGTTAAGTTTGTTAATAACAAAGTGTACTGGCTTGCACATGGTACTGGCCGAAATCTTAAGTTTAATAACGTAGTTTACCCACGTCAAGAATATAGCAACAACCTATCCTTGCTATCTCAAATAAGCTTAGACGGAACTATTGATTGGGTAAATGTTACTAAAGGATTTTGCCAACCAGCAGAGCTTGTGGTGCAAGGAAAAAACATTTACTATGCTGGATTCAATGTAGGTGTATCCACTGCCATTGATTTTGGGAACAATGTCACCATAAGCTATAACCAAGGTTCTTTATTCGCAGTAAAATATAACGAACTAGGATTGGCACAATGGGCAGTAGTATATGATGACGATAATAGTATTACCAATTTTAACGGCTTAGCAGCTGATGATGAGGCAAACATCTATTTAACTGGCCTAAGCAGCAAATGGACCAGCAGCTACGGTATTAGACCGTCTTCTGGATACCTAGTGAAAATAAATGGCGCAGATGGCAAACAAATCTGGGCCAGAGCTTCGAATGCTGGCATAAAAGGTCCTGTATTCTCTGGTGGCAAAATATATGTAGCTGGCAACACTAGCGGTAGCATTTTCTTACAGTCTTCCCCAAGTGATAGTATTGAGTTTAAAAGAACCCCAGCTACAACAGGGTCAGAACAATGGCTTGCTACCTACGATAAAAATGGCACATTAACAGGCAACCTAAAAGCTTCTGTTGCAGGAGGTCTTGTGGGCAGCACCATGGAATACTTGGTGGGCATCGAAAATAGGGTAATCATGTTGGGGATTTACTCTTCAGGCAATGTATTTGGAAATGTTACGCTACCAATGACCGGCGGAAATGTTGGCACATATCATATCGGCTTCTTTAACATTCCAACGCAATCTAAACCAAGTGGATTAGGGATTGAACAACAAGAAATAAAGCTTAGCATTTATCCCAATCCAGCCACTAACTTCTTTATGGTTGAAACAGAAAATGGTTCATCCATTCAAAGCATCACGCTGTATGATTTAGCAGGAAAGCTGGTATGGGTTGAACCAAAAATCAATCAAAACACAGCTTCAATAGCTACAACCAACCTAAACAAAGGTATTTACCTTGTGTGTGTGTCTACTGCCTCAGGTAACTCTTTCAAGAAAATAATCATCGACTAAAATGTTCTAACATTCACTTAAAATAAAATACCCTAAAGAAATGAAAAAATTAATTATCCCAATGCTATTACTTGCCATGGTTGCATGTAAAAAAGACGAAACAGCCACCCAAAATAATGCCGTAGTTCCTTTCTCTAAAGAGGCCCTCCTTGGAAAATGGAACATCAACAAATTTGAAGGTCTTACCGTAGCCAATGATTCCATTACCATGCAAATGACCTTTAACGCAGGTGATGCCACGATTACTTTTAATGCTAACGGAACTTATGAAACCAAAACCACCTTTGATAATTCTGAAGGTACCTTTAACGTGCTTAAATTAAATGGAAAAGATGTGCTGGTAACTATTGAACCAGGAGATAGACCCGATTCTATGGAGATCGTTTCTTTTACAAAATCAACGATGGTGTTTGATGACAAACAATTTGAACAACGCCGAGGAAGTGATGATTACACAAAAGCTTATTGTAGTAAATAAGGCACAGCCTAAAACTTAGACCTCGAATGTTTAAACCAAAAGGTCTAGAAAATCAAAGTTTTTTAAACCCAAAAATAACTTAAATATGAAAACAACTAAATATCTGCTTTTGCTTCTTTTTACCTCATTCACCCTTGGCCAGTTAAATGCGCAAGACAAAAGAATTTATATATCAAGAAGCGACACTGCCTTAAAAATACTAGAGAAGTATGATAACCCTATGAGAGCCAGCTATAATATCGCAGCCAATATTGGCATAGATGCCTCAGTAAACAGCCCTGGTATTTTTACAGAGTTAGTAGGGATTTACGCACCTAAAAGATTCTATTTTTCTGCCAGCTATGCTTTCGATTTTTCTAATAACGGATTAACAAGTTATAGTGACGAACTAGCTATTCCTGAATCAAAATTAAATGGTTACGGAAATATGCAGCTTTGTGCAGTATTTAACTTTAAAGATGTAACGGTTGAAACCAAAGTTCAGCCTACAGTTGGAACTAAATTTATAGACGAAAAGACCTCTAATCATTCACTTAATACGAAAGTGGTTACTTATCTTGCTTTCAAAACTGATGAGGAAATAAAAATTAGAAAAACAAAAGGCTTTGGAGTATCCTTATCTAATTTAAATTCGAATTTTATTAACAAGCTTAATGCCGATTCTAGTTCCGAAATAGTAACATTTCAAAACAATGCCAAATTACCAAATGACTTTATTTTACCCTTTACTTCAACTATCATAGGGTTTAGATTTCAAGGTAGTACTTCCTCTAGTTATAATATTCATTATACGCTCAATGGAGTAGATAAAAGAAAGTTTAAAACTAAATCTACTACCTACAGATACATGGCAGTAGAGGCCTTATTTGCTCCATCAATTAACTTTTCTGAAAACGCCTATTATCTAAACGCTAATAAAGAAGTAGATCAGTTGAAAGTGGAAGATGTAAAAATAAACAGGTTAGGCTTAAGAGTACTAATACAATCTAATTTCTATGATGAAAGAAAGAACAAAGTAAGAAGAAAACCAGGCATATTCTATAACATAGATTTTGGTTTAAGACCCTCTGTAGGAAAACTTGAAAATGGACTATACCTCAAAATGGGGGTTGGCTTAAGTCTCTAAATTTAAATCTACTCAAGTTAACTCAATCGTTTCAGCAACTCCTCCGACTTTTCCGACGATAAAGCTACCTCATACTTGGAGTGCAAGATGAGGTAGCCACCGTTAGATTTAATATAATCACTTACAAAATTCAAGTTAATTAAGTACGACTTATGACAGCGCATAAAATTTGGAAAACCCTCTAAAACATCCTCATAGTATTTTAAACTTTTACTTGAAGTTATCACAGTATCATCTACTAAATAAATCTGAGTATAGGCTCCATCTGCTTTCATAAATAACAAAGCATTCGTTTCTATAAATTTAATGGCATTTACAGTGTTTATGGCAATCTTAGAAACAAGGGGTTGATTGAGATTCTCTCTTAATATACCAAAGGATGGAACCTCCGACTTCTTTTGCTTAAACCTTTGTATACTTTCTTCCAATTCATTGACAGCAATTGGCTTTAACAAATAATCTATAGCAGATAACTTAAACGCCTGCACGGCATATTGATTATAAGCAGTGGTGAAAATAATAGAGAAGTTAATCTCTTTAGGATCAAAAAAATCAAGTAATTCTAAGCCACTGTGCCCAGGCATTTCAATGTCTAAAAAAACCAAATGTGGTTTGTGACTTTTGATGGCTCGAACACCCTCTGGCAAATCCTCGCATAGCTCCACCACCTGCACTCCTAAAGATAATTCATCTAACATTCCTTTAAGTAAAGTTCTGGCTCTTTTTTCGTCGTCTATCACTATTGCTTTATAAATCATTAGTAGATGGGTATTTGAAGTATCACCTGTGTGCCTAAAGCCTCACCTGTGGTACTTTGTTTATCAATAATTTCGATTCCTAATTTGTTTAAACTGTCTTTATTTAGAATAGCCAGACGCGTTTCATTGGCTTTACTAGCAAAGGATTGATGCTTCCCCGCCTTATATAAATTAAGCGCAGCAGAACGCTCTCTGCCTATTCCGTTATCGTCTATGATTACCTCTAAAAATCTTTTGTCTTTTAATGTAAACATTAAGCGCAATTTTCTTTCCTTTTTAGTATGCAATAACCCGTGTTTAATGGCATTTTCTACATAAGGCTGGATTAACATTGGTGGAATTTTAAACAAATCCACATCTATCTCTGGTGCAACATAAATGGTATAATCAAGATTGTCTTCAAAGCGCATTTTCTCTAAAGAAAGATATAACTCCAACCCTTCTATTTCCTCTCCTATCCTTAAATACTCTTTTTCTGACATCTCTAAAATTAATCTCGTCAACTTCGAAAATTTAGACAAGTAAGTACTCGCATTCTTCTTATCGTTTACAAAAATGTACGACTGAATAGTGTTCAAAGCATTATAAAAAAAATGTGGATTCATTTGAGACTTGATAGAGGTAAGCACCGATTTATTGAGCTCATTTTCTAAGGCCATCTTTTCAGTTATCAACTTGTTCTTATGCAATAATAATCCTATTTGCCAACGGTAATAAGAAACTAAAATAAACCCTATACTTAACACCAGCAATACTATAAACCACCATTGCAACCAAAACGGTTTATTGATTTTTAAGAGCATACCTGCACGCTCAATGATTGTCTCATTTACTTTAAATTTAATATGATAGATTCCAGGAGATAGCGAAGCAAACTCTATGCTCCTACTTTTTGGAATAAGTGTTACCCAATCTTCATTGTTAATGGAATAGGCTATTTTTCCACTGTTTGACCCTATATAATCCAATAATGAAAAATGAATGACAATGTTATTTTGAGTATTACTGAGCTCTAACTCTTTATTAAAATCATATGCGGTATTATGGATAGTAACTTTGTGAACAACAAAATCACTCGGTGAAAAAGTGGCAATGGATTTTGAGATTGGACTAATAATCAAACCATTTTGGGTGAGCACAATAGCATGTTTGTGCTCTAAAAAAATATCATTGATCTCATT
The DNA here is from genome assembly GCA_964443415.1 of uncultured Chitinophaga sp. GTDB lineage: Bacteria > Bacteroidota > Bacteroidia > UKL13-3 > UKL13-3 > B1. The sequence goes on along the minus strand of CAYUDC010000047.1, from coordinate 5,757 downwards.
GTAATTAAATTTAAGGGCTAATTCACCTAAACTCTGGCTCGGTTCAGTCAAAGAAACTATACGCACCTTTTGATCTCCAATCACACAAAGTTGATTCCCAAATTGTTTAACACGCTTAATGTTTTCAATGCCGATGCTAGGCAAGGTGTTTAATATTCCTGCTTGCTTATCCGCTATGAACAATACAAGCTCTCCATTAGGAAGGTGTGCATATAATTTTGAGTTGCTTGCCACTAATTTACTAGCATAAATATGCTTGTTGGATAGCAAAACCTCACTTTGGTGTTGAAGCGTTCTTTTATAAAGTCCATTATTGGTTGCATAGTAAATTGCCCTACTGTGGGCATCATAAGCCACAGACTTTGCTCGACTATCAGTGATAAAATAAGCATCCCTTTCCGACACTTTATGGGCATTAAATAAAGAATCCCAAATAGAAATCTGCTTTATATTTGCAGTAGGCGATAGAAAAATACCTGCATTACCGCTGGAAGCAAAGGCATAATATTTTTCATCAAGCTTCACAATTTCTTTTATGGCTGCATTGCTAAACTTTGGTTCTGAAAAATTTGAACGCAGAAAAGCTGTGGTGCCCAAGGATGACACAAACATATTTTGATTTTGATGATCCAAATAGGCATAATACGCAGATGAATTTCCTTTGTTCTGATATATTTTTTCTAACGCATTGCTCTGTTTATCTAGCTTTAAACATTCATCCTTTTTAGTAAAAATATAATACCCAGTGGGGTTTGGCAAAACCACAGAGGGCTCAAAGGGTGCTAAGGAAAGAAACTTAGTATTAAGGTTAGGTAATAACAATATACCTTTATTAGTTGTGCCAATCCAAAAATGCTGGTGTTTATCTTTAAAGACGCATGAAACACTAAGGTCTGGAAACAAATTAAATTCCCTTCTTGGTTCTTTTACCTTAGCTCCTCTCGCTGATAATACCCATGTTTGTTGCTTAAATTGGACTAAGCCCTGAATAAATTCAGAAGTCCATTTATGCTTATTCAAAAGTGCTCCACCAAGCGTAAGTTCATAATATTGTCTGTTTTCATTGTGCTTAGAAACAATAAAAACAGAAGAGTCTGTAGGAAAAACCTGATGCACCTGCTCATTGCTTGGTAGTTTAAATGGCAACTCCTCTATCTGCAAGTCTGGGTTGACCCTATACAATGATTGATCGCCAATAAGGTAAAAATAACCTTGGTTCGAACCAGAATGCTTGACTAGCTTGCATGGAAATGGTATGGTTTTGATAAGGCTTAACGTTTTCAAGTCAAAAACATCAATGCCATTTTGCTGGTTTACAAACAAATGATGTTGGGTTAAACCAAAAGGAAAAAAACCCATCGACTTGTTCTGTTTCAATCCAGTCAATTTGCCGTCCTGCACATAGTAACAAAAGCCATCGAAATTTTGGTACCATACTCTTCCACTAGCTGCTTCAATTAAAATATTACTGCCAGCCTTGGAGGTTTGACTATTACTTTGATAAGCAGTAAAGTTAATCCCATCATACCTAAACAAGCCCTCGTCAGTTGCTATCCAAATAAAGCCCAATTTATCTTGCTTAATGCTGTAAACCGCATTGGAAGGCAAACCTTTAGCAATATCTAAGCTAAATGAATATGGTTGCTGCGCATAAAGCAAACTTGCAAAAGCAAAAAGAATTATGGATAGTCTAAATCTCAAAATACTTGAATAGAATTCAAATATAAATTTTATAAAAATCAATATAGTGGCGTTTTATAAAACACTTAAAATGGCACATTAAACACACATATGAGTTTATGAAGGGCGCTAAGGGTATTTAATACTTCAAAAAAAGCAACTACAATCAATAAATAAAACTTCATTAACTCAAATCCTAGTTTCATTTTACAAAAGCCTAGATTCATAAAGTAGCCAGATTTAATCATTATGGGTGCATTTTGTTTGCAGTCAAAGAAATTAATAAACATGAAAAACATAAGATTTAAACATTTACTATTACTTATAGGCATAGTAATAGCAACTTTGGCCGCAAAATCACAAACCCTCATTTACGACTTCGGCTTCAACAATTCACTTAGTGCAACTGTTGGCTCTGGCACATTTTCAAACGCCAATGTTAGCTTTACAAATGGTAGATTTGGTAACCCCAATACAGCCATTAAGCTTAATAATACTGGCACTACAGCTACTTTAACAGGTTTGCCATTGGGTAGCACCGCTAGAACCATTGCCCTTTGGGTAAAGATGGATGTAATAAGAACAGATTTTAACTTCGTTTATAACTATGGTACTTCAAATGCTCCAGAAGGAATGTATATTAAACCATCAGATATAATTCACTTTGCTCCTAGCCATTCAAAAGCCGCTACTTTTAATACAAGCTCATGGTTTCATTTAGTGGTTACCTATACCGGAACAGCCTCTAAAATCTACGTAAACGGGGTGCTATTAGGTACACAAAACATCACAAAAAATACGGTGAACAATGCTAATTTGTTCCGCCTTGGTCTCACAGAAAGTGGCGGTACAAACTATTTTAGCGGTTCAATTGATGAATTAAAAATATATTCTGGTGCTTTAACAGACCAACAGGCTATTGCCCTCTATTCATCCTGTATTCCACCTACTCCCATAAGCAACACACCGGCCGCAAATCTTAGCATTTGCTCTGGCAATACCACCACACTTAATGTTCAAAGTGATTCGGTAGTAAATTGGTTTAGCACAGCCTCAGGAGGCACATCTTTAGGAACAGGCAATAGTTTTGTTACTCCAAGCTTAACCAGCACCACAACGTTTTACGCAGAAGCAGGCGTAAATTGTAAATCAGCACGATTACCATTTACAGTAAATGTAAACTCCTCCATTGTTCCTTCTGCTCCACAAATTATTACCGATACCACAAAAATATATTGCATCGGAACAAAGCTCATTTTATCAGCCCAAGGTGCAGGTTTACTCAGATGGTATGATGCTGCAAGTGGGGGAAATCTTTTAGGGACCGGTGATTCACTCCTCACACCGCCACTTCAAAACAATTCAACTCTAGGACAACCCGCCATCAATACATTTTTTGTGGAGAGTTTTAATAATTGTTCAAATCCCCAAAGCTCTAACCGCATCCCTGTAAATATTAAGGTGAACGGAGATTTTACAATCACAAATATTATGCCCTCAGATAGGCTATTTGTTTGTTCGGGTTCTTCTATTCAATTAATCGTGAATACCAATGCCGACAGCATGCGCTGGACCTATAATGGAACTATTGTTTCTCAAAATTGGGTGCATAACACTCCCGTGTTAACCAGTTCAAGAACCTACATTTTTACCGCTTCTAAAAATGGGGTTTGTACCAAACAAGAAATTTTTCCAGTTCAGGTTTACAACGCATATTCGGTAGCTCCTACCAATACCACCGGCAGCTTACCTACCTTATGCACAGGAGAAACAGTAAAGCTGTCTGCAACGTCGCAGCATAATGCCCCTTTATATTGGTTTAATGTTCCAACTGGTGGAACGGCTTATCAAATTGGTGATACTGCGCTTACCACCATCGCTGGAAATTACAATACTAGCACCACTACCTACTATGTACAATCTGGCTTAGGAAACTGCGCTTCACCTAGAACACCTATAAACATCAATTTTACCTACGCCCCATCAGGAACTATTAACGTTTCTGGAAATACCATCACCGCTTATAATCTATTTGACTCCTACGTATTAAAAAGAGATGGACAAGTAGTTGCGCAAAGCAATAGCACCGGAACCATTAACTTTACAAATGCAACCTGTGGACAATATCAAGCCACTTTTACTAATACAGTAAATACTGCTTGTAATACCGCAGCAGGAGTGAGAATTTCTAAAAATCCAACCATGTATGGTAACAACTGCTACACCTTTAACATCACTACAGAAAGCTGGCTGCATTTTGGAACCATCTCGGCCAGTGTAGCAAACGGACCATTTGGTTCGCCAGCAAGCATAGATCCAACTCAACTCACCTATTTGGCAAGTGTTTGCGGTGTTTCGGCAAATACCAATATCACCTTTAGATTAATTACGCCCAATGGATGTGCCTATACGGTAACCAGAACCTTTAGCAGCATCCCAAATGGCAATGTCAACACCCACTTAAATGCACCATTATCTATTGCCAATCAAGTAGGATTTGACACACTTACAACTTGTAATATTCTGTCAAATATTATTTCTATCGGGTTGAACCAACCCACCGTAAACAGCACACCAAGTGGAAATTTATCTGTTTGCAAAGGACAAACCACCACTTTATTTGCTAATGGTACAGGCACTCTTAAATGGTTTGCCCAGCCTACAGGTGGTAATGCGTTAGATAGCGGCAATTCATTTAAAACTCCTGCTATTTTTGCCAATACAACTTATTATGTAGAAGCAAGTTCAGGAAATTGTGTGAGTGCCAGAACTGCATTAAACATCACGTTAAAAACCTCTCCAACAGCCACCATCACTCCTGCATCTGCAAGTATTTGTGCAGGTAAAAGCATCGAACTTACAGCAAGTGGAGGTGATACTTATTCTTGGGTTCAATCGAGCAGCAACCAATCTAAACTGACAGTTTCTCCATTAACAACCACTACCTACAGGGCTGTGGCCTCACTAAACAATGGTTGTAGAGATACCGCTCTAGTAACCGTAACCGTAAAACCTACCAGCGCTACTCCTCTATCTCGTAGTGTATGTTATGGACAAAGCACCATTTTTAAAGGTGTAACGCTAACCCAAAGTGGAGTCTATAGAGATACCCTGCAAAATGTTTTAGGCTGCGATTCTATTGTATCACTAGATTTTATGGTGAAACCTAAGCTGGAAAAAGTGATCAATGCAGGAATTTGCAGCGGCCAAAGCTATACCTTCAAAGGTCAACAAATTAACCAGCCTGGTCAATATTTCGATACCCTAACTGGTGTGGAAGGATGCGACAGCTTTATCGTTTTAAACCTTAGTGTAAACAACTTTGTACTAGGAAGCGCCTCTGTGGCTATATGCCAGGGCAAAAGTTATAACTTTAATGGTAAAGAAATAACTCAGGCTGGCCAATATGTAGATACCCTAGTAAGCACAGCGGGTTGCGATTCTATCCTCACACTTACCTTGGTAGTAAATAGTTTGCCACAACCTACCATTTCTAGAAACGGCAATCAGCTTTCTACCCAAGTTTTTGCTAATTATCAGTGGCAGAGAAATGGCATAAACTTAAGTGGTGAAACCAGTCAAACTTATACAGCAACCCAAGATGGTGATTATACCGTGGTAGTTTCAGATACCAACTCCTGCTCCAATACAAGCGCTGCCATGAATGTGATATTAGTTGGAATAGAAAATGCGCTAGAAAAAGACTTAAAATTAAAAATCTATCCAAACCCAGCATCTAATTCTATCAATGTAGAAAGTAATGAATTATTAGAAAATATTAGAGTGTACGACATTTATGGAAGAGTGATTTTAACTGCTTTTGAACCATCCACAGATAACACTCAACTTTCAGTTGCAGAGTTAATGGCAGGCACTTATTTCATAGAGTTAAAAACCAATACTGGCAAAACCGCTGTGAAGAGTTTTACTAAACAATAAAATAAGATCATACCTGATTAAACAGGCTCTATATTGGGTCAAAAAAAGTAAAAAGAGGCTTGCCAATGAAGGCAGCCTCTTTTCTTTTAAGGGATTTTATTAAATTGCCTCGGTTATCAAAAAACAACATATGAGCGA
>CAYUDC010000046.1:11401-18650 GCA_964443415.1 uncultured Chitinophaga sp. | reverse complement strand
AGGCTTATCAATGGATTTTGATAGAGATGCTAATAGATTCATTGGAGAAATTATGCCTATAAATAACAAGCAAAACAATAGGGTAAAGTACTTTTTCATAAGACTGTGATGTTGGTTGAACCATTATACAGCACTAGAAACTTTAAATTAAGTTAAATTTAGTAGTATAAGCTTCCGTCAAAAAACATCCATCTTTTTCGCCTAACATAGACATTTCAAATTATTACTAGTAATTTGTAGTTTGGTTCAATAAACCCAATTTGATTTTAAGTGTATGAAAAAACTTCTATGGCTAGCGGCATTGCTATGTATTAATGTAAGTGTATTTGCCCAACAACTTATTAGCATTTCTCCCACCTTTGCTACGGCAAATGATAACAATGTTGTGATAACCTTTGATGCCTCACAAGGAAATGCGGGGTTACTTGGCGAATCTGTTATCTATGCGCATACTGGTGTTATTACCAGTGCCAGCACCTCTGGTACCGATTGGAAATATGTGCTCACCGATTGGACCACCAACCTGCCTAAGGCCTTATTAACAAGGGTGGGTTCTACCAACCAATATACTTTAAATATTGGGAATATTAGAACCTATTATGGCATACCTGCTAATGAAACGGTGTTAAAATTGGCCTTTGTGTTTAGAAACGCTACAGGAACCAAAACGGGCAAAACCACCAGCAATGGCGATATCTTTATTGATATTAACCAAGGTGTTTACCAAGTTAAAATGGCTTCGCCGCTTAAAGCCACCTTTTATAATGCGGGCGATACAGTAAGGGTATCGGCTAACGCATCTGCTAAAAGTAACCTTAAACTTTTTGCTAATGGAACAGAGATTGTTTCTGTAAGTAATGATAGTGTTCTTTCTTATTCTGCTGTGTTTTCATCCTTTGGTTCAAACCGAGTAAACCTTGTATTGCAAGGTAACAACAACGGACAAATGGCTTATGATACGAGCTATATCTTACAAAGAGGGACACCCAATATTGCCATGGCCCCTGCTGGCACCAAAGATGGCATTAATTATATCAATGATAGCACGGTTATTTTGCAATTATTTGCACCTCTTAAACAGTTCGTTTATGTAATTGGAGACTTTACCAATTGGGAGTTTATGCCCGAAATGCTCATGAACAAAACCCCTGACAATTCGCGCTATTGGATTACTGTAACTGGCTTAAGCAAAGGGGTTGAATATGGCTTTCAATACGTGATTGATGAAGGGCAAATGCGTGTGGCAGATGTATATGCAGACAAAATCTTAGACCCATGGAACGATCAGTGGATATCAAAAGAAACCTACCCTAATCTTAAGCCTTACCCAACAGGCAAAACTACCGAGATTGTATCGGTGTTGCAAACAGGGCAAACGCCATTTAACTGGACCACCACCAACTATACCAAGCCACACAAGGATAAGTTAATTATCTACGAATTGTTGGTGAGAGACTTTGTAGGCAAGCACGATTATAAAACATTAAAAGATACCATAAGTTATTTTAAAAACTTGGGCATTAACTGTATACAACTCATGCCTATTATGGAGTTTGAAGGAAACGAGAGTTGGGGTTATAACCCTATGTTTTTCTTTGCCCCCGATAAATATTATGGCACCAAAGACGATTTAAAAGCCTTTATAGATGCTTGCCATAAAGAAGGCATAGCGGTAGTTTTAGACATTGCGCTCAATCACTCTTTTGGTCAGAACCCACAAGTGCGTATGTATTTTAATCCTGCTGCTGGTCAGTTTGGACAGCCTACCGCCCAAAACCCTTGGTTTAACCAAACTGATCGCCATCCGTTTGGGGTAGGGTACGATTACAACCATGAAGCCACCGTGGTACAAAATTTTACCGATAGGGTTATTAAATACTGGATTGAAGAGTATAAAATTGATGGCTATCGCTTTGATTTATCTAAAGGCTTTACCCAAAAGAATACTGGTACCGATGTGGCTGCTTGGAATGCTTTTGACCAATCAAGGGTGAATATTTGGAATAGAATTAGAACCGAAATATTAAAATATGCCCCCGATGCCTATTTAATTTTAGAGCACTTGGGCGATAACTCAGAAGAGAAAGTATTGGCAGACATGGGCTTTATGCTATGGGGCAAAATGACCGAAAATTATGCAGAAGCCATGATGGGATATAACAACAGCAAAGCCAACTTGAGCTGGGGAAATTACAAAACACGCAGCTTTGCGTCGCCTAATTTAATTACCTATGCCGAAAGTCACGACGAAGAGCGTGTGATGTTTACCACGCTTACCTACGGAAATAGCAATGCCAATTATAGCACCAAAACCTTAGACAATGCCTTGAGAAGAGTAGCTGCTTATCATGCCTTGTTGCTGCCATTAAAAGGTCCAAAAATGTTGTGGCAAGGAGGAGAGTTGGGTTATGAAGTTTCTATTAATACCAACGGAAGAACAGGTAATAAACCCTTCCGTTGGCAGTATATTACAGATGCTAAACGCATGAGAGTGTACCACGAAGTTGCCGCCATGGCAAGGCTAAAGCAGCATGAAGCCTTGCAATCTGATAATTATGTGTATGATGTAGCTGGTATGGTAAAAGCTTTGCGCATTACCCACGATTCTATGAATGTAGTAATTGCCGCAAACTTTGATTTGGTGCCAAGCACCACCACGTTAAACGCTCAAAGCAGCAATTGGTGGTATAATTATATGACAGGAGATTCTATTGCAGCCAATGTGCAGCAAACCATCAACCTTGCGCCAGGCGAATATGTAATCTATACCACTAAAAGGCTCCAATCTAATTTGCCTTTATCTCTAGTTGGTGTAGAGCCAAACGAAGCCTTTAACATTTATCCTAATCCATTTAAGAACGAGTTATTTGTGCTATCTCAAAAAGAGAAGATAGAACAAGTATGGTTAACGGATATGCAAGGAAAGCAGGTGATGGTTGAACCAACTTTTGTGAATGCACAACAAGTTAGTTTAAGCTTAGATGGTTTGAAAGCAGGTGTTTATTGCATGACGATAGTGAGCAAAGCAGGAAGTCAAACTTTTAAAGTACTCAAGCAAGACTAGCGCTCAGATTTTCCTTTGCGCACTGGCTCGGCATTCCATGGGTCGTCTGGCCAGGCGTGTTTAGGATAGCGTCTTTTGAGTTCTTTTTTAACCTCATGGTAAGTATTGTTCCAAAAGCTATGTAAGTCGGTAGTTACTTGCACTGGCTTATACCCGGGCGAAAGCAGGTGCAGTACCAATTTGGTTTTTCCATTGTTGATGGCTGGCGTATCGCTTAGGCCAAACACTTCTTGTAATCTAACTGCAAGCATAGGCGCTTCTCCTTCCGAAAAGTATTGAATACTTAGGTTAGAACCTGTAGGAACCTTTATTCTTTCTGGGCATAAATTTTCTAAAGCTTGTTGTGCCTCCCAACTTAAGCTGCTTAACAAGGCTTCTTTGAGGTTGATTTTCTTAAAGTCTTCTGGTTTTTTAATGTTATCAAGAAATGGTGTTAACCAACTAGGGTCTTGCAATAGGCTAGATACGGTATATTTGGGCCAGGAAGGGTCATTATTCCAAATAAACAAACAAGCCATACGGCAAATGAGCTGCTCAAAGTTAGCATCGATGCTTAATAAACTTTCTCCTTCTTTTCTAATGGCTTCTAACAAGGCCTGTAAAACCAAGTTTTTAGAAGGTTCTTTGAGCGGTTTAGATTGTAGCACAATGCTACCAATTCTTAGGTCGTTACTGGCAATAATACCTCCTTTTCTGGTATCCCAAAGGATGGTTTCTTTTTCTTTTACCATTGGCAACAAATCTCTTGGATTAAGAGGGGCGGCTAAGAAAATTTTTCCAAGACCATCACGCGTATCCATGTGGGCTACTGCCAGCCAGCTTTCATGTGCCAAATCATCTTTATGTCCGGCAGCACCAATTTTTCCGTTGGCCAATTGAAATTGGGCATTATTGCCATTTCTAGCGCAGGCAATTCTTTCGGGATAGGCATAGGCCAATAACAATCCCACCTCGTATTTATCAATGGGACTATTATCTTCATTTACTTGCAAAAGACTTCTATAATAGGAGGCTAATTTGGCTATGCGAGCCATTCTGTTGCCACCGCTTTTGGCGTTTCGGTACCTTCTTAGGGCGTCTATTCGTAAGCTTAAATCTATCCCTGCTTCTTTGCCCAAAGGGTCTCTTTCGTCTAGCAAGGCGGCAATGTCGCAGGCAAGTTGCTTAGACGAGGCATCATTTGCCAGCAATAACATATGTGCCATTCGTGGATGACAAGCCATGGCTTGCAGTTGTTTACCATGTGGGGTGATGTGTTTGTTATCGATGGCATTTAATTGCTCCAAGGTGTCGATGGCTAGGTTTAAAGCCCCAGCAGGTGGAGGGGTAAGCCATAACAATTGGTTGATATCTTTGGCGCCCCAAGCAAATAAATCTAAACAAACTGCGGTTAAATCGGTCTCGAGTATTTCGGGTAATCGATGTTCGGCCAAACGGTCTTGGGTGGCAGGCGTCCACATGCGGTAGCAAACACCGGGGGCTAAACGTCCGGCGCGCCCTGCTCTTTGGTCGGCAGCATCTTTAGAAACCATAACGGTTTCTAATCGGCTTAAACCCGATTTTGGGTCGAACCGAGAAATGCGGCTAAAGCCAGAGTCTACCACTATCTTAACACCTTCTATGGTTAAGCTGGTTTCGGCAATAGAGGTAGCTAAGATGATCTTTCTTTTGCCTTGTTTGTTGGGCCAAATGGCCGCCATTTGTTCGGCCTGACTTAAAGTTCCATATAAAGGATGAATCTTAAACTCGGGTAGTTGTTTTAAGAGAATCTCTTCGCATTTTCTTATCTCTGCTTCACCCGGCAAAAAAGCTAAGGCATCGCCTGGGTTTTCTTTTACGGCTTGAACCAACACGCGTGAAAGCGTTTCGGGCAAAAGCATTAAATCGTTTTGGCCAGTATAATGTATTTGAACCGGAAACAGTTTACCATCACTTTTCACCACTGGGGCGCCCAACATTTCTTGGAGTTTGGGCATATCTAGTGTGGCGCTCATTACAAGAATACGCAAATCAGGACGCAGGATTTGTTGAACTTCTCTGCATAATGCCAAGGCTACATCGGCATGGATGCTGCGTTCGTGAAATTCATCAAAGATTACCAAGCCTACCTCATCTAGGGAGTTGTTAGATAAAAGCATTTTGGTAAGAATACCTTCGGTGATTACCTCGAGCTGTGTTTGGTCTGATACTACATTTTCTAAGCGCACACGGTATCCAATGGTTTTGCCAAGGGGTGATTGTAGCATATCGCTCATGCGGTAGGCAATGGTTTTGGCAGCCAAACGACGCGGCTCGAGCATCAGAATTTTTTTGCCTTGAAGCCATGGTTCGTTTAGGAGGGCTAAAGGCAATAAGGTACTTTTGCCCGCACCTGGCGGCGCATTTACTAAGAGTGTATTTTCTTGCGCGAGTAATTGTTTGGTCTCGGGCAATATACTTGCGATTGGGAGCGAAAACTGATTTGGATCGAACATGTTTGGGGCGTAAAGGTAGGCAGTAAAAAACTATTTGGGTAAATGCATAGGTTGTTAAAAGGCATTTCTGTTTCTAAAAAATGCATAACACGCATTAAAATTTCCCTGCTTTCTGTCAAAATTATTTGGGTCGAATCAAAACCAAAAACATTTTGCTTGACTAATAATCAATAACTTCTATATTTGTCTAACAAATGTTAGGCAACATGCCAGATTCAACTAATAGAAAAGCACAAATACTGCAAACAGCCGCTTCGCTTTTTAGGCAAAGGGGTTATCAGGCAGCCTCTATGAGAGACATTGCTACGGCTATGCATATTGAAGCGGCAAGCCTATACCATCATATCAAATCAAAGGAAGAAATTCTAGAAATTATCTGCTTTGATATGGCTGAGCAGTTTTTAGCGGCCATTGAAGAGGTGAATGACATTTATTTTAATGCAGAAGAAAAGTTGCGCATGGCTATTTTAAACCATGTGAAACTCATCACCCAAAATCAAGAAAGAAGTGCGGTGTTTTTGCACGAATGGCGCAGCTTGCCAGAAGCGTCGCTTGAGAAGTTTTTATCCTTTCGTAACAAGTATGAGAATGGCTTTAAACAAATTGTAAAAGAAGGCATCGACGAAGATATTTTTGACATGGTAGAACCAAAATTTGCCGTGCTGAGTATCCTAAGCAGTGTAAACTGGATTAACGAATGGTATAAATCGGATGGTAAGATGAGCGCCGAGGAAATAGCTAAAAACATCTCTGATTTTGTATTAGGAGGCCTTCGCAAAAAATTTGTAACAGATCCAGGTTATCAACCATAAACAACATTACTAACGCCCATAAATAAATTAACTATGTACGGAAACGCTTACATCGACCCAAATGAAAAAGCCGCTGGTATTCTTGCCGGTGAAGACCCGCAAAAACTAGCTGAATTTGAGGCCCGCATTGCCCGTGGTGAAAAAATTGAGCCAAAAGATTGGATGCCAAAAGAGTATCGCAAACAGCTCATTCGCATGATCGAACAACATGCACACTCAGAGATTATTGGCGCCTTGCCCGAAGGTACTTGGATAACCCGTGCACCAGGTTTTAAAAGAAAGCTTGCGTTAATGGCCAAAGTTCAGGATGAGGTTGGGCACGGACAACTACTCTACAGTGCAGCCGAAACATTAGGCAAAAGCAGAGAAGCCATGATTAACGACTTAATTACAGGTAAAAGTAAATATTCCAATGTGTTTAATTATCCAGCATTTACCTGGGCAGATGCTTGCGTAATTGCCTGGTTAATTGATGCAGGTGCCATTATCAACCAAGTAGCCAATGCCAAAGGAAGCTATGGCCCTTATTGCAGAGCCCTCGACAGAATTTGTACAGAAGAATCCTTCCACTTAAAATACGGTCACGATAATGTAGTAACCTTGGCAACAGGAACACCTGTGCAACGTAAGATGGTTCAAGAAGCCCTTAACCGCTGGTGGCCGCCCATTATGCATTTCTTCGGCCCAAGCGATAAAATCTCTAACCATACCGAAATCTTAATGCGTTGGAAAGTTAAAATGGCTACTAACGACGATATGCGTCAGCAGTTCTTAAACATGTATGTTCCTAAAATTTGGGACTTAGGTTTAACAGTGCCAGATGCCAATCTACGTAAAAATGAAGAAACGGGTAAATGGGAATATACCGAGCCAGATTGGGATGAATTTAAACGCGTCAT
>CAYUDC010000046.1:0-11301 GCA_964443415.1 uncultured Chitinophaga sp. | reverse complement strand
TATAAGGTGATGGATAAAATTAACAAATACAAGAAATCTGTTAAGGCTTAATTCTTGTTGCAACACCAACCATACCATCAAGGTAAAGCAGCCCTATGGCTAAGCTTGTTATCTCTATTGGTGTGTTTGGTGTTGTCTTTATACTTTGCGCACGAGCGCATTTTAAATACCGATAGCAGCGCCTTCTTTTTTAATTTGGTAAATGCAGAGTGGCCAAGTGTAGCAGAGCAACGTTACAGCTCGATGGTGCCCCAATTTTTCCCATGGCTGTTTATCAAAGTAGGGGCTAGTTTACAATGGGTATTGCATTCTTTTTCGGCATCCTATATCTTATTATACCTTTTAGTTTTCGGTTTGATCCAAAGGATTTTGAAGCAAGAACAAGTAGCCATTGCCCTGGTATTTTCTTTATTACTAGGTGTGTCGCACAGCTTTTATCACCCTGTTACAGAAACGCATCAAGCCATTGCCTGGAGCCTTTTGTTTTTTGCCTGTCTTGGTTCAACCCGACATAAAACGATTAAATTAAGCATTGCCATACCTGCTTTTTTGCTTGCCTTGTTTGCCCACCCAGCCGCAGTGTTTATGCTAGCTTTTGCGTTGGTTTGGCATGTTTTACAAACCCAAAATTATCAGCAATATTGGGCCTTTATCTTGGTAATTGTTTTGGCTATTTTTTCTGTATTGCGCTCTAAGCTCAATGAAGGAAATTATGATGCTGCTCAATATCAAAATTTATTCGAAGCCATCAAGCAATGGAAAGACTTTTTTAAATGGAATTCAATTTCATTTATGGTTCAAAGGCCTCATTTATACATCTGGCCAATATTACTTTTTGGCTTAAGCACGGCCTATTTTGTTCAAAAAAGGGCATGGCTGTTGGCGGGTTTTTTAGGCGTGTCTATTCTTGGTTTTACTGCTTTGGCAGCTGCCACCTTTTATCATGGCGATTCTCAAATGATGATGGAAAAGGCCTATATGCCTACCTTTAGCATGTTGGCAATGGGCGCTTCTAGCCTGTTTATTGGACAAGGCATTTACACGCGATTGTTAACTTGGTTTCTGCTTGCATTTTTAGGCTTTAGCCTGTGGCAAATTAATTTTGTAGGACACAAAGAGTTTAGGCCAAGGTTAATGGCCATCGACAAATTGGTAAAAGATTGCATAGCCAAACAAACTTATAAGGTGTATAGCTTGCAGCCTTTAGCTCCAAATGTGTGGCGAGGATATTGGTGGGCCACAGCCGCTGATGTGCTTATGCGCAGTACCATTGTTAACGGAAAATCGGTAACCCTATACCTGGCCAACGCCGATGAGAACCTCATACATGCAAAAGAATCAGATGCTTTTTTATACACCAACTGGTGGCGCGACAGGAAGGTGAGTGAATTAAATCCGCGCTATTTTTCTTTTTTAAATCAACCTTACGATACTATTAATTTATCAACTTATGAATACTAATGCAGTTAAAGAGCTACTCTACAAAATGGCCGACGACCTTTTAATTATCGGACACCGCAACAGTGAATGGACTGGCCTAGGTCCTATTTTAGAAGAAGACATTTCCTTTTCTAGTATGGCACAGGATAAGATTGGTCAATCACAAGCTTTGTTTCAATTGTTGCACGAATTGGGCGAACAAGAACCCGATACGGTGGCTTTTGCCAGAAGTGCAGGACAGTTTCATAATTGCCAATTGGTTGAATTGCCTAATGGCGAATACGATTTTAGCTTAATCAGACATTTCTTATTTGACCATGCAGACCAATTAAGGTTTGAGATGCTAGCACAATCTAGCTATGAGCCATTGGCAAAAGTGGCTAGAAAAGTAAAAGGTGAAATTAAATACCATGTATTTCATGCCAATACTTGGGTAGTGAAATTGGGTTCTGCCAACCAAGAAAGCCATACCCGCATGCAAAACGCTTTGAATGAAGCTTGGAATTATGCCTTAGGTATTTTTGAGGCGGGTCCGTTTGAAGAAGAACTTAAGCAAACGGGTGTTTTTGAAGGCGAACAAGCCTTGTTTGACAAATGGTTAACGGCAATTACACCACAAATTTTAAAAGCAGGTTTAATGATACCTTCTCAGGATACTTGGAAGGGTGTAATTGGAGGAAGATACGGCAAACATACCGCTCACTTAGAGCCTTTGGTAGAAGAGATGAGCGAGGTGTTTAGAATAGATCCGGGAGCAGAATGGTAAGCTAAGCGAAATCATTTTTATTTTTGATTTATCGGTTTAGATTTGCTCGTAGCAACGCTTAGGTATGCCCGACTCAAATCTCAACAGTATAGCTGGTTTGGACAGCTTATTGCCTTTATTGGAAAATTCTCCAGTGGCGGTATATCTTGCTACCTTATCGGGTAAAATTGTATTTGCCAATGCTACTGCAGTAAAGATGCTTGGCTACTCAAGGGAGGAATTCTATGAAATGAATGTCCTCAACTTGGATGTTACCTATCAAAATCACCAAGAGATTTTAGCCATCTGGTTGCAGTTACCATTGAACACGCCATCAAACATTTTTGGAACACATAAATCAAAGGACGGCAAGGAAATTCCCGTGGAGATTTATCATAGTAAAATTCAAATTGGGGATGAAATTTATGTATTAGGCAATGTAATTGATATTAGCGAAGCTTTGGCTACCAAGAGCAAGTTGGATGAAACCTACCACATGCTTAAAAAGCTATTGGAGCAAGTTCCTGGGGTAGTGTATCAATATAGGCTTTATCCAGATGGACATTCTTGTTTTCCGTTTGCAAGTGAGGGCATGTATGATATTTATGAATACCATCCGCACGAGTTAACCGAGGATGCCAGCTTGGTTTTTAATCGTTTGCATCCAGAAGACATTGATAGGGTATCCAATGAGATTTTTGAATCTGCTAGAAACCAAACTATTTTTCATAGTGTTTTTAAAGTGATTCTTCCCACCAAAGGCCTGCGTTGGTGCAGGTGTGATGCTCGACCACAGCTAATGGAGGATGGGAGCACTCTATGGTATGGTATCATTACAGACATTACCACTTCTATAGAAAATCTTGAAAAAATAGAGAATTTGTTAAAGGCAGAGGAGGAGCATAATAAGCGACTTAGAAACTTTACCCATATTGTATCGCATAACCTTAGGTCGCATACAGCCAATATGGAAGGCCTATTAAAGTTATTGAAAATAGAGTCGCCCGAGGTGTTTGAGCACCCTTATTTAAAGATGGTGATGAAAACGTCTGAAAACCTAAATGAAACTATCACCCATCTAAACCATGTGTTGGATGTGAATTTAGTGAAGGAAGAAGAGTGGGTAGAGGTTAACTTAAATGACATTGTTGCCAGCGCTGTGAACAGTACTTGTGCCTTAGCTAATAATGCCAAAGTAAACATTAAACTAGACTTAACCCCTGAGCTCATGATTAAGGCAGTGCCAGCGTTTTTGGAAAGCATTACCTTAAACATGATTACCAATGCTATTAAGTTTTGTGACGCCCGAAAAGACTCTTATTTGCGCATATACGCCCAAGACAATTATACATATCTACACCTATGTTTTGAAGACAATGGTATAGGGATAGATTTAGAGAAATATGGCGAGAAAATATTTGGCATGTATAAAACCATCCATCTTAGAGAAGACTCTAAAGGCTTAGGATTATTTATGGCCAAGCAACAAGCCGAGGCCATGGGAGGCTCAATAATGGTTGAGAGTAAACTGAATGTAGGTACCACTTTTAAACTGATACTACCCTATGAAAAGCATTAAAGAGGTAATGATTGTAGACGATGATACTACCCTGATTTTTTTAGCAGAGAAGTTCACGCAGATTACTGGCATGGTTGAAAAAACAACTGCCTTTGAAGATGGTAGAACTGCTTATGATGAGTTGCTTTTAAGATTAGAAAAGGGTAGCAGCCTGCCGGATATTATTCTTTTAGACATCACCATGCAAGATTGGGATGCATGGACGATGTTAACCGAACTTAAGAAATTAGGCTTACTGCAAAAGTTAAGTATTTTTATTGTTACAAGCTCTGCCAGCAAAGAAGATAGACTGCTGGCAAAATCATTTAACTTAGAAGACCAATACATAGAAAAGCCTATTTCCCCTGAATTATTAAGGGCAATATTCGAATCGCACTTGGGCGCTTAGTGCGGATAATCAATCATTCATTTATGTTTGCAACATGACAAATTTTGGTATAGCCATTCATGGTGGTGCGGGCACCATATTACCCTCACTCATGACACCCGAAAAAGAACTAGCCTATAGAACCGCTTTGGCTAATGCTACGCAAGCCGGCTTAAACATTTTGCAAACAGGTGGCACTGCTTTAGACGCGGTAGAGGCGGCGGTTATATCTTTGGAGAATTTCCCTTTGTTTAATGCAGGTAGGGGGGCTGTATTTGCGCATAATGGTACCCACCAAATGGATGCCTCTATCATGGATGGCAGCAATTTGGAAGCTGGAGCTGTTAGTGGAGTTAGCCATATTAAGAACCCTGTTTCTTTGGCAAGACTTATTAAAGATAAATCAGGTCATGTTTTTTTAAGTGGGCCAGAAGCAGAGTTATTTGCCAAGCTTCATGGGTTTCGGTTTGAACCAAAAGAGTATTTTTTCACCGAAGAAAGACACCAGCAATGGCTGGCAGTAAAGGATACCGATCAATACCAATTAGACCATTCAGACACACTTGAACAAGGCGAAAAGAAGTTTGGAACAGTTGGTGCAGTGGCATTAGACAAACACGGCAATCTAGCTGCCGCAACAAGCACAGGTGGTATGACCAATAAAAAATTTGGAAGGGTGGGCGATACACCTATGATTGGAGCTGGCACTTATGCCAACAATCAAACCTGTGCCATTAGTTGCACGGGCCACGGCGAATACTTTATTAGGGCTGTTGTGGCATACGACATCAGTTGTTTGATGGAATATAAAGGCCTGAGTTTAGCGGAAGCTTGTAAAGTAGTGGTGAATGAAAAGTTGGTAAAAATGGGCGGAGAGGGCGGATTGGTGGCTATTGATTATGCGGGAAATATAGTCCTGCCATTTAATAGCGAAGGGATGTATCGTGCTTGGACAGACGCAAACGCTTCGGTTCAAACCGCCATCTATAAAGATTAAGCCATTGCATTTACATTGGCCAAGAATTTTCTTTGTTTGAGTAGGTACCTATTTCCCCTTACCATGATGCTCACTTTTAAGTTTTCTACTGCGATTGGTTCGCCAAGGCCTACATCTGTAATATTGGTATGAAGGATGTCGCGTCCATCTACAATAACAACAGCACCGCTACCCACTACCTCTAGTTGATTTCCTTCAGTAATTACAACACCTGTATCTTCTCCGAGCCCAATGCCAGTGCATTGAGGATTACTTGCAACGGCTTGTGCCAAACGGTTAAAACGTCCGCGTTTATCAAAATGAGAGTCGATGATAACATTGCCAATAAAAGCCAAACCGGTGGTGAGCTTTACTTCGCCTTTTAAGTGTGCGAGGTCGCTTTTTCCTTGATAAATCATGGTATTGCTCATGGCCATTGCCCCAGCACTTGTGCCAGCAATGACAAAATTTTCTTCTTCCAAATATCTGTCGTGAAGTATCTGATAGATTTCGGTGCCACCAAATATGCTAGTTAAACGAAGTTGGTCGCCTCCACTAAACATTACCCCATCGGCTTTTCTGATGCGCTCAATGTATTCTGGTTTTTGCACATCTTCGCGCTTGCGAATGTCCATAATACCGATGTTGGTGCAGCCAATTTTGCCAAAAGCATCTAAATAATTTTGGCCTACTTCGTCTGGAATTGAAGATGCCGTGGTAATTACTTCGATATGTTTTTGTGGCCCACCCACCTCATTTACGATGCGTTTTAGGATGCCTAATTCAAAGAAATTTAATCTATTACGTTGAACAAATCCTTCTTCTAAATCGGTGCCTTTGTCTTCTGCACCACCAACTGATACCAGTTTTCCTTTTGGTAATTCCAATTTATTATTTATTATCGTTTAGCGGGCAAATATAGGTTTTGACATTATATAGCCTCTATTTTTTCCATAAAATAATACTATCTGTCTATGAAAATACTTGACATAAAAGTGATGCGCGGCCCCAACTACTGGAGTGTAAAGCGCCATAAATTAATCCAAATGCGCTTAGATCTAGAAGACATGGAGCAAAGGCCTACTAACTTAATAGAAGGCTTTAGAGCGCGTTTGCAAACCATGTTTCCAACCATGTATTCGCATCGTTGTTCGGTAGGCACAGCGGGTGGTTTTTTTCAAAGGGTAGAAGAAGGTACCTGGATGGGCCATGTAATTGAGCATATTGCATTGGAATTGCAAACTTTGGCTGGCATGGAATGTGGCTTTGGCAGAACCCGTAGTACAGGAAAGGATGGCGTGTATAATGTAGTATTTAGCTACATGGAAGAAAAGGCAGGAATTTACACTGCAAAGGCGTCGGTTAGAATTGCAGAGGCCTTGATTGATGGAAAAGAATATGATTTAGCAGAAGACATTCAAAACCTCAGAGAAATTAGAGAAGACGAGCGCTTGGGGCCAAGCACAGGCTGCATAGTGGATGAGGCGGTTGCCAGGGGTATACCTTATATTAGATTAAATCGTCATTCATTGGTTCAGTTAGGTTATGGCGTAAACCAAAGAAGAATTAGGGCAACCATTGCAAGCACCACTGGTAGTATTGCAGTTGATATTGCTTGCGACAAAGAAGAGACAAAGAATTTGTTGGAGGCGGCAGAAATTCCAGTGCCACGCGGCAGAATTGTTTATACTGAGGAAGGTTTAAAGGAAGCCATCGAACGAATAGGATATCCAGCGGTTACCAAGCCTATAGATGGTAATCATGGCAAAGGTGCCACTACAGATTTACGCAATTGGGACGATACACTCAAAGGCTTTGAGGCAGCAAAAAAGTACTCTCGAGGAGTTATTGTAGAAAAATTTATCACAGGGCTCGACCATAGGGTATTGGTTATCAACTATAAATTTGTGGCCGCTGCCATTAGAAAGCCGGCTTCTGTAACAGGAGATGGAAAGCATACCATACAAGAACTTATAGATATTACCAACAAAGATCCTAGGAGGGGCTATGGACATGAGAAAACACTTACCAGCATTAAGGTAGATGATTTTACCATGGACATTTTAAACAAAAAGGGATTAACATTAGAAAGTGTGTTGGCTTTAGGAGAAGAACTTTGGCTTAAACCAACCGCCAATTTAAGCACGGGTGGTACTGCTACAGATGTTACCGACTTTGTGCATCCTGATAATATTTTTATGTGTGAGCGCATTGCACGCATTATTGGTTTAGATATTTGTGGCATAGATATTATGGCTAGTAGTTTGTCTGAACCTATACAAAACAATGGTGGAGCGATTTTGGAGGTGAATGCTGCGCCAGGATTTAGGATGCACATAGACCCAGCCGAAGGCTTACCAAGAAATGTAGCAGAGCCAGTGATAGATATGTTGTATCCTCCTGGGACTTCTGCTCGTATCCCTATTATTGCGGTTACAGGTACTAACGGAAAAACTACCACTACTAGGTTGATGGCACACATGGTAAAAACCATGGGATATAAAGTAGGATATACCACTACAGATGGTGTGTATATTCAAAATCAAATGATGATGAAAGGGGATTGCACGGGGCCTGTGAGTGCGGAGTTTGTATTAAAAGACCCAACCGTAGATTTTGCAGTATTAGAAACGGCTAGAGGCGGCATTCTGCGTTCTGGATTAGGCTTTCATCGATGCGATTTAGCCATTGTAACCAATATTGCCGAAGACCATTTAGGCTTACAGGATATTGATACCATAGAGCAATTAACTAGGGTGAAATCGGTGGTGCCAAAGAGTGTACTGCCAAGCGGGTATGCGATATTAAATGCAGACAACAAATGGACGGTTTCGATGGCAAAAGACTTAGAATGTAAAGTGGCCTATTTTAGCATGGACGAGAACAACCCAGTGATTCAAGAGCACATGAAAGTTGGTGGTTTGGCAGCCATTTACGAAAACGGCTATGTTACCATTGCCAAAGGAACGTGGAAGATTAGGGTAGAGAAAGTGGTAAATATTCCCTTGACCTTTGGAGGGAGAGCTACTTATAATATTGCGAATGTATTACCCACCTTACTTGCTGGATTTATCAGACAATTTAAGATAGAAGACATGCGCACTGCCTTGCAAACGTTTATTCCTGGTCCGGCACAAACTCCAGGACGCATGAATATTTTCAGGTTTAAGCGTTTTGAGGTGATGGTAGATTATGCTCATAACACCGCAGGGTTTGAAGCCATTGGGGATATGCTATCTAAGATTAATGCCAAGCATGTAGGTATTATTGCCGGCGTAGGCGATAGAAGGGATGAAGATACCATTGCTTTAGGTAGGCAGGCGGCCAAGATGTTTCAGGAAATTATCATTAGGCAAGACAAGAATATGAGGGGCCGAACCGAGCAAGAAATCATAGATTTAATAACCAAAGGTATTTATGAGGTTGATCCGAACAAGAAGCTAACAGTGATTAAGAAAGAGACGGAGGCCATTGAATTTGCTATTAAGAATGCAGAACCAGGCAGTTTTATTACCATTTGCAGTGACGTGGTGCCCGATGCCTTGGATCAAATCTTAAGGTTAAAAGAAGAGGATGATAATGCCTAAGATGTGAATAAGCTACTTAAAAATTTTGCATTATTCTTTTGCCTTCAAAGTGTCTTGTTTTTAAGTGCCTGTGAGTCTAATATGTGTGGAGGCCCAGGTGAGGTTGATACGCAAGAGTTGGCAAATTTATTTGGCCCAACGGTACATATCACTTTTGATAAAGCGGTGTTTGCAAATAAAGATTTTACCTTTCAAAAACTAGGTGATTTTCCTGTGCCCTCTAGATCGAGGTTGCTTACTAAAGGAGGAAATACTTGTTACAATATTCTTTTTTGGCCAGGTAATGGTACTAATCTACCTTCGAAATGTGGCTATATGCCTGTGCCTACTGATTCAAAGAATTTTGGTTTTATCATTAATTATAAAGACTCTGTATTGGATACAATGACGTTGGAATATCATGTGATGTTAAAATTTGAAGAAAAAAATGTGTGTGATCAAGCATTTGCCTATCATGTGATTCAACCAATATCATTCAAGTGCACAAACAAATTTATTAATGCTTTGGTGGTAAATGAAGGATTTAAGTATTAAAAAGTTGGTTTGGTTTTGTTGGCACATAATGATAACTACTACATTATGCGGTCAAGATCACTCTTCACTTTGGAAACCAGCATATGGTCTTAATTTTTTCGGTACGGGTAAAGCACCATCTATTCATAGACACCTAGGTTTAGAAGGGACTTTTGAATATATAAAGAATCAAAGAAAGGGTTTATTACTAAACTTAGTATATTCACATGATAAAGAATTGTTAGGTTCTCTTGCAAGTGCAAAGAATTTAAATTCAAATACAGTATTAATTCAAGGAGGGATCTGTATATATGGGAATCAGTTATCTGACAAGGCAACTCAATTTAAGTTAAGCCTATCTGCTGGGTACTTACTTTCAAATGCTAGAGGTCAACTTTACTTTGAAAACCCCCACTATGCGTCGCATTCATTTCTTCAACCTTTAAGAAGAAAGTTAAGTACTCCTATTGTTGAGTTAAAGTATGCTAGATATCTATCTATTAACGAAAAATGGGGTTTTGAATTTGGGGGAATAACAGGGTGGTCTGGAGGCTATAACGATGATAACGATTTGATATATGGAAAACCTCCTATTATTAACCAAAGGATTTCACCAATACATTTTAGGATAATATTTACCCTTTGGTTTTCTCCTAATAGTTAGTAGTAGTTACTTCTGCTTTTCTTTTAGCATCAGGTTAATTTGACCCTTGAGAGACGAGATAAGGTCTTTTTGAGATTCAACCAGGTTTTTGAGATAACTTAGTTCTAATGTCATTTGGTTGAGCCTGTTTTCTAAATCGTTTTGATTGGGGGTATTGTAGCTAAGTTCGGGCTCAGCACTGCTATTTTCTAGGGCATTGATATCAAGATTAAGCACTTTACATATTTTTTTAAGTGTATAGTGGTTAACTTTCCCTGTTTGTTCAATGCTACTAATTAAGGGCCTTGTCTTATTAATTTTTTCGGCAAGTTGCTCCTGAGTTAAGCTTTTTCCAATTCTTGCTATTTTTATTTTTAAACCTATATGCATGCTTCTGCAAGGTTTAGAATTATTTTATTTCCTAAAGATGTTTATTGTATCATTATTTCATTAAAAATAGTAAAATGATAATATATTTGATGTAAATATTAAGAGTTCACATTTTCAGAATGTAATAAGAAACTGTTGTAGCAATACAATAAGTAAACAAGGTAGGCCGGCTCACATGAATGTGTGGGTCGGTTTTTTGTTGGGTTTGTGTTAGAATAAGAAGAACTATAAATCAGCTGCGTTTGCTACCAATTCTGCTAAGTCTTTTACTTCTATATCTTGTTCTTTGTTGTGGTGTTTTACGCCATCTCTAAGCATGGTCATACAAAATGGGCATGCAGCAGCCACCACTTTAGGTTGGGCTTCTAGCATATCGTCTGCACGTTCTAGGTTTACCTCTTTAGTGCCATTTTCGGCTTCTTTAAACATTTGTGCTCCACCTGCTCCGCAGCACAATCCGTTGGCCTTGCTGCGTTTCATTTCAACTAATTGGGCATCTAGTTTTTCTATTATTTGGCGAGGGGCCTCATAGATATTATTTGCTCTTCCAAGGTAACAACTGTCGTGATAGGTAATTCGCTGGCCTTTAAATGCTCCACCGCTGATGCTAATTTTACCTTCTTGCAGTAATTGGTTGATGAGGGTGGTATGATGGAGAACCTCATAGTTTCCTCCTAAGCTGGGGTATTCGTTTTTTAGGGTATTAAAGCAGTGCGGACAAGCAGTTACTATTTTAGTAACGCCATACATATTAAGCGTAGTGATGTTTTGCATGGCCATCATTTGAAAGAGGAACTCGTTTCCGGCGCGTTTAGCAGGGTCTCCGGTACAGGCTTCTTCTGTACCTAAGATGGCAAAGTTGATGCCTGCGTGGTGCAAAATTTTGGCAACCGCTTTGGTAATTTTTTGGGCTCTTTCGTCGAAGCTACCTGCACAACCTACCCAAAATAATATCTCTGCATTTTCGCCAGCATTGGCCACCTCGGCCATAGTTCTAACTTTAAAATCGCTCATATGTTGTTTTTTGATAACCGAGGCAATTTAATAAAATCCCTTAAAAG
>CAYUDC010000045.1:5870-18864 GCA_964443415.1 uncultured Chitinophaga sp. | reverse complement strand
CTAGGAGCGAAGAGGGCACTTGGATCAGCCCGGAAATTACAGATGCCTATACCACGTTGCATCACCTTGGTTTAGCGCATAGCATAGAAGTTTGGCAACAAGACGTTTTGGTAGGTGGATTATATGGCGTTCAGCTCGGAAAAGTGTTTTTTGGTGAAAGCATGTTTAGCAAGGTAAGTAATGCCAGTAAAGCGGGCTTAATTTATTGGTGTTTGCATTGCTTACAAAGTGGCATAGAATTAATAGACTGCCAGCAATCTACTGCCCATCTTCAATCTATGGGGGCAAGAGAAATTTCAAGGAAAGAATTTTTAGACGGTTTGAACCGATTAATCGTAAGCCCCTCTTAGTTCGTTTACCCTATTGGCATCAAGCCTGATAAAAATAAACAATAGGATTGTAAAAGATAGTAAGGCAGAACCTCCATAACTGATAAAGGGCAAAGGGATACCAATAACAGGCATTATGCCAAGCGTCATTCCCACATTAATTAAAAAGTGAAAGAATAAAATACACACTACGCTATACCCATAAATGCGGTTAAATTTCTGGCGTTGTCGCTCGGCCATTACCAAGAGCCGATAGAGTAAAATCATGTAGAGTGCAATAAAGATGACAGAGCCTACAAATCCATATTCTTCTCCAATGGTACAAAAGATAAAATCTGTGCTTTGTTCTGGCACAAACCTAAACTTGTTTTGAGTGCCTTGTAACATTCCTTTTCCCCAAAGACCGCCACTGCCAATGGCAATCTTTGATTGCTGCACATTGTATCCAGCCCCTTTGATGTCTACATTTTTGCCAAGTAATACATTGATACGCGAGCGTTGATGTGGCTGTAATACATTCTGAAATACATAGTCTACACTAGAAACCAGTAAACCTGCAACAATAATGAGTCCAATTGTTATGAGTATGATGCTGCGTGTGCGCCTCACCAGCAATAAGAAAATTCCAGCCAATACACACAAGCCAATGATGATATAAAGAGGTGGGAAAATGAGTGCCAAAACAGATAATACAATCAATAAGAAGCCTGCTAATAATATCCAACCGGGTAGGCCTTCTCTAAATAACACCAAAATAAAGGAGGTAAAAACTAGGGTTGACCCAGTTTCGTTCTGGAGCAGGATAATAAGCATTGGCACAATAATAATTGCTGCGCTTATGAGTTGCACCAACTTGTCTTTTTCAAAGTTTTTATTGAAGCCACTAAGGTATTTAGCCAAAGCCAATGCTGTTCCAAATTTTGCAAATTCTGCTGGCTGCATTCTAAAGCCTCCAATTTCTATCCACGAAGACGAACCATTCACTGTGGTACCAGCGGCAAGCACTGCCAAGAGCAATAGAATAGAAAAGCCATAAATGAAGTAGGCAAAGGCAAAGAAAAATTTCTCGTCTAT
This sequence comes from uncultured Chitinophaga sp., assembly GCA_964443415.1. Taxonomy (GTDB): domain Bacteria; phylum Bacteroidota; class Bacteroidia; order UKL13-3; family UKL13-3; genus B1. The sequence goes on along the minus strand of CAYUDC010000045.1, from coordinate 17,461 downwards.
CACCAAAATCATCAAACCCACAAAACTAGAAACACCTATCCAAATGAGTTGCTTGCCATAGTTTTGACTTGCATCCCAAATTTGAGGGTGGGTTTCTTTAAACACCGATGCATAAATACAAATTAATCCAAATGCCACTAGCACATAATACAGCAGCAAAGTGGCCCAATCTATTCTACTTGGTTTTGGTTGCTGTACTGTCATGACGTTTGATTAAATCTGCGTTTACCATTCTTTCTAAAAGGGCCTTTCGGGTATCGTGCTTGCCAGTAAGATATTCTTCTATCATTAAGCTAGCAATAGGAGCGGCCCATGTAGCACCAAAGCCTGCATTTTCTACAAATACGGCAATGGCAATTTTAGGATTTTCTTTAGGTGCAAAAGCAAAGAATACAGAGTGGTCTTTACCATGTGGGTTTTGAGCTGTCCCTGTTTTACCGCATACCGTAATACCTGGAATTCTTGCTATGTAAGCTGTTCCATGTTCTACCACATCTTGCATGCCATCTATCACCACAGGAAAAAACGAGGTGTCGATGGTTGTCCAATGTTTGTTGTTATACTCGGGGTTTGGATTTTTTTGATCGTTTATTTTCTTCACAATATGAGGAGTGATATAGTATCCTCTATTGGCTACAGCAGCAGTGGCATTAGCCATTTGCAGTGGAGTAATACCCAACTCGCCTTGTCCAATTCCCATAGAGATAGTGGTTAATGCTTGCCATCTGTGTCTACCATAAATTTTATCGAAATAGGTTGATTTTTTTAGCACGCCTGGGCCTTCCCCATATAAGTCTATGCCCAATTGATGCCCCATACCGAAGCTCGAAGCATGGTCATAGAATTTTTGATAGGCATCTTCTACATATTTGTATTTGGGGTTATTAATCACCGAACGATAAACCTGACAAAAATAGGCGTTACAACTTACGGCAATGGCGCCTCTTAAGGCAAGTGGAGAGCCATGTGGGTGACAGCCTACAAATAAATAACCATGGCTACAACCATATGTGGTATTGGGGGTAAGCACTCCTTCTTGTTGCCCCATTAAACTCATGATCACTTTAAAAATGGAGCCTGGTGGGTAAGGAGCAGAAATGGGTCTGTTGAACAAGGGTTTGTAAGGGTCTTTAAGCAATTGCATATACATATTCCCTCTTTCGCGACCTACCAATAAATTAGGGTCGTAGGTAGGTGAGCTTACCAAAGAAAGCACTTCACCTGTAGAAGGTTCTATGGCAACAATACTGCCTATTTTCCCCTGCATTAATTGCTCGCCCAATTGTTGTAGTTTTAAATCGATGGTTAGGTGAATGTTTTTTCCAGCCACCGCAGGAGTATCAAACTCTCCATTTTTGTACCTTCCTTGGGTTCTACTTTTGCTATCTACCAAAACATAGCGAGTACCTTTGATACCGCCGAGTTCTTTTTCATAAGTTCTTTCTACCCCACTTTGGCCCACAAAATCTCCCATGCGGTAGTAGCCATTGCTCTTTTCTATTTGTCTTTCAGAAACCTCTCCAATATACCCCATCACATGGGCAGCATTGCTGTGTTTATATTTTCTATCGGTTCTAACCTCTACAAAAAAACCTTGAAAGTCGAATAGCTTTTCTTGAAAGGCTGCGTAAGTTGGAATGGTAATTTGCCTTTGAAACACAATAGGCCTCCATGGACTATAACCTTTCTGTCTTTTAAGACGAGCAAAGGTGGCAATAAACTCTTCTTTGCTTAGGTTGAGTGCTTCGCAAAAAGCCATGGTGTCGAGGTTTTTTACTTGCTCTGGAATGACAGACAAGTCGTAAATAGCATCATTGTACACCAGCAACTCACCATTTCTATCATAAATTAATCCACGGGCAGGATAGATGGTTTGTTCTTGTAATACGTTGTTTTGGGCGTAATAAACATAAGAGGTGTCTATTACCTGTAAGTAGAATAATCGGGCAATGTAAACAAGTGCCACACTCAAAAAGATAATGAGTAGGGTGAGTTGTTTTTGTTTATTTCCCATTGACTAACGCGTTTTTGTTTTTCTAAAAAACAGTAATTCCCCAATCACAATAATCAATACACTAAATAGCGTGCTACTTAGAACCCTAAGCATGGTTCTAAAAAATTCTGATAAGCTGTACACCTCAAAGAAGAACAAATATAAATGATGGGCAAGGGTAAGCGTAATGGCATACATTACAAACCAAGCTACCCCTTTATCTGCAATACTAGGTGAAATTCTGGTTTCAAAGTCTTCTTTATTGGCAGCTAATTTCAAATAAAAGCCACGTAAGTAACCCATAAAAACTGTGGCTCCCGTATGAAGCCCAGGGGTGCTATTAAAACTGTCCATCACAATACCTACCAAGAAAGAAATCACCAAGACCATCCAAGGTTTCATTTGAACGGGCAGTGAGAGGATAAAGATGATATAGATAAACGGATTGATATAAGTAGTAAGGGCAAGATTGTTTACCACCAGTAATTGCAATAATACCAGCACAAGCAGCTTTACCAGATATGTTAAAATTTCAATTATCACCTTTGTTGCCTGCCTCTAATTGTTGTTGTTCTTCTTTCAAGAAGTTAATGATGACATACACATTTTTTAAGGTAGAGAAATCTGTATGGAGTTCTACTTTAATGGTATGAAAATTTTCATCTGCCTCGATGTAATGACTGTATACCTTTCCAACAGGAATACCTTGAGGAAAAAGTTTAGAGAAATTACTAGTAACAATCTCATCGTTCATGGATACTTGCACATGTTTGTTCACTTCTTTTAAAGAAGAAAACTTAGGGTCGTCTCCATTCCATTCTAAAGAGCCAAAAGCATTGTTCTTTTTAAACATACAACTGATTTTGGTATTGCTATTTAAAGCAGAACGAATGGTTGAAAAGTGTTCAGAAACACTGGTAACTATACCTACCACTCCATTGCTGCTAATTACGCCCATATCGGGTTTAATGCCGTGTGCAGAACCTTTATCAATGGTGATGTAGTTATTTCTTTGGGTAACCGAATTGTTTACCACATTGGCAGAAATGTATTGGTATTGTTGTTTGTAAACGGTGTCGTTAATAGAAGTTTGTGCAAAGCCATTTTGGTAATAGGCATTCAGCATTTGACCTCTTAACCTTGCATTTTCGGTGAGCAAGCTGTCATTAATTTCCCTTAAGCTAAAGTAGTTGGTGGTGTTATTAATGGTTTCGTAGAATTGACTTGCTATGCCACCTGTAAAATTTAAGAAATTAGCTTTTTGATAATTGTTGTATCTATACAACACAATAATAGAGAACAACTCTAATGCAAAAAACAATAGAAAGGTATAGTATTTATATAGGAAGAATATGAGGTTTCTCATGCCTTCTTATCTAATCAAGTCATCAAGAATTTGTGATTTTTCAAATTCTTAAGGGCCATACCTGTACCTCTAACAACCGCTCTTAGAGGGTCTTCTGCTACATGCACCGGAAGTTTAGTTTTAGTGGCAATACGCTTATCTAAACCTCTTAGCAAGGCACCACCTCCAGTTAAATATAATCCAGTGGAGTAAATATCAGCAGAAAGTTCTGGTGGTGTTAGCTCTAATGCCCTTAAGATGGCTTCTTCTATTTTAGAAATCGACTTATCCAAAGCAGAGGCAATTTCGCTGTAGCTTACACTAATTTGTTTTGGAATACCAGTCATTAAATCTCTACCGTTTACGGCGAAATCTGGTGGTGGATTTTCTAACTCTGGCAAGGCAGAACCTACTTCGATTTTAATTTTTTCGGCAGTTCTTTCTCCCACCAAAAGATTGTGTTGCCTGCGCATATAGTCGAGGATATCTTCCGTAAACTCGTCTCCAGCTACTCTAATCGATTGATCGCATACGATACCTGCTAAAGCTATTACCGCAATTTCGGTGGTTCCACCGCCTATGTCGATAATCATATTGCCCATTGGTTCGAACACGTCTATACCAATACCAATGGCCGCAGCCATGGGTTCGTGAATTAAATACACTTCTTTGGCACCAGCACGTTCGGCAGAATCTTTTACGGCACGTTTCTCTACCTCTGTAATGCCAGAAGGTATGCAAATCACCATGCGTTGCTGAGGCTTAATGATTCTATTGGTTTGCGGTATCATGTTAATCATACCGCGAATCATATGTTCTGCTGCTTGAAAATCTGCAATTACACCATCTTTCAATGGCCTAATGGTTTTAATGTCTTCATGCACTTTGCCATGCATTTGCTGTGCCTGACTGCCTACAGCAATTACATTGCCTGTTCTTCTGTTGACAGCAATGATGGATGGTTCGTCCACCACCACTTGGTCTTTATGTATAATTAGCGTATTGGCTGTTCCTAAGTCAATGGCCAAGTCTTGCGTTAAAAAGCTAAATGCGCTCATGAATTATGTTCTTCTTGGGAAAATTGTAATAAACCCTTGCAAATTAATACAAATTCAAAAAAAAGGCAGAAAAGTTTTACTTTATAAAAATAATATTATTCACATGCCATTTTATTCCCTAATTTATATCAAATTTTAATGTTTAAAATGACGGATGCCAGTAAAGTACATGGCCATGTGATGGGCATCGCAATAAGCTACCGATGCATCATCTTTAATAGATCCACCAGGTTGAATTACCGCGTTGATGCCTTCTTTGTGTGCAATTTCAACGCAGTCTGGGAAAGGGAAAAAGGCATCACTGCTCATCACAGCGCCCGTTAAATCAAATGAAAACGTATGCGCCTTTTGTATGGCATGTTTTAAGGCATCCACCCTAGAGGTTTGGCCGCATCCTATGCCTAAAAGTTGCTTATTCTTTGCTAAGACAATGGTATTAGACTTGGTATGCTTCACTATTTTATCGGCAAATAGCATGTCTTCTATTTGCGCAGGTGTTGCCAAAGCTTTGGTTACTGGCTTAAGGTTGCTTTGATTTAATACAACCAAGTTTCTGTCTTGAACCAAGGTGCCATTTAAAGCACTTCTTACTGTTTGTGTGGTAGGTAAGGTTCCGGTTTGAACCAAAATAATTCTGTTCTTTTTACTTTTAAGGATTTCCAGCGCTTCTTCGGTGTATCCTGGTGCTAAGAGCACTTCTAAGAAGATTTTATCCATTTCGAGCGCGGTCTCTTTATCTACCTGCCTGTTGAGGGCAATAATTCCACCAAAGGCAGAAACAGGGTCACCTGCCAAGGCGTCTTTCCAAGCATCAAATATGGTATCTCTACTCGCCACTCCGCATGGATTATTGTGCTTAATGATAGCTACTGTGGGCTCACTAAAATCATTGATTAAATGAATGGCCGCATCTACATCTAGTAGATTGTTATACGACAATTCTTTGCCATGAAGTTGGTTTAATAAGTCATTGATTTTACCATAGAAGAAGCCTTTTTGATGTGGGTTTTCTCCATACCTTAAGCTCATGCCTTCGTCATAACTTACTTTTAAGGCAGGGATGTTTTCGGTCTCATTAAAATAGTCGAATATGGCCGAGTCGTAATGCGAGCTCACCTGAAAGGCATGGGCGGCAAAGGTTTTGCGCTGCTCTATGCTGGTGCTGCACGATTGATTTTGTAACAACTCTAATACCTGTGGATACAATTTGGTATGAGAAACGATTAAAGTGTGTTTGAAATTTTTGGCTGCCGCCCTAATCAATGAAATGCCGCCAATGTCTATCTTTTCAATGATTTTTTGTGCTTCATTGGTTTGTTTGCGCGTTTCTTCAAACGGATACAAATCCACCATCACCAAGTCCAATAAAGGGATCTCAAAGTTTTCTATTTCCGATAAATCTCCTGCTTCTTCTCTTCTGGCCAAAATGCCGCCAAATATCTTTGGATGTAAAGTCTTCACCCTGCCTCCTAAAATGCTTGGATAACCAGTAAGTTGTTCTACTGGAATCACAGGGATTCCTAACTTTTCTATAAACTCTTGGGTGCCTCCGGTGGAATAAATGTTGACACCGTTTTTGTGAAGTTCTTCTACAATGGGAGCTAATCCGTCTTTATAAAATACAGAAATTAAAGCGTTTGAGATTTTTTGCGTTGCTGACATGCCTTTTCAAATGAGGCCACAAAAGTAAGCAAACTTAATTCAAAGACGATGCTTTTGTCATAATTTAGCCAATACTTTTTCTATCACAGCTGGCACATGGGTTTGCTCTAGTTCATGAATTTTGTGCGCAATGTCTTCGGCTGTATCGCTTGCATCGAGTTCGCATATAAATTGCGCAATGATTTCACCTTCGTCAAAATGTTCGTTTACCCAATGAATGCTAATGCCTGTTTGGGTTTCTGCCGCTGCTTTTACAGCCTCATGCACATGCATCCCATACATGCCTTTTCCTCCAAATTTTGGGAGTAAGGCAGGGTGTAGGTTCAATATTTTTTGTGGATAGGCCTCCACCAAAAAGGCTGGAATTTTCCATAAAAAACCTAGCAGGCAAATGAGGCTTGGGTCGAACCGAGAAATGATATTTAACAAAACTTCTGGCTGCTTAAACTCTGCACGATTTACCAAAACCACCGGCACCTTAAATGCTTCCATTTTTTGAATAACGCCAGCATTTGGATTATTACAAATTAAGCCCACCACCTTTACCTTAGGATGATGCTGAAAGTAGCGGCAAACATTTACCGCATTGCTGCCACTGCCGCTGGCAAACAAGAGCAGGTTTTGTGTCATTAGAATTTAAGTTCGTCTACCAGTATTTTTTTAAATAGAGAATCGGCATTGGCATTGCCATCAAAGCGTTCTAAAGGAATACTGCTGATGATAAAGTTGGTATTGCCTGTGCTCACATTCACACGTTTGGCTACTACCGTAGAAATACCTCCCCATGCAACAGGTGGTTGCCCACTTTTGCTTTCGATGATGCCTCCTGCATAAATAGAATCATAAGCAAGTTGAGTAGTAGAAGCAGGAATTTCAAATGGTCTAGCAGATGGAATAATAGCGGTTGATTTAAGCGCAGGCCAACCTGCAAAAACAGGTGTTACCACACTGTTGATATTTACCCTAAATATAGATCCTGAGGGCGGGTTTACCAATTGTCTGATGGGTGTCCAATCTAAGAAGTTAGACAATGGGTCGAAACTAGAATTGATGGCTACCGACATAAACAAGCTGCCACCATTGTCGAAAAAAGAGGCAGTGGTTCTTTGTCCCAATGAAAAGGAGAAACTGGCATCATCGGCAAACCAAATCATCTTTTTAAACAAGGCAAATGTTCTGCTTTGTGTTAAGAAATCTGGTTGCAATTGGGTATAATTACTATTTACTATTTCGGTGGCTTGAAGCGTATCGAAAACCAACACTCCATTGTTTTTTAATCGGTTGCTATAATAGTTCTGAACCGCAATTTTACTGCTGTTATAGGCATTAATTACCAATACATCCGAGGCTACTTTTTTAACCCATAGGGCAGGAGAGGCTACATAGGCCGATTTAGATTGGGCTTTGTCTACTGCTCTGATATAAAAAATATTAGAAGCATTTTGCTTTAAACCGCTAATAGTTCCAGCCAGTGCGTTAAGGTTGTTGTTGATATAAACCTTGCAATTGGCTGCATCGGCTTTTGGACTTTCAGATATAAGGGTAAAAGCACTCGCATTGGCAGGTAATAAAAACGGTGTGGCATTGGTGTCATTAATATACAACTCGTATGCATCAATGTCCTGAAACCCGTCTGGGTCTGTGCCCTCAATGCTATATTTTATCACCGGAAATACAATCACAGGGTTTTGAGAGGCAATACCGCCCAATGGTTTAGAGAAAACATAAGCCACTTTGGGCTTTGAATTTTTAATAGGAAAAAGAGTAGAGGCAGGTGTTGGATCTTTTCTGCCTATGTTGTCAATGGCTCTTACGTAAACCACTACATCGGCACTGTCTTGGCCGGGCGGAATGGTCAATAAAAAGCTACTATCTTGTGTGGTAGTAAAGTGCCAGGTTTGCTGATTGTCTGTAGAAACTTCGTATCCTACTACAAAGCCTCCAGGCGCATTTCCCCACCAATTGGCTTCTACACGCGTAGTTAATCGGTTCTCTCCAGTTCTAAAAATGGTATCTACCACCATAAAGGTTTCAGGATCGGATAATGCTGTTTTCTCTTTATCGAAGCCACTTTTACAGCCCCAAGAAAATGCGATCAGCAAATAAATAAACGGAGATATTTTTGTTAGATTCATGCCTTACAAACAGATTTTCAAACTTAGCAGAAAAGGCTGGGCAAACCAAAAGCTATAAAATAGTTTACGATTTGGTAAACTCCTTTTTTAGTAATAACATTTTCAAAGCGGTTTCGGCAGCTTCTATGCCTTTATTGCCATGCTTGCCGCCGGCTCTTGCCAAGGCTTGGTCTTGGTCTTGTGTAGTTAATACGCCAAAAATGATAGGCTTATTGCTTTCTAAGCCAGCCTGCATAATGCCATGTGCACAGGCATCGCAGATAAAATCAAAATGACGGGTTTCGCCTTGTATCACGCAACCTATGGCAATCACTGCCTGTATGTTTGTTTGCATGGCCATCCATTTGGCTGCCAAGGGTAGTTCAAAACTTCCGGGTACGGGTTGAACCAAAATATTTTCTGAGGCTACGCCATATGCTTTTAAAAAGTCAATGGCAGCATCTCTCATGGCATGTGTAACCTCGGGATTCCAGTCGGCTACCACCAAACCAATTTGCAAAGTCTCAAAATAAGGATTTGCCTGCAAGCTTGTGATGGATAAATTTTTATTTGCGGTTGACATATGGGCTTTGTTTTTTAATAAACAAAAAAGGAACTGATGAATCAGTTCCTTTTTAAATAGTTGAAAGGGAAATTAGTTTCCTTTGGCAGCATTTGCTCTAGCGATATATTTATCTATATCTTGGGCTTCTGCGCTTTCTGGGTATTCCGACTTAATTTTTTCGTACGCACGAACTGCGTCGTCAAATGATTTTAATTCTTCGAAAGCAATACCTGCTTTTTTGTAAAAAATAGGTGCTGTTAGCTTGTTATGGCTTTGCGCAGCCGCTTTCATATACAATGAGGCGCCTTTTTCGATGTCGTTTAATTCTACACAAGCATCGCCTTTTAAGCCTGTAGCTAATGGTCCAACCAATTCGTTGTCGGTACTAAAACCATCTAACATATCTAATGCATTTTGGAATTCTCCTTTACGCATATAGCAAACACCTGCATAATACTTAGAAAGGTTGCCAGATTTTGTTAAACCGTATTCATCGGCAATGGCTAAAAAGCCAGCCTTTTCGCCTAAGCCATTCAGGGCTAGGTTAAAGCTATCTTGCTCAAACCAAATTTGTGCTTGGTACATGGCAGATTGCGCCTCTTTTTCTTTGGGTTCAATATAAAACATTTTAAAGGCAACATAACCACCTACAATGGCAACAACAGCCAACAAGCCTGTTGAAATTTGCTTTTTATAGGTTTGGTAGAAAGTTTCTACTTTATGGCTGGTTTCAATGAGGGTGTTGTCTAAATCTAAACCCTGATTTTTTTCTTCTTTGTGCTCCATTATCTATTTCTATTTCTTATTCTTTAATAAAAGGGTAGTTAGGTTCTGCATAAATATCTTCATATAAAGCAGATGGGTCTGGGTAAGGCGAGTTTTCGCTAAACTCTACCGAATCATTTACAATGCCCATGATTTTTTCTTCCATCACCTCTAAGTCAGACTCCGTGGCCATTTTCTTTTTAATTAAAGTGGCTTTTACCATTTCTAGTGGGTCTTTCTTTTTATATTCTTCTACCTCTTCTTTGGTTCTGTATTTTGCAGGGTCGCTCATACTGTGTCCTCTGTAGCGGTAGGTTCTAATTTCTAACAAGGTGGGTCCTTCTCCGGCTCTAGCTCTCTTTGCAGCCTCTTCAATGGCATCATGCACTGTTTCTGGCTGCATGCCATCTACAGCAAATGAAGGCATTTCGTAGCTTTCACCAATTTTATACATTTCAAACACATTGGTAGTTCTTTCTACCGAGGTGCCCATGGCATAGCCATTGTTTTCAATTACAAATATAACAGGGAGTTTCCAAAGCATGGCCATGTTAAAGGTTTCATGCAAGGCTCCTTGGCGCGCAGCGCCATCACCAAAATAACAAACTGTTACTTGGTCGCCACCACGGTATTGGTCGGCAAAGGCAATACCAGCGCCTAGCGGAATCTGACCTCCTACGATACCATGCCCACCAAAGAAATTATGTTCTTTGCTAAACATGTGCATAGAGCCCCCTTTTCCTTTAGAACAGCCTGTTACCTTGCCATACAATTCTGCCATTACTTCTCTAGCAGGAATGCCACAAGCCAATGCATGCGCATGGTCGCGGTAGGCCGTAATAATACGGTCGTCCTTTTTTAGGGCACTCATAGTACCTGCCACCACCGCCTCTTGGCCGATGTAAAGGTGACAAAATCCCTTAATCTTTTGCTGCCCGTATAATTGGGCTGCTTTCTCCTCAAATCTGCGCATAAGCAACATTTGCTCATACCAGTTGAGGTAAGTTTCTTTGGTAAATTTGTTCGTTGCCATTTTTAGAAGAGTTGCAAAAGTATAGAAAATATTAGTTTTGACAAGTAATCTTTGAACCAAACCTTAAATCGAACCAATGCATTTAGAATCTCTTTATATTCAGCAGTTTAAGAACTACGAGTCTTTGCAGATTCAATTTGCCGAGGGTCTTAATTGTTTTACAGGCAACAATGGGGCGGGCAAGACCAATATCTTGGATGCTATTCATTACATCTCTTTTACCAAGAGTTATTTTAATGCCATCGACCAGTTTCAGGCCTTTTTGGGTGGTCACTTTTTTGTGATTGAATCGGTTTGTGCCCAGCAAGGTATTCAAGAAACCATTAGGATTGTTTACCAAAAAGGCAATGGTAAAATTTTATTGGTAAACGGAAATGAGTTACCCAAATTCTCTGAACATATTGGGGCCATTCCGCTGGTGATGATTGCTCCTGGTGATATTTCTTTGATTCAAGAGGGCTCAGAAGAACGCCGCAAGTTTATAGACCAGGTAATTTCTCAATGCGATAAACTTTACCTCAATGCCCTCATTCAATACAACAAAACCCTCGACCAAAGAAATAAACTTTTAAAAGATTTTAAACTTCAAGGGGGCTTTAACAGGGCTTTGTTAGAAACATATAATGAACAATTGGTTCAATCTGGTAATTATATTTTTACCAAACGTGCTTCCTTTATCGAACAAATCATCCCTTTGTTTTTATCCCATTATCATTGGATAAGTGGTCCAACAGAAAAGGTAAGCATGGTATATGAATCAGATTTATCTCGCGCTACCTTCGAGCATTTGTTGGATCAAACCGAGAGTGCCGACCTAGATTTAATGCGCACCACGCGCGGGGTGCATAGAGACGACCTTACTTTTTTACTTGGTGGAAATGCCCTCAAGAAATTTGGTTCGCAAGGGCAGCAAAAAAGTTTTTTAATTGCCTTAAAGTTGGCCCAATTCGACTATTTAACCCAAAACAAGGGCAAAAAGCCCTTGTTGTTATTGGATGATATTTTCGAAAAATTGGATCAAACCCGATTGAAAAAGTTATTTGAGCAAATGGCCGA
>CAYUDC010000045.1:0-5770 GCA_964443415.1 uncultured Chitinophaga sp. | reverse complement strand
GTAGCCGCATAAAGACCTACACCGCCATAAAATATAGTTTCATTTTCTGCTGAAAGCCCCACCACCAAAGGAACTATTGCCACCACATCTAGTGCTATCTCTGCAGTTCTTAACCAACGGGCTTTTCTAAGACTTTGCAGCGCAAATTTATTGCCCGCAATCATGCGCTTAAACTCGGGATTACTTAAGCTGTTATTATTACTCACAGGGTAAACCGTTCCAAAATGATTAACGTAGTCAATTTTTTGGGAGGTTTGGGCTGTTAAATTGCTCGCACCAAAAAGGAACAATGCCAGGATAAAGGTTAATAGTTTTTTCATATTTCAGTTAAACGCAGTTCACCTTCAATTAGTTTTTTTACTTTAATTTTTAATCACCTTTTGGGTAATCCATTCGCCGTTTTCTAACTTAAACCGTAAGAAGTAAAGTCCGCTTGGAAGCTCTTGTAACTGCAATATCACTTCTTGTTGTTTTACCATTGCTTTAAGTAAGTTGCTGCCAGCAATATCAAACAAAACAATTTCTTCAATAACTGCATTGGAGGCCAATGTTAGCTCGTGGTTTGCCGGATTAGGAAACATCACATACTCAATTTTCTTTACTCTGTTTTCATTTGCATTTTGTGGCAGATAGGTGGAGATGGGAACTAAACTTTAAAAAAAAGGAAAGGAATAGCAATATACCTGTAAAGGCGCACAATTGTGCGTCTCAACGGATCAGTCTCAGCCGTAGACGCGTCTTTACTGTAATTGTGAATGGGGCACAAAAAAAGCCGCACAATGTGCGGCTCTGTGTCGGGGTGGCAGTGGAGAAATTATATATCAAAACTCTTTCCAAATTATTGTCAAAATCATATTAGTCCAACAAAATCAAGCATTTGCTGTTTTCTTTCTTTCACATGTATTTCCACTTATTTCAAATTTATATCCAAAAGGTGGCGAAAAGGTGACGAAGCATCTACCCCAAAATAATTGTAAACTTATTTTTCAAATAGAATATCAGTAGAAAAAGTAATATCTATATGAAAGGACAAAAAAGAGGGTTTTATTATCTTTTAATTGGTAATGGTGTTTATGCTCGCCTTACTCACAAAAAAAAGAGATTTGAAAAATCAATGGGCATAATAATTAAAGACAAGTCTTGGTTTGATTTGAAAAGCGGTAGGCTAACAAACAAGTATGTTGGTGAATCATTTAAAGCTATTAATGAAAGGCTAATAAACTTCCAAAAAAAGATTGAAACCTTGCACTATCAGGCGATGGAGGAAGGCGCTGAAAATTATGTTAAATTTATAGAAGATGCCTTAAACAATGAAAAAATTGATTCTAAAAATGTATTCAATAGTTTTACTCCGCAAACCTATGTATATGATGCATTTATAGCGTATATCGAGAAGAATGCAGTTTATAATAATTCGGATAACCGTAAAACTAAACATGAGTATGAAGCCATTCTCAAATCTTGGCGAGATTATGAGTTGAATAAAAAGATTAGGATTAGATTTTGTGATTTGGATGAAAACCTAATGAGTTTAATTTTTAAGTTTTTAGAAAAGCCGCATACACAATACTTAAAACATTTTGAGTGTCATGATAAATGGGAGAAAACTATTGAATTTAATGGCTATTCAATTACAACCCTTGTTAAACGCCATGGTTATATGATGGCTGCCTTAGAATATATCAATAAAAGGTCGTCTATAAAAATAGATCCTGATGTGTTAGATCATAAAATTCTAGGGAAAAAGAAAAGTGGAAATCCTATATCATTGACTTATGAGGAGGTGATTCAGCTTTTTAATTACCAGCCAGAAACACCATCTGAACAATTGATAATGGATTTTACAATTATTTCAATGGGGGTAGGGGCTAATATATCAGATATTGAATTGCTAACCCCAGATAGATTAAAATCTGGCGAGAATGAGTATTTGCTTGATTTTGAAAGATCTAAAACTACAACCCAATGTTATACACCTATAACACCTTTGGTTAAGAGTTTATTTGATAAATACAATGGGAATTTGAAATTGATGTCACAGCCAAAGTACAATGCAGGATTGAAATCAATAATGAGAAAATTGCCTGCTTTTAATGTGTTAGACCACAAAAATTCAAAAAAGAATGAGCCCGTAAAATTCCGTCATCAATTAATTTCCCATTGCTCATTTCGGAAAACCTATATTACACTTTCCAAGGAATTAGGCGCAGCACAGAATAGAATAATGGAAAGAATTGGGCACAAGGATATGCGTATGACCTCATTTTATATGTCAATTAGGGATGTGAAAATGAATCAGGAGTTAAGGGAGGTTTTGAAACAATTAATCGTTGAATATTAGGATTCAACGATTTCACATGATTTAAGTAGGTTGTAATAATCTAAATTATGCATCAAAAAGTAGTTTTTAAGATCTTTAATTGAGTAGAGATATTTCTTTTGACCTACTGATTTTTCATAATTTAGATAATTATGATTGCGGTCATAGGTGATTTTTGATTTCAGGTTTTTATACTCTTTTGATCCGACTCTAATTTTTAAAAGCTTACAAATTGATTTTAAGTCATATAATGCAGGTAAATCAATTGAAATTGGAGATTGCTTCTCCAAAATGGGTTTTGATTCTTCATAACATTCGCCAATTAGGGATGTTAAAACGTCTTTGATTCTATCCTTTCTCTCTGGATGCTTTATTAGCAAATGTTTAAAGGCTAGGACATATTTTTCTAACTCTTTTGGATTGATTTCTGTTTTTACGGAATCCATCATCATATTCAAAGAAACTGTATTCATGAAAATGATTATTAAGAATCTAAAAAAAGTTTATTTATAAGAATGAATTTCTTTTCAGATTCATGCCAATTCAAATCCAAACAAATCCATTCATTTTTCATTTATAATGTGATTCATTCAATTACTCAAAAGCAATGGTAATGTTAGATTCGGACGCATATTTGGGAAATGATTCAAACAATATTAAAATTGTGGGAATATGAGTATACCCCAATTTCTGATTTTAACTCTGGTTTATGTAGCCTGTAAAACCGAAAACTCAACTGAAAACTTTATTTCCATGCAAACCGCTCACAACTTTGATAGTGACTTTTTAATAGAAACTGCTTACGGTGAAATAAAAAAAGAAGTAATTGTTAAAGGAATTTTTGACAATTGGAATTTGGGGAACTTCCTAGGAAAAGAAAAACTCACTACAAAATTAACAAAATTGAATACAGAATGTACTGGTGGGGTTAAGTTTATCTGGTACAGCGGAATTAATCTCGTAAAAATAGATTCTATCCATTTGGAACTATCTGATACCATTGGTGTGTCTGAATATTTGAATTAAAATTTAATGGCAAAACTATTAACATCAAAGGGCATTTCAGCCATTTTTGAAGATCTCTTTAAATCAAGTAAAGAATACGTTTATATTGTTTCTCCCTATTTTAAGATTGATAAGCAATTAAAAGAGAGGATTATTGAGTCAATTGAACAAGGGCTAAAAGTAGTATTTATTTATGGTAAAAAGCGAGAGCAAATCCATGATTTGTCATATGAATTAAAGAACATAATTGAAATTTGGTATTATCAGGATTTACATGCTAAATTTTATATGAATGAGAAATATGTATTAATTACCTCCATGAATTTGCATTCATATAGTCAAGAGAATAATAGAGAATTGGGGGTTAAATTTACAATTACAGATGTTAACGATCTTGAAATTTATGAAGGTTGTAAGAAAGAGTTTGAATCGATTAAAAAACAGGCTAGTATCATTTCTAAACCTCAAAAAATTAAAATTGAGCCAGTTGATAAAAAAGTGGACTTGCCTGTTCCAAAAGATAGTTCCAGTTCATTTGAAATTTTAAAATCCTCTACAGGACAGAAATTCATTGAAATATTAATTGAAAAATTAGGTATTGAAAAAGTAGATATAAGACCTGAAAGCAACATTATAGATGATTTTGGAGCTAATTCGGTTGAACTTCTAAAAGAATTGGAAAAAGTGTTTAAAATTACCATTACAGATAAGGATGCTGAAAAGCTTGTTATTGTTTCAGATGTAATTAAATACCTAATTAAAAGGGGAAGTTTTGAATCTATTGAGCCTAAAAACAAGTATAGTAATATAAATAACTCTTCAACTTTAACCAAAATTATTGAACATATCTCTGAACAAAACAAATACTATGAACAGGAGGATGATAAACTAAATGGGTGGTATAACTACCTAGTTTTGAAGTATCCAAATACCAAATTTGGCAGGATTGGTAAGAAAATTGCCGCAAATAATTTCCCCCTAAACGGAATAAATTTTAACACTGATTATGGATTTTGCACTTTGGATTTGGATTTTAATTATAATTCTTTCTATGAGAGTAAGAAGGAAAAACTTAATGACAAATTATCAGACTACCGATTTTATTGGAAAAAAGGAAGTAACAGAATGATGATTTATTCAAATGGCAATAATGGAAAGTTCTCTAGCCAATTAGAATATTATGGAAATGCCATTGAGATCATTAAAAAAGAATTAGAGGAAATGGTGTCGTAAATTAAACCAGTTCTTTATTTAAATCACACTAAGATAAACAAAAAAAAGCTGAGAGTCTGCTTCAAATGTGAGTTTTTTAGTTAGTAAAATTTAGTACAGCAAATATGAATTGAGAAGTGATTTGAAAAAGCTAAAATAACAACAGCAATCACAGTGAAATTTGTGAGATAAAAAGACTTAAATTTTCAACTGAAGTGGATTATGTTATTCCTCTCAATACTATTTTGATTGGTTTAAAGAAGTTCTAATTTGTGGTTTTGCTACTTTTCATCCTGTTTGAGCCAACCTTTTACAATTTATTACAAATAGTGTCAAAGCTATATTCTAAGTTAAATTATAGCTGCTGTGGTACCCAAATTTTAAAACTAGCTTTCTAAATAACTTACAAAATCTTTGTACAGATATTCGTCTTTAAACTTTAAAAACTCATTGTAATCTAATTCTGCGGATTTAATCATACCCAATTTTTTGAAACAGTAGCCTCTGTGGTAATATAAATCAATAGGTATAAGTGCTGGTTCTAATAATTCTACGGTATCGGTATAGCAATTTATTGCCTCTTCATATTTGCCAATTTTTTTGTAAGTATCACCCAACGAAAGGCAGCAAAGACCAATTTGATAGCAGCTGCCACTTAATATAATTGCTTTGGTATAAAAATCAATGGCTTTTGAATGGTCTGTGATAAATGAGTATTTATCTCCTATGTTGATGAGGATGGATGCATTTTCAGGATTTAATTTAACCACCATATCCATATCTGCAAAACAATTATTATCATCAGACAGCCAAAGCATTTCTGCTCTATATAAATATGCATCCGAGTTTAATGGTTCAGCCTCTATAACTTTTGTAAACTCTTTCACCGACTTTAAAAATGCCGTTTTTATTGGTAGCGTGCTTTTATCATCCATTGGATATGGCGCCTTACTTAATAATAAGATTGCTTTCTCAGCATTTTTTTCGGCTTTTAGGTAGAGTTTTGAGTGCATTTTATTAATAAAACTTGGTAAAATATGGTTTTACCAAAAGTAGTGAATTTAAATGACCACGAAACAGGTCTTTATTTAGGTTGGTGTAGTTGATACTGATTCATAATAACATTCGCTAATAAGCGATGTTAAAACAGCCTCTTCATTTGCAACAGAATATGTTTGGGATTGAAATTGTTTTGATTATTAAAACCAATGTCCATATTTGCATTGAAAATAA
>CAYUDC010000044.1:0-19211 GCA_964443415.1 uncultured Chitinophaga sp. | reverse complement strand
CTATTAAGGCAGGTGCAGAAACTATCAGATAGTCTTACAAACTATCTGCTTTAGCCACATCGAAGTTAAATTTCTCTTTGAGTTCGGCCACTGTAAACTTAAGCACCTTTACCTGCATGGTAATGTTGTTTAAAGGTCGATCCAACTCGTTTTTAGGTTGAGTAGATATAGTATAGGCTGTATCTAAACCTCTAAATACTTGCCCAAATACTGTATAATTCATGTTTAAGTTGGCTGTGCCACCTTTGTTGGTTACGATATAAAACTGTGAGCCACTAGACTCTTTTAAAGGATTATTGGTTCTAGCTGCGCCTACAGCGCCATAAACATGTTTTAGCGTAGTTTTAAACTCTGCAGGAATGGTATAGCCTGGGCCACCTGTGCCATCATTGGTGGTGTCTGCATCTTTGCTATTAGGGTCGCCACCTTGTATGACAAAGTTTTGAATGATGCGGTGAAAAGTCATATTGTTAAAATAGCCAGAGTCGGCCAAAGCTAAAAAGTTCTTTCTATGTAAAGGTGTCTGTTTGTAAAGCCACATGTACATAGGGCCAAAACTTGTGTTAATCTCAATGATAGATTCTTTTTCTGGCTCTTTGGGTGTTTCATCTATTTTAGGGCTGGTGTTTTCTTTTTTACAAGAGAAGCCAATTAATAGCATTGCGCCAAATAGCATGGTAGTAAGTTTCATGTTTGTACTTTTTAGTAAATGTAGTAAAAAATAATAAAATGCAAATTATTCTATCGCATTGTTTGGCTTATCATTTATTTTATACGCTTCATCGGTTTTTGGGTTTAGATTTGTTGTTTGATGAACACTTTTGTACCATCAAATAATCAAACTATGTTTAAGTCTATTTTACAAAAGAATGTATGGTCGGCGGTTTTTACCATCATGCTCATGTTGTTGGCTATGGCCTTAACTGCACAAACCACCATTGCCACACAAACCATTCGTGGTATTATTTTGGATCAAGAAAGTAAGCAACCTTTAGTGGGTGCCACTGTTACCGTAGTAGGAGAAACTATGGGAGGAAGCACCGATCCAGATGGTAATTTTAAAATTCTGAAAGTGCCAGTAGGTAGGCGCACTTTAAAAGTATCCTATATTGGATACGAACCCCTTACGGTACCAGATGTAATGGTAACTGCAGGCAAAGAAGTAGTATTAACGCTTACCATGAGTGAAGCAGTTAATAAAATGAATGAAGTAACTGTTACCTATGACAGGAAAAAGGATAGAACGGTTACCAATAACGAAATGGCAGTGGTAAGTTCTCGTTCTTTTAATCCAGATGATACTAAAAAGTTTGCAGGAGCCCTTGGAGATCCAAGCAGAATGGCAGCCAATTTTGCTGGCGTAATTTCTGGTAATGATAGTAGAAATGATATTGTAGTAAGAGGTAATTCACCTAATGCCATGCTTTGGCAAATGGAAGGGGTTAATATTCCAAACCCTAATCATTTTGGTTCAAACTTTAATACAGGTGGGCCAGTAAGTATGCTAAATGCAAACAATATTGCGAAGAGTGATTTTTTTACCTCTGCTTTTCCTGCCCAATATGGCAATGCCAATGGAGGAGTGTTTGATTTAAGCTTAAGAGAAGGCAATAATCAGAAAAGAGAATTTGTAGGGCAAGTAGGTTTTAATGGTTTTGAGTTGGGAGCAGAAGGTCCGTTTAGCAAAAACAGTAAAGCTTCTTATGTAATTAACTACCGCTATTCAACCCTAGCCTTAATGCAGGATGCGGGTATTAATGTAGGCACAGGTGCAGCAACGCCTTTGTATCAGGATATGAACTTTAAGATTACTGCACCTACAAAGAACAAAGGCAAGTTTAGCATTTGGGGCATGGGAGGATTAAGTTCTATTGATTTGTTGGGACGCGATGTAGATACCACCGAAATAAATTTTTATGGTGCACGCGATGAAAACACATTGCCTAGATATAGAGCTGGTGTGGTAGCCGCTTCTTATGAGAAAAGTTTGAACCAAAAAACTTATGCTAAATTTACTTTGGCTGCTGGTGGCAATAAAAATTATTTTACCATTGACAGTATAGATTATATCGCCGATGCAAATTATAGACGTGGAGAGGGTAGCTTCTCTGATGTAAAGTATTCGGCAATTTTAAATATCACCCATAAGCTCAATGCCAAGAATTCTATTCATGCTGGTGCTAACCATGATATGTCTACGTTTAATTATTTTAATAAGGACGTTTATAATTTTGGGACCATAGACACCATCAGGGTAAATCAAAATGGAACCATCAACTTAAGTCAAGCGTATGCTCAATGGAAACATAGGTTTAGTGCTAGGCTGAGTGCCAACATAGGTTTGCATTTTCAGTATTTCGACATCAACAAACAATTTGTAGTGGAGCCAAGAGCAGGTGTAAGATATGCCATCAACGAAAAACAAAGTATCAATGTGGGTTATGGTTTACACCATCAAAATATGCCTACTTATAATCTTTTTGTGAGAAATGAGTTTGGACAGGAAACCAATAAGGATGTAAAATTTACTCAAAGTAATCATTTTGTAATAGGATACGAGAATAGTTTTTCTGCCAGCTGGAAACTAAAGACAGAAGCTTATTATCAGTTATTGAGCAAAGTTCCAGTGAGTAACTATCCTTCTTCTTTTTCGATGTTAAATGTGGGGGCAGCATTTGTGCCAAGTGATGAGAATGATTTGGTGAATGCTGGTTCTGGTACCAACTATGGAGTAGAACTAACACTGGAAAGGTTTTTTAACAAAGGTTTTTATATGTTAATGACAGGTTCTTTGTTTGAGAGTAAGTACAAAGGCAGCGATGGCATAGAAAGAAACACAGCTTTTAACACCAACTATGCAGCCAATATTTTGGCAGGAAAAGAAGTGGCTATTGGCAAAAAAGGAAACGTTTTATATGGCAATTTTAAAGCAAGCAGAATAGGTGGTAGGTATTTTACTCCACTCAACTTAGAGGCATCTAAAATAGCTGGAAGACCTATATTTGATTATAGCAGACCTTTCTCCGAAAAGCAGCCAGATTATTTTAGAATTGATATAAAAATTGGTTGGAGAAGAGACTTTAAAAAGAGCTCAATGGAGTTTGCTGTAGATTTACAAAACGTCACCAATCACCAAAATATCTTTTCGCAAGGGTATAACAAATATACCAATACCATCTCGTATGAATATCAAACAGGATTCTTTCCTGTACCTATGTTTAGATATACATTTTAGGCATGCCTTAAAGTCATTAAAAAGGGAAGAATTTGAAGAATTCTTCCCTTTTTTTATGTTGATCTATGTTAAAACTTTCATGCTATAACTTTATGTTTGTAGGGCTTATGAAAAATGTATACATCTTTATTTTACTGCTCACTTCATTCGGTGTAGCCTTTTGCCAATCTGCTGGTAAGGTAATTAAGGTAGCAGATGGAGACACCTTTACTATCTTAGATGCTAGCGGAAAAACGCATAAGATCAGGCTTTATGGAATAGATTGTCCTGAGCTTAAACAACCTTTCGGACCGCAAGCTAAGGCCTATACAGAAAAGTTAGTATTGGGTCAAACCGTTGGATTACAAAAAATGTCTAAAGACCGAAATGGGAGAGTGGTGGCAAAAGTGATGGTGAATCGAATTAACCTAAATGAATTGCTACTTAAAAATGGATATGCATGGCACTTTACCCGCTACGATAACAGCGTGCTTTATGCTAACCTACAACAACAAGCCAAAGCGGCAAAATTAGGATTATGGGCCGCGCATAACCCCATAGCCCCATGGGATTGGCGCAGATTTAAAAAGTAAATCATGGTTCTATTATCTACAAGAAATTATTCTCTGAAATGGCAGTTTATCTGGTGTTTAGGATTTGTTTTTGCTTCTTCGATTGGGTGTTATTTCGGATTATCTTGGCTTGATCACACACTCATTGCTCTTATTCTACTCATGTCTGTTTCTCTTTTGGCCATGCTCTTTGATATTTTTCCAGTATTGAGTGCAGCGGTTCTCTCGGCAGTTATATGGAATTACTTTTTTATTCCACCTAGATTTACCTTTCATATAGACCGAGCACAAGATGTGATGCTCTTTCTTTTATATTTTGTCATTGCATTGGTAAATGCTGTGCTTTCTTTTAAAATAAGAGAAGCTGAAAGAAAGGCCCGAGATAAAGAAGAAAAAGAAAAATCTATTAAACTGTATAATACTCTACTTAATTCGCTATCGCACGAATTGCGTACCCCTATTTCAACTATTATTGGCGCCGTTGATACCTTGCAAATTGCCTCGCAAAACTTAACTCAATCGCAACAAGCACAACTCTTAAATGAAATTGATATTGCCAGCATGCGCCTAAATAGACAAGTGGATAATTTATTAAATATGAGTCGGCTTGAAAGTGGATTCCTACAACTCAAACTAGATTGGTGTGATGTCAATGAATTAATACATGTGGTGATCCATAAACAGGAAAGTGCCCATCAATCTAGGTTTCGGTTTGAACCTAATGAACGTTTGCCACTCTATAAAATTGATGCAGGTTTAATGGAACAGGTATTACAAAACTTATGTCACAATGCCTTACAATACACGCCAGAAAACTCTAAGATAGATATTGAGGTTTGGGGTAAGGATAATAAACTTCAAATTAAAGTGAGAGATCATGGCAAAGGGTTTCCGATAGAGAATATCCATCAGGTTTTTGAAAAGTTTTACCGTTTGCCACACGCTAAACCTGGAGGAAGCGGATTGGGCTTGTCTATAGTAAAAGGGTATGTAGAAGCTCATAATGGCCAAATTACTTTGGAAAATGCCAAGGATGGCGGTGCACTATTTTGCATTGAAATTGTAGCAGAAACTTCTTTTCTTAGCAACCTTAAAAATGACTAAGGCCGAAATATTAATCATAGATGATGAGCCTCAAATTAGAAAGCTCTTGGAGATAGCCTTAGATAGTAATGGTTATAAGGTGCTGCTGGCAAATAGTGGCAAAGAAGGTCTGATGATAGCGGCTATGCATCCTCCGGAATTAATCATCTTAGATCTGGGTCTTCCGGATATAAACGGACATCAGATTTTAAAAGAGCTTAGGACTTGGTATAATAAGTCTATCATTATATTGTCTGTTCAAAACAACGAATTAGACGTGGTGGCCGCATTGGATACTGGTGCTACCGATTACCTTACTAAACCATTTAGAACAGCCGAATTATTAGCCAGAATTAGAGCTGCCATTAGAAGAAACCAACTACCCAATAATGCGCTGCAACTTACTATTGGCAACCTGCAAATAGACCTAGATAGCAGAACAGTTAAAAAGCGTGAAGAGGTAATAAAGCTCACCTCCACCGAATTTAATTTAATTGCCCTGTTTGCCAAAAATGAAGGCCGTGTGTTAACCCACCAATTTATCTTAAAAGAAATTTGGGGTCATAGTTATCAAACAGAAACTCAATATCTACGCGTATTTGTAGGTAATATTCGCAAGAAAATAGAAGACAACCCTAATCAACCCAAATACATTATCACCGAAAGTGGGGTTGGTTATCGATTTAATTAATGGTCTTTATAAAATCTTTATACCCTAGCCATATTCCTTTACTTTTTGTCTATAACATTTGAATCAACTTTGTGCCCCTATGGAAAGCACAAATCATTCGCTTAAAGACAAGGTTTCTGCAGCGACACTTTTAGTGGCATTGGGGATTATTTATGGTGATATCGGTACCAGTCCACTTTATGTTTTAAAAGCTGTTATTGGAGACAAGCCAATTGAACAATTATTGGTATACGGAGGCATATCCTGCGTATTTTGGACCATTACCTTTCAAACCACTTTTAAATATATTTACCTTACCCTAAAGGCAGATAATAATGGCGAAGGCGGAATCTTTTCTTTGTACGCCTTGGTGAGGCGATATGGGAAGTTTTTAGTGATTCCAACCATATTGGGAGCCTCTACTTTGCTGGCAGATGGTATTATTACACCACCTATTTCGGTATCTTCTGCCATCGAGGGATTAAGTAATGTAAAAGGGCTAGAACATATTCCCACTGTTCCTATTGTCATTGCTATTTTATCGGGATTGTTTTTCTTTCAACGTTTTGGAACACATAAAGTAGGCGCCATATTTGGCCCTGCTATGTTTATTTGGTTTTTAATGTTAGCGGTATTAGGCATTAGCCAATTAATAAAATACCCACAAATTATCGCGGCATTAAATCCAGTATATGCCATTGATTTTTTAATAACTTATCCGAGTGGTTTTGTGCTGTTAGGTGCAGTTTTTCTTGCCACTACGGGAGCCGAGGCCTTGTATTCAGATTTAGGACATTGTGGTAGAAAGAATATTAGAATTACCTGGGTATTTGTTAAAGTATGTTTGCTTTTAAACTATATGGGCCAAGCTGCCTGGCTAATGAACTTAGGTGAACATGCCTTGCTCGCAGGTCGAAATCCGTTTTTTGAAGTAATGCCACACTGGTTTTTGTTAGTTGGAATTGGAATTGCAACCATGGCTGCCATTATTGCTTCGCAAGCATTAATTAGCGGTAGCTATACATTAATCAATGAGGCAATGAACTTAAACTTCTGGCCAAGAGTATCTGTAAGGCAACC
Source organism: uncultured Chitinophaga sp. (assembly GCA_964443415.1). Taxonomy (GTDB): domain Bacteria; phylum Bacteroidota; class Bacteroidia; order UKL13-3; family UKL13-3; genus B1. Next base: position 12,592 of record CAYUDC010000044.1, on the reverse strand, counting down.
TTCAGAGGTAAAAGGCCAAATCTATATTCCAAGTGTAAATATCATGTTATGGGTGGGTTGTATTTTAGTAGTAGTATATTTTCAAACTTCTTCAAATATGGAGGCAGCTTATGGGTTAGCTATTACCATTACCATGATGGTGACAACTTACTTGTTGAGCTATTTCTTATTGTTTAAACTAAGATGGAACAAAATTCTCGTACTCACCTTGCTTTTAATTTTTGCTAGTATCGAGATTACTTTCTTTATTGCCAATATCCACAAGTTTCCAGAAGGTGGTTATATCACTTTAATCATTTCGTCTATCTATATTTTTGTGATGTATGCTGTTTATTCTGGCCGAAGAATATCTAATAGATTTACTAAGTTTGTTGATTTAGGAGCTTATGCTCCAAGTATAAGTGAGCTGAGTGATGATGAACAAATACCAAAACTAGCCACTCACTTAATCTATCTTACTAAAGCCAATCATCGACACGAAATAGAAGAAAAAATCATCAAGTCTATCTTTGCAAAAAATCCAAAACGATCTGATGTTTATTGGTTTCTACATATCCATAGAACAGCCGAACCTTATACCCTTAGTTATGATGTATCCGAATTGGTAGACGATAAGGTAATCAAAGTTAATATCAACGTTGGTTTTAGAATTCAGCCACGCACAGAACTTTATTTTAAGAAAATAGTGCAAGAGCTTATTCAAAATCAAGAACTCAACTTACATATCAAACCTGATGGCTCAACTAAGTACAATGATGAACCCGATTTTAAATTTGTGGTCATAGAAAAATTTCTTTCAGTAGAAAATGAGTTTGCCTTAGGCGATGGCATTTTGCTCAATACCTACTTCCTGCTCAAACAACTTAGCTTGAGTGATGAGAGAGCCTTTGGATTAGATAAGTGTGATGTAATTGTAGAACATATTCCCCTCGTCTATCAACCTATTAGTAATGTTACACTCACAAGAAATTAGATTGCAAATAACAGGTATCCTTTTTGTTTTATGGATGCCTGTTATTGCTTTTGCTCAACTTGCGCCAGAGCCTTTTGAAGGAATAGATATGACATGGCAAAATGGTAGTGATAGAAGAACCGAAAAGGTTGACTTTGGTATTCCATATTTTACCCCATCCTTGTTAATCGATTTAAACTATAACTTTTCATTTAATCAGCCTATAGACCATACGGTGGTTGGTTCTACTGCCCTTGCCAGGCACAATGAAATGCAATTATCTGCCTTGCATTTTGGAGGAGATTTTACCTACAAGAACAGCCGTGCGCGTATCATGACACAATTTGGAACACGATCGCAGGTGGTGCCTCGAAATGATTTTAGTCCTTATCGAGGGCAATATAATTTAGCGGATGTTTATAGAAATTTAAGTGAGGCCTATGTTGGCTACCATATCCCTAAATGGCGAGGGATTAATATCGATGCAGGTTTGTTTATGTCTTACATTGGCTTAAACTCCTTTTATCAAGCAGAAAATTGGGAGTATCAAGCCTCTTTTACTTCCGATAATACCCCATGGTTTTTTAATGGTTTAAGAATTCAAATACATCCTACCAAACACCTTAAAATAGAGTCTTGGATTATCAATGGATGGCAAAGTTATGGCAAGTTCAATACCCTGCCCGGCTTGGGAGGAAACATCACTTATGTGCCTAATGATCGTTTAAAAATTTTAACCAATAATTACTTTGGAACCGATGCAGCTGGTTTACCAGGTAGAACTAGGTTTCATTCAGATAATAGTATATTATATTGTCATTATCATAAGCCCTCTGCAAAAGGAATTAACCGAATGGCATTCTCATTAACAGGAGATATAGGGTATGAAAAGGGTGCAGGGGTTAATGGCTTTAAATCGGATGCCACTCGGGGTCCAGCCCAGTACTTTTTAAGTGCCATGTTTTATCACCGCCTATGGTTTGCCAAAAGCAAGTTTGCCTTTACTTTTGGTGGTGGTTATATGACCAATCCGGGTAGGTATTTGGTATTATATCCAACAGGTGAGGCAAGTCCTTTGCCAGACCCTCAAAACCCCACTCAAACAGAAGGCGCCTTCCCATTTAGTGCCAATCCTGGCGATCAATTTACTGGTTGGGATTTTTCTTGTAATATAGATTGGATGCCAAATCAATCCACTACTTTTAGATTTGAGATAGTAAACAGAAATGCCAATGTTCCCTACTTTGCAGGCAGGGGTGGAGTTACTTCGCCAACTGGGTTTAGAACGGTGGTGCTTCCTCCTAATTGGAAACCCGATTTAGTAAAACAGGAAACGCGTTTAATTTTAGCATTGTTATTTCGACTATAAATATTGGGTTTTTGATAATTCTAATTAACTTGTTGCCATAATATTTTGGCAATATGTTGGCAAGACGTACATTACTTAAAACAGGAGCTTCTGCTTTATTGGCTTGGTTAGGTAAACCCGCTTCTGCTTTTTTAGCTCCTTCTACGAGTTCTAAATTGGGTACGCCCATTGTGCTCTCTACCTGGGATTTCGGATTAAAAGCCAATGAGGCTGCTTGGAACGTACTCGGTAATAATGGTGCTGCACTGGATGCAGTAGAACAAGGAGTAAAAGTAATTGAAGCAGATCCCGAAGAACGAAGTGTAGGATATGGTGGCAGACCTGATAGAGACGGCAATGTTACATTAGATGCTTGCATCATGGATCATGAAGCAAATATTGGTTCAGTGGCCTATTTGCAGCACATCAAACACCCCATATCGGTAGCCCGTGCCATCATGGAAAAAACCCCTCATGTGATGTTGGTTGGTGATGGTGCCCTGAAGTTTGCCCTTGAAGTGGGTTTTAAAAAAGAGAACTTATTAGTGCCAGATTCAGAAAGAGAGTGGAAAGAATGGCTCATTAAATCGGAGTATAAACCTATAGTCAACATAGAAAACCACGATACCATTGGCATGATTGCATTAGACACTCATGGTAATTTATCTGGCGCTTGTACCACCAGCGGTATGGCATTTAAAATGGCTGGTCGACTTGGAGATTCTTCTATTATTGGTGCAGGCCTTTATGTAGATAATGAAGTGGGGGCTGTTACTGCTACCGGTCATGGAGAAGAAATCATTAGAGTAGTGGGAGCACACCTGGTGATTGAATTCATGCGCCAAGGTAAATCCCCTGAAGATGCATGTAAAGAAGCAGTAAAGCTTATCAAGAAAAAATTCGACTTGCGAAAGAAACAAGCTAGAGATACCCAGATAGGCTTTATTGCCCTAAACAATCAAGGAAGATATGGTGCATTTGCACTTAAAGAAGGTTTTACTTTTGCAGTAAAAGACCAACAAGAGAATAGAATTATAAAAGCTAAATACCTTCTTCAATAATGCCTTTTTTAGAGCTTGCTTGCTTTAACTATCCTGATGCTCAAAGAGCCATTGCCTTAGGAGTAGATCGTTTAGAAATTGCTAGCGAATACCATGGTGGAGGAATTACTCCAAACCTACGTGATTTGCCAAAATTGGTGGCAAACTCACCTATTCCTGTACATGTTCTTATTAGGCCTAGAATAGGTAATTTTATATATTCCCAAGACGAGTTAAAAGTAATGTACGACCAAATATTAGAAGCCAAGGAAGCGGGCGCCACTGCCGCAGTGTTTGGTTGTCTAAACTCTTTTGGTACTATTGATGTAGATGCTAATCACTACTTACTAGAAGCTACCAAAGGCATGAGTAGTACTTTTCACCGGGCATTTGATGAGGTAGCAGATTATTCTCTTTCACTTGAACAACTCAAACAATTAAAATTCGATGCCTTGCTCACCTCGGCATCTACTTCCTCTGCTTTTGAAGGAAAAGATATCCTGAGACAACTTTTGGATCAAACCGAAAACAAAATACAACTCATATGTGGCGGTGGTGTGCGTAGCAATCATATTTCTGAATTGATGCATATTACCAAAGCGCAATGGTACCACTCGGCCTGCTTTAACCATAGCCACCAACAGCTTAATCCAATAGAACTTAAACTTCTATTGCAAATGGTACACGCACATGAAGCTTAGGTTTATTTTTTGTTTGATATGCTTGATGGCAAATGATTGGCTATTCGCTCAAAGGCCTAGTAGGAATTTGTCTAAAGAGAATTGGCAGTTTAGCATAGGCGAATCTCAAATTACCTTTCCTGCAAAGGTACCTGGATGCCAATATACAGACATGCTAAACAATCAACTCATAGTTCATCCATTTATGGGAAACAATGAGGCTCAACTGCAAGATATCGCTAAGTTTTCGGTTACCTATCAATGCACTTTTAAGGTAAGTAAAGAAGAGCTGCTAAATCCTAGGGTAAGTCTACATTTTAAAGGCTTAGATACCTACGCTAAAGTGTACCTGAATGGACAATTAATAGTAAATGCAAATAACATGCATAGAAGCTGGGAGTGCCAGGTAAAATCATTGCTTAAGCCAGGCATTAATAACTTAAAAATTCGGTTTGAACCAATTGCAGAGGTGATAAAAAACCTTTCAAAGGCTGTGCCCTATGCGCTGCCGGGTGGCGAATATGTGTGGGTTCGAAAATCGGCTTACCAGTTTGGTTGGGATTGGGCCCCACGGTTTTTAACGGCAGGGATATGGAAAGATATTGAGTTGGTTTTTGGAGCAACCCATCAACTCAAAATCATTCAATTTAAGGTGTTAAACCTCCATGATACACTGGCACAATTGAGCTATTTGGTGAAATTAGATGCCCCAGCAACCAAACCACTTAAGCTTAAGCTATCCATTAAAAATATCAACTATACAAACAGCATCTCGATAGATAGCGGGCAATCTGCTAGCACTTTAAATTTTAATATACCCCATCCAAAACTGTGGTGGTGCAATGGCATGGGGTCTGCTTACTTATATCAGGCACACATCCAATTATCTGATGAGGATAAACTGTTGGATCAAACCCAAACAAAATTTGGCATTAGAACCATTGAGTGGGTTCAACAACCTGATGTTATGGGCAGCAGTTTCTACCTTAAACTAAATGGCTATCCAGTTTTTATGAAGGGCGCCAATTGGGTACCCTTGCATAGCTTTCTCACAGAAATTAAACCAGAGCAGTATGCCCATCATATAAAATTAGCTTCCTTGGCTAATCTAAACATGTTGCGTGTTTGGGGAGGTGGAATCTATGAGTCGGATGCTTTTTATGAGCAGTGCGATGCAAACGGAATATTGGTTTGGCAAGATTTTATGTTTGCTTGTGCCATGTATCCTGGGGATACTTATTTTTTATCTAATGTTTCTGAAGAGGCAGAAGAGCAAATCCTGAGATTACGTAATCATCCTTCTTTGGCCTTATGGTGCGGCAATAATGAGTCGGATGAGGGTTGGCATAATTGGGGCTGGCAAAAGCAATACAGCTATACACCGTCAGATTCAAGTGAGATTTGGCATGCATATCAAAGTTTATTTCATCAGCTGCTTCCAAACCTCACTTCAAATTTAGACTCGGGCAGATATTATCATTCTTCATCCCCAGCCAATGGTTGGGGAAGAGCCAAGGCCTATAAGACAGGTGATGTGCATTATTGGGGAGTTTGGTGGGGCGATGAACCTTTTACAAAGTATGATGAAAAGGTAGGAAGATTTGTTTCAGAATACGGTTTTCAAGGCTTTCCAACATTAGACCTATTAAAAAAATGGGTGCCAAATTCAGGGTTACATTTAGATTCGGCTGCACTAACAGCGCATCAAAAACATCCAAGAGGATTTGAATTAATACGCTCGCAATTGGCCAGAGAGGGCTTTTTGGCAACAGATAGTTTGATGTTATTTGCCCAGCAATCTGCAAAACTGCAGGCCATGGGGATGGAGCGAGCCATTGATGCACACAGAAGAAATATGCCTTATTGTATGGGTTCACTGTTTTGGCAATGGAATGATTGCTGGCCAGCTATCAGTTGGAGTGCCATAGATTTTGAAGGAAGTCAGAAACCTGTTTATGAGGCTATCCAACGCGCCTTTAAACCTATAAGGCAACAAGCTTTTTTGAAAGATAATCTATGGAAATTTGGAGTAGTATCTGATAGACATGATACGGTGAAACTGCAAGTTAAGTTAACCATTAAAAATAACCGTGGCGAAACCGTTGTCAATGGTACATGGGGTATATCGCTAACTTGGGGATTTAACGAGCAAGTGTTTTTTGAGCCAGATTTGTTAACAAGATTAGATTTTTCTGAACCCTGTTTGCTTACTATTCAGTTGATGGAGGGTAACAAAAACATAGATCAAAAAACTTACACCTTTAAAAGAAAATCTGCCGCGGAGCCAATAGAAATTATTAATTTATACCATGACAACTGATTTTTTAGAGATTGCAAAAAAGCAATTTCAAACTTACAAAAGCTTAGGCGAAAAGGCCATGCTTCAAGTATCAGATGAGCAATTGTTTACGCAAGTTCATTCTGATAGCAATAGTATCGGTATTATAGTGCAACACTTGTGGGGCAATATGCTTTCTAGGTGGACAGACTTTCTTACTACCGACGGAGAAAAAGAATGGCGCAAGCGTGATGACGAGTTTGAAACAATCACCCAAACCCGTGCCCAACTTATGGAGCAATGGAGTCAAGGCTGGGAATGTTTACTTAATGCACTCGATGGGTTAAGTAACACTCAAATGCATCAAGTGGTTTATATAAGAGGTGAGGCGCACTCGGTTGTTGAGGCAATTTCTAGGCAACTTACGCATTATGCCTATCATGTAGGTCAGATTGTTTTTTTGGCAAGATTACTCAACCAAGACAATTGGCAGTCCTTATCTATACCTAAAGGAAAGACCGATGAGTTTAATGCACAAAAGTTTAATTCCAATAAATGATGATTGCCAATACACCACCACCGCCATACTATGCTGTTATCTTCACTTCGGTTCGAACCGAAACCAAAGAGGGTTACTTAGAAACAGCACAAAGAATGTTAGCATTGGCCCAAACGATGCCTGGTTATTTAGGCGAAGAAAGTGCGCGCAATGAAATTGGAATTACCGTATCTTATTGGAAATCCTTAGAAGACATCAAAGCATGGAAACAACATAGCGAACACTTGTTGGCTCAATCTATGGGTAGAGAAAAATGGTATGCTGCTTACAAAACAAGAATCGCCTTGGTAGAGCGAGAGTATGGCTTTGAAATTTAGCTATACTTTTCGCCTAGCTTAATTTTAATATCAGTAGCAATGTCTTTAACTTCTTGCTCTTTGCTTTTATCGCAAATGAGCAACGCATCAGGTGTATCCACCACAATAAGGTCTTTTACACTGTTAAAAACAAATATCTTTTGGGCAGGCTTAGCAGTAGTGTGCACCATGCAATTGTTAGAATTATACAACATGATGTTTTTACCCTTCTTTACGTTGCCATTCTCGTCTTTCTCAGAAATCTCGTAGAGGGAGGTCCAAGTGCCTAAATCGCTCCAACCAAATTCGCTTGGAATTACAAAAACGTTTTCTGCTTTCTCCATGATGCCATAATCTATAGAGATGCTGCGGGTTTGTTCGTAAATTTTGCGAATGGTTTCTGTTTCTTTATCGGTAAAATAATCGGCAACTGCTTCGTCAAACAAACTAAACTGTTCTGATAAATGCTCTTTAAAAGCATTTTTAATAGCAGAAACACTCCAAACAAATATGCCGGCATTCCATAAAAATTCGCCGCTTTCTACAAAAGTTTTGGCCAACTCAAGGCTAGGCTTTTCGGTAAAGGTTTTTACCTTGTGAACTTCGGCTTGTACTTCTTCGCCCACAAACTGTATGTAGCCATAGCCCGTGTCTGGTCTGCTTGGCTTAATGCCCAAAGTAATGAGGGCATTTTGCGATTTGGCAAATTCCATGGCTAGCGAAACTTTATTTAAAAAAGTGGTTTCGTCTAATATCAAATGGTCGCTTGGTGCAATGATGCAAAGGGCATCAGGATTAATTTTACTGATTTTACCGCAGGCATAGGCCACGCATGCAGCGGTATTTTTTCCAATAGGTTCAGACAATATTTGCTGTTGGCCAATACTAGGTATTTGCTCTTTTACAAGGCCAACATAAGCTGCATTGGTGACGATATAAATGTTTTCAGCATCAAATTTCTTTAAGAAACGCTCGTAGGTTTGTTGAATGAGTGATTTTCCAATACCCAGAATATCAATAAATTGTTTAGGATGATTACTTCTGCTACTTGGCCAAAATCTGCTACCAACCCCACCTGCCATTATAATAGCATAATTATTTTTTTTCTCCATAGTTAATTCCTTTGGCTTACAGCCCATATTTTATCAAGGTGCAAATAAATAAAGTTTTTCTTACTTTCTGTTTCATATAACCATTATTTTACCTTAATTTAGTGCACTAGTTTCAATAAAATAGTAATGGCGGCAGAGAAACGCACAAAAACTAAAGCCGATTTATCGGCTATAGACCTTAAAGAGTCACTCAGAAATTATTTTGGGTTTGATAGTTTTAAAGGTGAACAAGAGGCAATTATAAAAAATATGATGTCGGGCAGTGATACTTTTGTCATCATGCCAACAGGTGGTGGTAAATCGGTTTGCTATCAATTGCCAGCCCTCATTATGCCCGGCACAGCCATCATCATTTCGCCTTTAATTGCGCTCATGAAAAATCAGGTGGATGCAATTAGGTCATTGTCTCATGAGAGCGTGGCGCATTTTCTGAACTCTTCCCTCAACAAAGGCGAGATTACGGCAGTAAAGAAAGACATCAATGAGGGTAAAACCAAAATGCTTTACATTGCTCCAGAAACCCTTAAAAAGGATGAGACCATTGAATTTTTAAAGCAAATAGATATTTCATTTGTAGCGGTAGACGAAGCGCATTGTATTTCTGAGTGGGGCCACGATTTTAGACCAGAATACCGCCGTATCAAGCAAATGGTAAAGGAAATCAAAGATGTTCCAATGATTGCCCTTACAGCTACTGCCACACCCAAAGTGCAAAGCGATATCATCAAAAACTTACAGATGAGCGATGCAACGGTTTTTAAATCTTCTTTTAACCGCTCAAATCTGTATTATGAGGTTAGGCCAAAAGGGAAAAAGGGAGAGGCCATTAAAGAAATTGTATCTTTTATTAAAGCTCGCCCCAATAAAACGGGTATTATTTATTGCCTTAGCCGCAAACGTGTAGACGAAATTGCTGGAATCTTGCAAGCCAATGGCATCAAGGCATTGCCTTACCATGCTGGTTTAGATGCCAAGGTGCGTGCCGATCACCAAGACAAGTTTTTGATGGAAGAAGCCGATGTAATTGTGGCCACCATTGCTTTTGGTATGGGTATAGACAAACCTGATGTACGCTTTGTAATCCACTATGATATACCAAAGAGCATCGAAGGCTATTACCAAGAAACTGGCCGTGGGGGACGCGATGGGCTAGAAGGAGAGTGTATCTTGTTTTATAACCCCGCAGACATCGAAAAATTAGAGAAGTTTTTAAAAGATAAGCCTGTTGCCGAAAGAGAAATTGGCGAACTCCTCATCTTCGAAACCGAAGCCTTTGCCGAATCTTCTTCTTGCCGCCGTAAGTTCTTACTCCACTATTTTGGAGAAGAATTTAACGACAAACAGTGCAATAAAATGTGCGATAACTGTCGCCATCCAAAAGAAAAAGTGGACGGGAAAGAGGCAGCCATTGCCGCACTTAAACTTGTTAAAGAAATCAAAGGTAAATACAATCTTAAACATTGTGTAGATGTATTGTTTGGTAATAAAACCCACGAGGTAACACTTAGCAGGCACCAAGAGCTAAGCTTATTTGGCATTGGCAAAGACAAGGATGAAAATTATTGGAAGTCTATTATCAGACAGTTGTTGTTGCGAGGCATGCTCACTAAAAACATAGAGAATTATGGCCTTTTGTCTATTAACGAAGCAGGGGAAAACTTTCTTAAAAAACCTACAGGGTTTGAGCTAGCTGTAGACCGCAAATTCGAGAAATTTACAGATACCGACGAAGACGACAGCCAAGTGGAAGCTGTGTACGATGAGGTGTTATTTAGCATCCTAAAAGACCTTTGTAAAAAGGTGGCTAAGGCAAAAAACTTGCCCCCCTATATCGTATTCCAAGAGCCATCTCTGCAAGAAATGGCCTTTAAATACCCCATTACCATGGAGGAGCTCTCAAAAATTACTGGTGTGAGCACGGGCAAGGCTACCAAGTTTGGAAAGGAGTTCTTAGAGGTTATCAAGAAATATGTAGAAGAAAACGGCATCGAGCGCACAGAAGACGTAACCATCAAATCGGTAGTCAATAAGTCGGCGCGTAAAATTGCCATTATCACTAATATCGATAAGCGTGTTTCTTTGGAAGACATAGCCAGAGGCCAAGGAATTAAGAAAGATGAGTTGTTAACAGAAATAGAAAACATTGTAAACAGCGGCACTAAGCTTAATTTAAGCAGATATGTTCAAGAACTCACCGATGAAGAAATTTTAGAAGAGGTGATGGATTTTTTTAGGAAAACCAACGAAAATGTCATGGAAGCAGCCATGAAAGAATATGGGGATGAGTTTAGCAAAGACGACTTGCACCTGATGCATATTCACTTTATCAGTGAAATGGCAAATTAATTTTCTTGCATTTTCACTCACTTTGATACATTTGTACAAAATTTAAAGAAGTGAGCGGTCATCATCACAAAGGGCAAGCCATCTCTATGGCAGGCCTCTTAGTTGCCTTAGGTATAATTTATGGAGACATCGGCACCTCCCCACTTTATGTGTTTAAAGCCATCATTGCTGGAAAGCAAATCTCAGAATTATTAATCTTAGGAGGTTTATCCTGCATTTTTTGGACCATCACCATACAAACCACGGTAAAGTATGTAAGCATTGTGCTCAACGCAGATAACAATGGCGAAGGAGGTATTTTCGCCTTGTTTGCCTTGGTACGCAAACGCAAACCCTACCTCATTGTTCCAGCAATTATTGGTGGTTGCGCCTTGCTGGCAGATGGCATGATTACACCACCCATTTCTGTTTCGTCAGCCATCGAGGGTTTAAATATCCGCTACCCAGGTTTGCCAACCTTGCCTATTGTATTAGCCATCATTACCCTAATCTTTTTGGTTCAACGCATGGGCACAAGCATTGTAGGTAAAATGTTTGGCCCCGTAATGTTGGTGTGGTTTGGCATGCTGGCCATTACAGGTTTTGCCGGTTTGATCCAAAATCCTTGGATACTCAAAGCTTTAAATCCAGTATGGGCCATTGAATTATTAACCACTTACCCGAAAGGATTTTGGTTGTTAGGAGCTGTATTTTTATGTACCACAGGTGCAGAGGCATTGTATTCAGACATGGGCCATTGCGGCAAAAGCAATATTAGAGTTACTTGGATATTTGTTAAATCTGCTCTTTTACTTAATTACTTTGGACAAGGTGCTTGGCTGTTAAGTCATATGGGCAAAGAGTTGCCTAATGTAAATCCTTTTTATGCCATTTTACCAGAGTGGTTTATTGTACCAGGGGTTATCATTGCCACTTTAGCAACCATCATTGCAAGCCAAGCGATGATTAGCGGTTCTTTTACGCTGATAGCAGAAGCCTTGCGTTTAAACGTATGGCCAAAGGTTACCATCAAATATCCTTCAAATCTAAAAGGACAGATTTATGTGCCTAGCATGAATTGGATATTGTGGTTAGGTTGTATGGTGATTGTATTGTATTTTAAAGAATCATCGGCCATGGAGGCTGCCTATGGTTTAGCCATTATCATTACCATGTGTATGACCACCATTTTATTGGTGAACCTACTTAAAAGACGCAGAACACCTAAATTTTTAATTGCCCTTTTATTGATTGTTTATATTCCGGTTGAAGGCTCCTTTTTAGTGGCCAACATCGAGAAGATTCCAGCAGGTGGTTGGATGACTCTTTTGGTGAGCATGATATTAATGTTTGTCATGTGGATTTGGTACCGTGGAAGAAAGATTAAAAATAGGCTTACTGAATTCACCAATTTAAAAGAATATTTACCCTTATTGCATCAATTAAGTAACGATGAGTCGATTTCTAAGTATTCAACCCATTTGGTTTACCTTACCAGTGCCGATCATTTATACGAGATAGAGTCTAAAGTGATGTATTCTATCCTGCAAAAGCGCCCTAAGCGTGCCGATGTGTATTGGTTTGTGCATATCCATGTAGATGATCAACCTTACACCATGGAGTATAAGGTAGACCATATTACCCCAAATGATGTGATAAGAGTTGAGTTTAGATTGGGCTTTAGGATCGAACAAAAAATAAACTTCTACTTTAGAAAAGTGGTAGAAGAGTTGGTAAAGAATAAAGAGATAGACGTTACCTCGAGGTATGCCTCGTTAAGAGACCAAAAGATTACCGGCGACTTTAGGTTTGTTGTATTAAAGCGCCACTTATCTAACGACAATGACTTTGAAGGCTTAGAGCGTTTTATCATGCAATCTTACTTTACTTTAGACCATTTAAGCTTAAGTGAAGAAAAAGCTTTTGGTTTAGATACCTCTTCAGTAACCATCGAAAAGGTGCCATTGGTGGTATCACCTATGCGTGAGTTTAAGTTAAAACG
>CAYUDC010000043.1:2453-19295 GCA_964443415.1 uncultured Chitinophaga sp. | reverse complement strand
CCAGGGATTTTATTGAGCACTTCGGTAAGGTCGGTGGCATTGGTATTGCTTATGAGGTAGGGTTGAATAACATTCACAGAACTTACCTCGCGGGCAATTTCTTTGGCGTTTTTAGAAGCGGCAATCACCACTTGGTTGAGCTGGTTGACAAAGGGAACCAAGAAGATATTAAATTCGCGGGTGCCTTCTAAAATTTCTTCAAAAGAAATTTCTTCGTTTTTATAGCCCACCCGGCTAAAGATAATAAGCTGTTTGCCGGGCTTACTTTTAAACGAGTAAAATCCAATGCTGTCTGATTTGGCGATTTCTTTTCCATTTAGCCTAACGCTCACAAAAGACAGCGGTTTAAGGGTGGTTTCGTCTTTTATATAACCTTTAATGGTTAATTGTTGACCCGATGCCAGCCCGCACCATAGTATAAGTAACAGTAAAAATAATACAGGTTGATGTCTCTTCATTGCTTGAGTTGCTAAACTACCGCAATTAAATAAATTTTAGGCAAGGGATAATCAAGCGAAGCAAAATAGCATGATATTAGTCATTAATACATCAAATTAGCAAAAAACGCAGCGGAAAAATGGGCAATTTTTTGTTTATGTTCTAAAACAAATACTATTTTAGCGCGGTTATTTAGTAGTACATCTTAATTTAGATCATTGTAATGGGCCATATCAAACAGAAGTTTATTGAAAAAGCACAACCGCTTTCAGGAGAAATTAAATCATTTGTTAAAGAACACGCAGATTTTGCGCTGGGTGTTTTTACGGTAGAAGATGTGTATGCCGGTATGAAGGGCATCGTAGGTTTATTAACCGAAACATCTTTGTTAGATGCCAACGAAGGAATTCGTTTTAGAGGACATACCATCCCTGAGCTTCGTGCTAAACTTCCAAAGGTGCCAGGCGGCACAGAGCCTTTGCCAGAAGGATTATTTTATTTAATGGTATTGGGCGAGTTGCCAACTTATGATGATGTATTGGCCATTCAGGCAGATTGGAAAACCCGCGAAGAAGTTCCTGCGCATGTATTTGCAGCCATTGATGCCTTGCCTATCACCACGCATCCAATGACTCAGTTTAGCATTGGTATCATGGCCATGCAAACAGAATCTCAGTTTGCCAAAGCATACAGAGATGGTATCAACAAAAAAGATTATTGGGATCCTACCTACGAAGATGTATGTAATTTGTTGGCAAGATTGCCACGCATTGCAGCCTACATCTATAGAAGAACTTACAAAAACAATGACCATATTGCACCCGATCCAAAATTAGACTGGGCAGCAAACTTTGCGCACATGTTAGGGATAGACCATCCAGAGTTTTATAAGTTGATGCGTTTGTATTTAACCATCCATGCCGACCACGAGGGAGGTAACGTATCTGCTCATACTACACACTTAGTTGGTTCGGCCCTTAGCGACCCATACTTGGCCTTTGCCGCAGCGATGAACGGTCTTGCAGGTCCTTTACATGGATTAGCCAACCAAGAAGTGGTAAGATGGATTTTTGAATTGCAAGAAAACATCGGTCAGAATCCAAGCAAAGACGATATTGCTAACTATATCAAGAAAACCTTGCAAGAAGGTAAAGTGGTACCAGGTTACGGACATGCAGTATTGCGCAAAACCGACCCGAGGTTTATTGCACAACAAGAGTTTGCAAAAACCTATATGCCAGAAGACGAGTTGGTGAATATTGTTTGGAATATCTACGAAGTAGCGCCTCCAATTTTAGAATCAACCGGAAAAATTAAAAACCCATGGCCTAACGTAGATGCACATTCGGGTGCGCTATTGCTACATTATGGCTTTAAAGAATATGATTTCTATACCGTATTGTTTGGTGTATCTAGGGCATTAGGCGTAATGGCATCATTGCTTTGGGACAGGGCTTTAGGATTGCCAATTGAAAGACCAAAATCGGTTACTTTTGAATGGTTACAGAAAACAGTAGCTGCTCGTAAAGGAAACGCATAGTGAAAAAACTGCAAAGATTTCTGGCATTGTTTGCCTTGTTGGGAATCGTCTTGGTGTATGGAAGTTGCGGGGTGTATACCCAAAGTGGCGCTTCCATACATCCAGATGCAAAAACCTTTAGCGTAGGGTATATTGTAAACAACGCTACCATCGTAGCACCCACTTTAAGTCAGGTGCTCACAGAAAGAATCAAGACTAAATTTATTAATGAAACGCCGTTGAAGCTCACCACAGCAGAGGGCGATATGCATTTTACTGGGAAGATTACCAGTTATACCACAGCACCAGCAGCTATTACAGGCACACAAACCAATGCAGTAAACAGGTTAACGGTAACGGTAGAAATTACCTGCGACAACCGCCTAGAGCCAGATAAAAGTTTCACCCAATCGTTTTCAAACTTTGTAGACTTTGATGCTCAGCAAGATTTTGCCACTTTAGAGAATGGTTTGATAGCAAAAATTTCAGAAGGGTTGGTTCAAGATATATTTAATAAAGCATTTATTAATTGGTAAATTGCGTCGCTGAGGCATTTTTTTTATATTGCCTCACAATTCAAACATTTTGAATAAACACGATTTTACAGCTTTGGTTAAAAACCCCAACCAAATAGGGGCTATAGAAACAGAGAAACTACGCGAAGTGGTTCAAGCCTATCCGTATTTTGCTGTGGCTAGAAACCTATTGGTAAAATCATTGCACAATACCAGCCATTACGAGTACGACAGTGCATTAAAAATGGCGGCATTGCTTTGCGGCAATAGAGCGGTTCTTTATAATTTGGTACATGATTTACCACTCAACTCAGATGTAGTGGGTAAAGAACAGGATGCTGTTGAGACATTAGATTTAAGTGAAGGCAAAGCCAATATAGCGAGCCAAAATGCAGAGCCAGAAATAATTCCACCCGCTATTCCAGAACCAGCGCCTTTGGTTCAACCCGAAATAAAAAGGGAAGAGTTGGTAGAGCTGCCCAAGGTAGAGGCTCCTGTAACAGAGGCGCCAGTGCTTGGGTTGACCCAAACATCACTCGAAACAAGCCTCCAAGAGGAAATAGAGGAGGAGCCAAGGCCACGATTTACCACAGATATTTTAGAAGAAGAAAAGTTGGTAAAGCCAGAAGGAAGGTTTAAGAAATTTATTCCCAACAGGCCTGCCAAAGAAAACTCCTCACAATCTATGATTCCGGATAAGGAAGAAGAGGTGTTGAGCGACTTTGATATAAGCAGTTTGGATAGTGTAGGTAAATGGCAAGTGGTAAAGCCAACCATTGTGCCAGAAGAAACCCCGCTGCCGAGTGTGGAGAATGGAGAAGCAGAAACAGCCCCTCGACCAAGCTCGGGAACCGAGGAAATAGAGAGAGAAAGAGAAAGAGAAACAGAGGGTGAAGCCACCCCTCAACCAAGCTCAGTGACCACAGAAGAACAAACCAATGAATTGGTTGAAACTGAAGTAAGAATAAAGGAACCTGAAACCCCTGCAGAGATAGAAAATACCCCAGCGGAGGAGGAAGACTTTTTGACTTGGCTTCGTAAAAAGGAGGCGAAGAAAGAGGAAGTTAAAGAGGAAGAAAAAATTGCAGCATTAGCGCAAGAAGAGCACACAGCTCCTCAGGTAGTGATAGAGGAAGATGTGGCATTTGTGGAGGCATTTACCCAATCTTTGGCATCAGCCTCACATGAAGCGCTAGCAGCAGAAATTGAGGGTCATGTTTCTGATGAGGTAGCAGAAGAGGTTTCTGCAGAAGTGGAGCCTATGGCAGAAGTGCCTGCAAAGGAGTTTGAGTTTAACTTTGATTTTCTTCCGAAAAAAGAAGTGATTGTAGAGCCAGAGAAGGAAGCAGATTTGCTTGAAAGTTTGGCCAATTACGAGATAGATATTTTCATGGCACCTGTTTATAAAGGTGCTACTTTCGAGGTGCAAATTTTTGAGGAGCAGTTTAAGCAGGTTTTTCAGGGTGAGGCAAATGGAAACTTGTCCGAAGAAGACGAGATTTTCTTGATTGAAGAATCGTTACCAAAGATAGAGGTAGATTATTCTAAGGCCGACTTCATTCCATTTACAGAAATACGTGATGTACAGACGGATAATTATCCGATTCTGGCACCGCCGCCTGTGGCACCACCGCCGCCACCACCACCCGTACAGGCGGAAAATTATCCGTCTCTGCCGCCGCCGCACCCAACAAAAAATACGGTGGAATCTATTTTGGATAAATTTATCCGTGAAAACCCAACCATTGCAAGACCAAAGAGCGAATTCTATAGCCCCATTAACATGGCCAAACAAAGTGTGGAGGCCGATGATGAGCTGGTGAGTGAAACTTTGGCCAATATATACCTGCGTCAGGGGTTGCACAAAAAGGCCATTGGCATGTACGAAAAATTAGGGTTGCTTTATCCCGATAAATTAGCGTATTTCGCAGGCCTTATCGAAAAAGTTAAATCAGAAAATAATTTAAACTAATATGTTAACTATACTTTTAATCGTCATCATTACAGCTTGTTTATTACTCACCTTGGCTGTATTAATTCAAAACCCTAAAGGTGGTATCGCCGCAAACTTTGTAGCGCCAAGTCAGATCATGGGCGTTAAACGCAGCACCGATGTAGTAGAAAAAGCTACTTGGTATTTAGCCGCAGCATTAATTGTACTTTCATTGGCTAGCAATTTTTTCCGTCCAAGCAATGAAAATGCAGGCGTTGGTACAGAATCTAGAATCAAGGATAATATCGAACAACAAAATGTTCCTGCCGCTCCAATGCAACCTACTCCAGGTGCTGAAGGTGCTCAACAACAACAACCAGCTACTGAGCAACAACCTGCTGAAGGACAAGCTAAATAATATTTAATTTAATTCATAAAAAGAGCCGCTTCGATTACTCGAAGCGGCTTCTTTTTTTTACACACAATCAAAAAATCCGAATCTCTTTATGGAGCGGTGTAGAACTTTGCTGCGTTCCTATAACCACTTTCGCTTTTGTACCAATCTTGAAACTGTACACCACCACTTTGAACCCACTGCGCGAACTTTAAATGTGCATGGATGATTTGCTCTTTCTCCAATGGATAATCAAATCTTTCTGGGGTGGCAATGGCAAATGGAAATCCATTGGCTGTTTTATAATATACACCAGCACTAGGGTTGGTGGCATCTGCATCTGTGCCTAGTACATTGTTGTTTACTAAAGAACTAGGTGCTTTACCTGGCAAGTGTACCTCGTTACCTCTTCCTTTGCCCGCTTCATCGATATAGATAAAAGGATTAAATACACCTAAGCTAGACGATACAGGATTGGTTAAGGTCATACGGGCATACAAAGTGTCTGTGCCAATGTAAGTTTCGCCCAACATGGTATTAAAGGTTGGTATCAAGGCCTTTGAATTGTTAAACACTTTAAGGATGGCTTCATTGGCAGCACTTTCTAATCCAACTACAGTAGAACCTGCATTCATGGTAGCATTGGTTCTATCAAAAGGCAGAATAACAGAGAAGCCATTTTTAAACACACCACCCGCAGCTCTTAATAAATACTTGGCATTAAGGTCTTTGATTTGGTTGCTGGCATTAGTTACAGCATGGTATTGAAAATCAACTACCACATCATTCAAATCATAATCACCTTGGCTTGGCCATAAATCTTCAAAGGCAACTGAAGCAACAGTTGTAGCTGATGGGTAATACACATTAAAAGCCCTAGCTGCATCATTTGGATACTCATCATAAGTATCATTAATTCCATCACCATCTGCATCTGCGGCTGGTGTTACTGGAGGAATGGTAGTAGTTTGGATGGCTTTGGTTGGATTGGCAGTAGCATAGATGATTAAATCATTAAAGTCGTTATCAGAAGTACCTGTTGGGTTTCTGTTTACATCTTCAAAGCCAATTAAAAATCTTTGGGTAGGATTATCATGTAGCAATACCACATGGTCTCTAAAGGCTGGGTTAGTTTCTGGGTTCATAGAACTGATAGAAGTAAAAAATGGAGTGCTGGCAATAGAACCAGTACCATTCCAACCATTCGCAGCAATAGCAAATCCAATGGCAGTATCTGCACCAAAACGACCTATGAATACTTTGTTTCCAGCGCTTAATCCACCACCACTATTTAAGAAAGAAGCATTTGGAAGGATGGTGATAAACGAATCTACTTGAGATAAAGAAGTTGGCTTATTGTTTTTATTGTAAACAAAATAGAAAAGGGTATTGCGTTGGCCAGCACCTTCGTGTACAAAAGTAATCCAGATATCGCATTGCTCGGTTAATACTAAGTTCTTTTCTGCATTGCTGGCTAAGTATTGTGGCTTGTTAACAGGCACCGATTGTCTTTCTGGAAGAGTAGCATTGATGTCTGCCAAAAATGTAGGAGTAATAACATCATTGGTTGGCATTAAATAGTTAGGCACGCCAGCGTTTAATCCCAAGCTAAAAGTTCCTAATCTAAAAGAATATTTATTACTGTTTTTACCTAATGGTGCATTGGCAATAGGCAATCTGTCACCATTGTTATTTAAACGCTCAGGGTTTTTGCCACCAATGGTTACTTTACCAATCCCGGTTTCAATATCCATTAGGATGTTGTTTGGTAAACCAATATAATCGGTGTTAATCACTACCTGCGTAACACCAATAGGCATTTCTCTCTTTACCAAAAGAATCCCTTGAGCGTTTGTACTTCCAGTAAAATAGATTTTGCCACCTTCTTCTGGTGTTTTATCCATGATATCTACTCTAACTCCTGCTAAGGGCGCGTCGTCGTTGCTTAATAGCTTCACAAAAAACTCTACATCATTGGATGTTTCATAGTTAAAGCCAGCAGGTGCTTTCATTTGACTGATATCTGTAATGTCGGCTAATGGGGCATCTGGACCTTCCGAAAGTAACAGAGAGTCTTTTTTGCAAGCACTCAAGGCTAAAGCTAACATTAAGATGGATAAATACTTTTTCATGATCTGTTGTGTGTATGCCATTTATAACCAAATCTCTGGCCAATTACACAAAGCAATGAAAATCAGTTGTTTGAAAATTATATGATTTCTTATTTTTGTTTCGTTTTGGGAATTTTATGTTATTTTGGAATAAAATAAAACAAAAAAAAGCCCCGATTGCTCGGGGCTTTTTGATATTTAAGATGAAAAATTATGCTTGTTGAGTGGCTTTTGGAGCAGCGGCCAAAATTTCGGCATCTACACCAGAAGCAAATTGCTCGAAGTTTTTCACAAACATATTGGCTAGCTTGTTGGCTTGTGCATCATAAGCAGCTTTATCTGTCCAAGTATTACGTGGATTTAAAAGTTCTGATGGCACATTAGGACAAGTAGAAGGCATCATATAACCAAATACAGGATGTTGCTCATAAGCTACATTGTTTAACTCACCATTTAACGCGGCGGTAATCATTGCGCGAGTTAAAGGCAGTTTCATTCTTGATCCAACACCGTAAGGTCCGCCTGTCCAGCCAGTGTTAATTAACCAAACATTGATATTAGGATTGGCTTTTAACTTTTCGCCTAATAACTTAGCATATTTACCTGGATGCAAAGGTAAGAAGGCTTTTCCAAAGCAAGCAGAGAAGGTAGCTTGAGGCTCGGTAACGCCAGCTTCTGTTCCAGCAACTTTAGCGGTGTAACCGCTGATAAAGCTGTACATGGCTTGGCCCACACTTAACTTAGAGATTGGAGGCAATACGCCAAAGGCATCTGCAGTTAAGAAGAAAATATTTTCTGGCGCTTTACCAACAGATGGCACAGCTACATTTGGAATATGGTGAATAGGATAAGCACAACGTGTATTTTCTGTTACACTAATGTTAGCATAATCAACAGTGTTTGTGCCAGGGATAAATCTTGTGTTTTCTAACAATGCACCTTCTTTGATGGCATTAAAGATTTCTGGTTCTTTTTCTTGGGTAAGGTCAACACATTTTGCATAACAACCTCCTTCGAAATTAAACACAGAGTTATCTGCCCAACCATGTTCGTCGTCACCAATTAAGTTACGATCTGGGTCTGCACTTAAAGTAGTTTTACCAGTACCAGATAAACCAAAGAAAATAGCAGTATCGCCGTTTTTACCAATATTGGCAGAGCAATGCATTGATAAGGTATTGCGCTCTTCTGGTAAGATATAGTTTAATACAGTGAAGATACCTTTTTTCATTTCGCCGGTATAGCCAGAACCTCCTACTAAAATCACCTTACGCGTAAAGTCGATGATAGAGAAGTTGTGTTGACGAGTACCATCTTCTGAAGCTACTGCCTTAAAGCTGGGAGCGTTTAGGATCAACCATTCTGGTTCGTAGTTGCTTAGTTCTTCTTGCTCTGGCCTTAAGAAAAGGTTGTAGCAAAATAAGTTGTGATAAGCAGTTTCATTTACCACTCTTAAGCGCAATTTAAAATTTGGATCAGCACAAGCATAAGCATCTCTCACATAAACTGCTTTACCAGCATAATGATTGATCACTTTGTTCATGAGGGTTTCAAATTTTGCAGGGTCAAACTTCTGGTTTACATCACCCCACCAAACAGTGTTTTCTGTTTTGGCATCGGCTACTGTAAACTTGTCTTTTGGCGACCTTCCCGTAAACTCACCTGTATCCGCCATTAAAGCGCCGGTGTCGTTTAAAACTCCTTCTCCGTTTGCTAGGGCATGACGCACCAATTCGGCAGGGGTAAGATTCAGATGTGCTGTTGAAGCACTTTGCATTACTTTTTCTGAGATTTCTTTATTTGTCATAATCAGGTGATTATCGGTTTTAGCGGGAACAAAGTTAAACTTTCCCTTGGGTTAACAAAATAGTTTAGATTCGCAAACAAAAATGTGCTTGCAATCAACACTAAAAAATGATGAAAATCATTGATTCTTGTAAGTTTGTTAAATTCAAGTTTTAAAAAACATTTATATTCGATTATTGTTACTGAAACGTATGCTGCGAAAACAAATCATAGACCTGCTAGAAAAATATGCTCAACTGTCCGGACATCAAGTAGACCATTTCGACCTTCACGATCAAAAATTTAGGTATGCTGATGTATATGATGAAACCTTTGATAATTTTTATGCTCAGCTATTAGATGTGAGTGAATTTGCTAGGTTTAACTTTGATTTACGTTCTTTAAGTAAAACCGACTTTAAAGCCTTTCTAAAGCAGCAAAGTTTTCCCATCATTGTATTTAAAAATAGTAAAGATGGTTTAGTACCCATTATTATCAAACACCGTGAGTCGCGACAAATACATTATATAGAAGATACCAAAGACGGATGTATCGACGGGGTTTTTGAGAACGAAGAGGAGGTGATAAAGGCTCTTCAAACAGTGGCCGACCTCACCAATAATTATGCTTTTGCCAACGACCAATATACCAATCTTAAAACTTGCCATCAAGATGATATCTTATTCATCAGCGGATTTAAAGTAGATTCTGGATATAGTCAAGAACACTCCAAAGAACACCTTACGCCCGTTCAAAGGTTTTTTAGGTTATTAAAAACAGAAAAGAAAGATATCTACAATATCTACTTTTTTGCCATCATGATTGCCTTGGTAAATCTAACTTTACCACTGGGCATTCAAGCCATCATTGGATTAATGAGTGGTGGTCTTTTGCTAGAAAGTGTTTTTGTATTAATGGTTTTGGTGGTAGTGGCAACCGTTATTGCAGGCTGGTTACAAGTACAACAATTAAGTTTGGTAGAGGTATTACAGCAAAGGGTTTTTGCTAAAACCGCTTTTGATTTTGCTTTTCGCATTCCTAGGCTCAAACTCGAGAAACTAAAGCATACCTATACGCCCGAATTGGTGAATAGATTTTTTGATGTGTTAAATGTTCAGAAATCGTTACCCAAAATTCTCATCGATTTTACCTCTGCCATCATTCAAATTATCTTTGGATTATTGCTCTTATCTTTCTACCATCCTTATTTTATTCTCTTTGGTTTATTGGTAATCCTCATCATCTTTATTGTGTTTTATTTTACAAGCAAGAAAGGATTAGAAACCAGTATCTATGAATCAAAGTATAAATACAAAGTGGTGTATTGGTTAGAAGAATTAGGTAGGGCAGTTCAATCGTTTAAGTTGGCTGGCTTTGCTAATCTTCCCATGCATAAAACAGACCGATTATTAGACAAATATATTGGTTACCGTAAAAAACACTTTGCTATCTTGGTTAAGCAGTTTACTGCCATCATTGCTTTTAAAACCCTTATTACGGCTGGTTTATTAATATTGGGCGGTGCCTTGGTGTTTAACAGACAAATTAATTTGGGTCAATTTGTAGCCTCCGAAATCATCATTGTATTGGTTATTTCATCGGTAGAGAAGTTGGTAGGAAGTATTTCGGTGATTTATGACATGCTAACCGCTTTAGATAAAATAGGTCATGTTACCGATTTAGAAATAGAAGGCAATGCCGGTAGAGAAGTGTCTGATTTGGATATTCATAACAGGTTTGATTTAAAGTTCGAAAATGTTTCTTACAAGTTTCCTGGTGCCAAAAACTATAGTATTCATCACATCAACTTTCAGATAAAAGACACGCAAAAAATTTGTATTGCTGGCTTTAATGATTCGGGTAAAACTACCTTGGTAAAAACGGTAGCTGGCTTATTTCAGAGCTATGAGGGATTGATTAGTTTGAATGGAATGTCTATCAAAGAACTTAACCCCAATAGCTATAGAGATATCATTGGCGATAACCTAAGTTTATCCGATGTTTTCGAGGGAACCATTGAAGAGAACATTACCTTAGGAAGAAATGGTATCTTACTGAAAGATATTTTAAAGGCATGCGAAACGGTTGGTTTGAACCAGTTTATATCCTCACTAGAAGAAGGTTTGCAAACAGAAGTGTTACCTTCTGGAAGTAATTTTCCATCTAATGTAGTGAAGAAAATTTTACTTGCAAGGTCATTGGTTAGACCACCTAAACTCATGTTGATAGATGAGTTTTTTCATAATGTTCAGTCGGCCGAAAAAATCACCTTAATCGATAGTTTATTCCAAGGTAATTATGCCATGATAATCGTTAGCTCTATTCCAGAAGTGATGAAGAGAAGCGATTATATTTATGTGATGAAAGACGGCACCATTGCAGATGAAGGAACTTATGCATCACTCAAAGAAAGAAAGTCGTTACCAATGGAGTTTAACTCAAACTAACAAACAAAATGGCTCAGAAAAATTATACAGAAGAAGGATATACATTACATGCATTAAATCTTGTTAATACTCCCAAGAAATACAAGATTGTTCGAAATTATTTAATAGGTACTTTGTTTATTTTACTGGCAGTTCTTTTCCTCCCTTGGCAACAAAATGTGCAAGGTAAAGGCAAAGTAACTCCTTATAGTCCCGCAGATAGACCACAAACCATTCCCTCTGTAATCGCTGGTAGAATAGAGCGCTGGTTGGTTCAAGAAGGACAATTGGTAAAAAAAGGTGATACCATTTGTGTGATTTCTGAGGTGAAAGAAAAATTCTTCGACCCTCAGTTATTATCGCGTACATCCGAGCAAATAGGCAACAAGCAAGATGCTATTTTAGCGAAACGTCAAAAAATAGAGGCTACCCAAAGGCAGGTAGAAGCTTTAAAGGATGGTTTAAAGTTTAAGCTAGAACAAACACGAAACAAAGTAAAGCAAATGCGTTTTAAAGTAGCTGCAGAAAAGGCAGGATTTGAAGCTGCACAGGTGAATTTAAGATTGGTTCAAGACCAATATTCTCGTTTAGAAGCGCTGTTTAACAAAGGCCTTGCTAGTTTAACCGAACTCCAAAATCGTAACAATAAAACCCAAGAAGCTACTGCTAAATTGGTAGAAGCCGAGAATAAATACAACTCGGTTCAAAACGAATTAATTAATGCAGAGATAGAATTAAACTCGGTAGAGGCAGAGTATATAGATAAAATCTCCAAAGCAGAGTCTATCATCAACGAAACTACAGGGGAGCTTTTCGAAAGCCAAGCAGAGGTTTCTAAAATGCAGATAGAATTGTCGAACCTTCAATTACGTTCAGGATTTTATGTGATTCGTGCCCCTCAAGATGGTTTTATTGTGAAAGCATTTAAGTCGGGTATAGGCGAGAATATTAAAGAAGGCGAAGATTTAATTTCAATTGTTCCAGCCAATGCCCGTATGGCGGTTGAGCTATATGTTAGAGCCATGGATTTGCCTTTAATGCAATTAGGAGGAAAAGTTCGTGTGCAATTTGACGGCTGGCCGGCTTTGGTATTTAGTGGTTGGCCCAATGTAAGTGTGGGAACATTTGGTGGCATCGTAAAAGCAGTGGATAAAGTAAATAGTACCAATGGATTATTTAGGGTTTTGGTGGTGCCAGATCCACAAGAAGATGAGTGGCCAGAATTGGTGAGAGCAGGTGGTGGGGTGTATGGCTGGGCGATGCTAAAAACGGTGCGTGTTTGGTACGAACTATGGCGTCAGTTTAATGGATTCCCTCCTGATTTTGTAACAGCTTTAGAAGCTGCTAAAGAGGGTAAAGATGCTTCAAAAGAAAAGGAAAAAGAAAAATGAGTAACAACATAAAGTACTTGTTATTATTTGCTTTCTTTAGCCTTTCTCGTCAATTTTCGATGGCTCAAGATTCTACAGTGCTTTCTTTTGACGCCTTCTATGAGCAAGTGTTAAAGTTTCATCCTTTGGCAAAGTCAGCCAACTTGTTGCCGCAAATGGCCAAAATGGAAATTAGAACAGCCAGAGGTGCTTTCGACCCCGTGATTAGCACGCAGGTGTACGGCAAACAAACCAAAGGCGAAAATTCATTTACTTACATAGAGCCTCAAATAAAACTACCTACTTTAATTGGTGTAGACATTAAAGCAGGGATGGATCAAAGTGATGGGTTGCAAGTAAGTAATGAGAAATCTAAATACGACCCTGTTACCCAAGGAAGCAAGCAGGTACAATATCAGTTGTTTTATGCGGGTGTGAGTGTGCCTGTTTTAAGAGGTTTAATGACGGACCCTCGCAGAAATGCTTTAAGGCAAGCGCAGTTATTACAAACCTTAAACGAAGCTGAGCAAGTAAGCCTCATCAACAAGTTGTTTTTGGCTTCGGCAAAAGACTATTGGGATTGGCAGCAAGCCTACCAGAAATATGTGCTCATGCAACAAAATTTTGCGTTGGCAGATATGCGTCTTAATTTTATTAAAAGCAGAATTTCTGCAGGTGAAGAAAAACCCATCGATAGTGTAGAAGCTTGGGTAGAATACAAAAGACGCGAAGGATTGTTGGCCGAGGCCAAGGTAGAATTTAACAATGCAGCCATCGTATTAAGCAATTATCTCTGGGACGACAACGGCAATGCCTTACAACTCTCTGCTTTGGTAGTGCCATCTGCCAAAGGTTCGGAGGTGCAAAAAATTGGATTGGATTCTATTCAACGTTTAACCAAACAAGCAGAAGAATGGCATCCAGAAGTGCAAAAGCTTTCGGTTAAACTTAATCAAACCGAATTAGAAAGAAAGCTTGCACTCGAAAATTTAAAGCCACAATTGAACTTAGAATACTATCCTTTTCAAACCTATACTGCAGGCAGTAGAGACGAGGTAGATGGTTTGTTTATGAAGAACTATAAGTTTGGGGCTACCTTTTACAGCAGCGTATTTTTGCGTAAGGAGCGTGGCAAACTACAACTTACCAATTATAAAATTCAACAAGGTCGTTTCTATTTGCAGCAAGGTAAAAGAGAGGTGTTGAACCAAATTCTGACTGCTTATAATGATTTAAACACCTTAGAACAATTGATGATTATTCAGCAATCATTGGTTCAAAACGCTAGCCTTTTATTAACGGCAGAAGAAACCAGATTCGAGAGCGGAGAAAGCTCATTGTTTTTAGTGAATCAGCGCGAAAGAAGCCTTATCGAAGCCCGCGCAAAGTTGGTGGAGTTAACGGCAAAATATGCCAAAGCCAAATACCAACTTCAATGGGCTAGCGGTACCAGATTATTCTAGTACCGCCAACCAATTTTTTATAAGTGAATACACTCACCGTATGCCTGAGCTGCAGCTTCCATAATCGCCTCGCTCATGGTTGGATGTGGATGAACTGTTTTGATAATTTCCATGCCAGTAGTTTCTAGTTTTCTAGCCGCCACTACTTCTGCAATCATCTCGGTAACATTAGCACCCACCATATGAGCGCCTAAGAATTCGCCATACTTGGCATCAAATATCACCTTTACAAATCCTTCTTTGGCACCGGCAGCGCTGGCCTTACCACTGGCCGAGAATGGGAATTTACCCACCTTAATTTCATACCCAGCTTCTTTAGCAGCTTTCTCTGTATAGCCAACCGAGGCTACTTCTGGAGAGCAATAGGTACAACCAGGGATGTTATTATAATTTAACGGCTCTGGATGATGTCCTGCAATTTTCTCTACACAGATAATTCCTTCTGCACTAGAAACGTGCGCTAAAGCTGGACCTTTTACGATGTCACCAATGGCATAAACACCTTTGATATTGGTAGCATAATAATCATCTACCAATACTTTGCCCTTATCTGTTTTAACGCCTACAGCCTCTAATCCAAGGTTCTCGAGGTTGGTTTGAATGCCCACAGCCGATAATACCACCTCTGCTTCAAGCTCTTTAATGCCTTCTGGGGTTTTAACTTTTATTTTGCAACCAGCGCCAGAGGTGTCTACACTCTCAACCGCTGAGTTGGTCATGATTTCTATGCCGCTCTTTTTAAAAGATTTGCTAACCTCTTTACTTACCTCTTCATCTTCAATAGGCAAGATATTTGGCATAAACTCTACAATGGTTACTTTGGTTCCCATGCTATTATAAAAATAAGCAAACTCGCAACCAATGGCTCCACTGCCCATTACTACCATGCTTTTAGGTTGTTGCGGCATTACCATAGCTTCGCGGTAGCCAATTACTTTTTTACCATCGATTTTAATATTAGGTAACTCCCTGCTTCTGGCACCAGTAGCTAAAATAATATGCTTGGCATCATGTGTAACTTTGGCTCCATTGGCATCTGTTACTTCTACTTTAGAAGCACCAGCCAATTTTCCATAACCCGCAATCACATCGATTTTATTTTTCTTCATTAAGAAGGCAATACCTTTACTCATGCCATTTGCAACATCTCTGCTGCGCTTAACAACACCAGCAAAATCATGAGAAGCTTCACCTACTTGAATGCCATAATCTTTGGCATGCTTAATATATTCGAATACTTGAGCCGACTTTAATAAAGCTTTAGTAGGAATACATCCCCAGTTTAAACAAACTCCGCCTAGTTCTGCTTTTTCTACTACTGCGGTTTTCAATCCAAGTTGGCTTGCTCTGATGGCGGCAACATAACCTCCAGGTCCGCTGCCAATCACTATAACATCGTATTGCATTCAGTATAATTTTAAAATTTGCGCTAAAATACAAGATAATTTTAATTCTCTCTCATTTTGCCTCAAGAATTGGCAATGCCTTTTGGTTAAAGTCCCACCAAGCCTGATTTTCCCACGAAGAACCATCGCTTGCAGTATTGCCTTTATAACTCACCCACTCGGCGCCCCAATAACAAACCCCTAGGCATTGCTTGCTATTTCTGGCTTGTTGCAAAATGGCTTCCCAAAATCTTTTTTGTCCAGCTGGACTGGCCTCATATCCCGCCACCAATTGATGTTCGGTGCCCACCACATTATTGGTCCAATCGTTCCACGACAGGGTAAAAGGATAAGCAGTTTCTGCAATCAGGGTAGGCTTTTGCAATTGTTGGTTCAACCCGATTAATGCTTGGTTTAAAGAATCTAAAGACTTTCCATGCCAAATAGGGTAATAACTAATGGCAGCCACATCGTAATCTAAGTTGCCAAGCTGTTGAAAGAACCATGGGGCATCTTTATAACCTGCACAATGAATGAGTATTTGAGTGGAGGGATGAGCCTCTCTTGAACCCTTAATGCCTTTGGCAATAAGAGATTTTAGCTGTCCCATGTTTTGTAAACTTCCATTGGGCCAAAGCATGCCATTGTTTATTTCGTTGCCAATTTGAACCAATGCTGGTTTTATAGCATTTACTACCTTAAAGGCAAAGCCATACACGCTATCTTCTAATTGGGCCTGATTTAATGCCTCCCAAGCCTTTGGTTTTTGCTGATTGCCTGGGTCGGCCCAAGTGTCCGAAAAGTGAATGGTAATCCAAACCTTTAGTCCCATGTTGTGGCACTTTTCGGCTAAGGCTTTAACAGTTTCTAAAGAAGAGGTAGAAGTGCTAGGCTGGTTCCAAACCCTTAGTCTAATGGTATTAAACCCTGCTTTTTTTAAAGTAAGCAACATGTCTTCTTCTACGCCATTTGTGTTATAGAACTTTAAACCACTGGCCATTACTTCGGGGTAAAAAGAGAGATCGCTGCCAATAATACTTAAGGTTTCGGGTTGACCCAAAGGCGCCGACGCTGGCTTTTTACAGGCAGCAAAGGTTCCTATTATACTAACAAGAATAATCCACCTTACTAATAGCAGCATAAAATTTATTTATGTGAAGAATCAAATTTAAATAAGAATTCAAAGATACAAAACAATGGTATGCAAGAGGGGATGATTTTTTTGTTTAAGATGTTTTATTTAAATTAAAATCATGAAAAAAGAATACATAAAACAATTGTTCGAGTTATTCGAAAGTGCCTGTTATAATTTAAACGGCATAGAGTGCTGGAGCGCTAGAGAACTGCAAGTTATACTAGGTTACTCTAAATGGGTTAATTTTAAAAACGTCATCGACAAAGCTCAAAACTCCTGTAAGCAAGCGGGCGAACGGGTACAAAACCATTTTGCCGATTCCGGCAAAATGGTCGAGATCGGAAGCGGAGTTGAAAAAGAAATCCAAG
>CAYUDC010000043.1:0-2353 GCA_964443415.1 uncultured Chitinophaga sp. | reverse complement strand
CTATATTGCGCCATATTTTAGATTTAATTTGAAACAACTCATCTTAAAAAGCGGTAGAGAGCGCTCCATTCTCAATAGGCACCCATGGATTTTTAGCGGCGCGGTTAAAACCTTGCCAAAAGCAGAAAATGGCGAGATTGTGTCTGTGCATACCAATCATGGCGAATTACTAGGCTTTGGCTTCTTTTCGCCTAATAGTCAGATTACTTGCCGACTATTTGAGTTTGGGTCAAGCCCCATCGAATTAGATGAGAATTATTGGAAATCGAAATTAAACAATGCCTTTGCCCTAAGAAAGCTGTTGATTACAGCACAAACAGATTGTTACAGATTATTACATGCAGAAGGAGACTTTTTCCCAGGTATCATCACCGATATCTATGGAGAGGTGGCCGTTATTCAGCTGTTGATAAAAGGCACTGAGAAAATTTCACACATTATTTTTGATGGTTTAAGAGAGTTAGGCTTTAAGTATATCTACCTAAAAACCAAGCAAAGCACGCAATTGCTAGAACAGGTAGAAGAGGGGAGCCGTTGGATTGGAGAGGTTTGTCCAATGCCCATCTTAGTAAAAGAATATGGCGTACTCTTCTCTGTAAATGTAGAAACAGGCCAAAAAACAGGCTTCTTTTTGGATCAACGCGAAAACAGAAAGTTAGTTGGTGCATGGTCTAAAGGCAAAAATGTGTTAAATACCTTTAGCTATTCGGGTGGTTTTAGTTTATATGCCTTGCAAGCAGGTGCCGCATTGGTGCACTCTGTAGACTCTTCTAAAGACGCCATTGGTTTATGTGAAGACAATGTAGCCTTAGGCAAATGGGAAGGTAAACATGAATCATTTATAGAAGACTGTTTTGATTTTCTTAAAAAGGCACCCACCGATTTTTATGATATCATTATTTTAGATCCTCCAGCCTTTGCCAAAAATGCACGTTCGGTAGATAATGCCGCAAGAGGATATAAAAACTTAAATATATTGGGGCTTGATAGGGTAAAAAAAGGAGGGTTAGTATTTACCTACAGTTGCAGCCAGCATATTGATAAAGATCTTTTTAGAAAGATAGTATTTTCTGCTGCTGCAGAAACCCGCAGAAATGTGCGCATTTTGCGCCAGTTAAGCCAACCCGATGATCATCCTATCAATATCTATCACCCAGAAGGAGAATACCTCAAAGGCTTAATGCTTTATGTAGATTAGGGAATTTAGTTTCAAAATGGGATTGTTTCCAATTTTGTAATTTAGCTTAAATAGTTCTTTTTCAGTGCTTTTGGTATTTGGTACAGCTTTGGTAATATGCTGTGCGAGTATGAAAGTAATGATAAAATATATTTGGACCCTGGTGCTGTTGCCCTTTTTACTTTTTGTAAAGGGCGATTTGTCTCTAGACACCTTTGCCGAAATAACTAAAATAGACCAGCCGATTAAAGAAGTGCATGCCAAAGTGAGCAAAGCAGTTTCTGCTGAAGGCGATATTACTTTCAGTATCCCAGTTAAAATTATTAGCAAACAAGATTCTTTTAGCGGAAATGGCTTAAAGGTTAAGTTATTTGATGCCGAATATAATCAGATTGCCGAGTCGCAAATATTGGATCAAACGGTAAAATTTACGATTCCTTCTCGTTATGCGGCGTATCAAAACTTTCATGTAGTATCGATAGAAACTGCAGATGAGCTTGATTTGGAAGGGCTACAAAAAATAGAGGTGAGCCTCGAAGTTAACGAAGCCCACCTCTCTGAAAATTTGAAATAAACTAAGAATTAGTATCCAAAAATATCTTCTAAACTCAACACCTTTACCTTACCGATTTTTTCTAAATCTTTAAGGTCTAACTTTTCTTTTGATCCCATGATGCAATAAGTAAATGCTTGGTTTTGATAATAGGTTTGATGGAACTTTTGAATGGCTTCAAAACTCATACTCGGAAGCTGTTCGTAAAGGTTCTTGCGCAAATCTTCTGTCACACCTACTTTCCTTGCAGCTTCATAGTACCAAATTTTATCCATATCGTTGATGCGCTGTGTTTCGATGCTATTCAGCATAGAAGCTTTAGCCGATTCGAAATTATTTTCTGACTTAGGTAAGTTGTTTAACAGCTCATTCATGGCGGGTACAGCTTCATTAAATTTATCTGCTTGTGTGCCAATATAGGCCATGATATAATAAGGGTCGCTAGGCTTGTTTGGAATGGTATACCTCGAATAGGTAGAATAAGCCAAGGCTTTAGATTCTCTAATGGTTTGGAATACTATCGAAGACATTCCACCTCCAAAATATTCATTAAACAATTTAATCTCTGGATCTCTCTTAGCATCATATCCATCTACCGAACGCCTCATCCACATGATTTCTGC
>CAYUDC010000042.1:0-19423 GCA_964443415.1 uncultured Chitinophaga sp. | reverse complement strand
TAGCAGCGTTGTATTGGATGCTTCGGATCACCACGTTTAAATCAAAATCGCCATTGGGGGCTAGGTATCCCAGGGCACCGCTATACAAGCCACGTTTGGTTTGCTCGTATTGTTCTATCAACTGCATAGCCATTACTTTGGGAGCACCGGTCATGCTGCCCATCGGAAAAGCATGCGCAATGGCATCTATGGGATGAACCTCTTTTCGCATGGTAGACGATACGGTAGATATCATTTGATGTACTTGTTTAAAGCTATATATGCCAAACAATTCATCTACCTGAACGCTGCCCGTTTCGCTGCTACGGGCAAGGTCGTTGCGCACCAGGTCAACAATCATTAAGTTCTCTGCACGTTCTTTTTCGCAAGCCAGCAAATCGGCTTTTATTTGTTCGTCTTCTGCAGGGTTACTGCTGCGGCGAGCAGTGCCTTTAATGGGTTGCGAGTAGAGTTTATCGGCAGAGCGTTTTAAGAAACGCTCGGGGCTGGCACATAACAAATACTGTTGGTTCAACTTTAAAAAGCCTGCAAAAGGAGTAGGAGAGAGGCGGGTTAATTCGAGATAGGCCTGTAGCGGATTAAGCGTTACCTGATCAGCATAAAACTCTACACAGTAGTTGAGTTCATATACATCACCCGCCACTATGTGTTCCTGAATTTTTTTTACTTTTTCGATGTATTCCTCGCGGCTCACGCGTTGTTTCAATTCAATCTTGGCAGGCGCGGCGTTTGGTTCAACCCGAGTATTTTTAATAGCCGCTATCATGCCATTGGCATCTGGGCTTATGGCCATCACTTGGTCTTGGCTGTCAAACAATATCAGGTGTTCTGGGGCAAAAAAGTAGAGCGGGGCAAAATCAATATGGTCGGGGTGGGTTGACCCAAGCCGCTCTAGCTGATTTTTTAGGTCGTAGCTCAAGTATCCAAACAAGGGAATTTCGCCAAAATATTTATCGCTAAAGTCTTTGAGTTTTTGCCAATCGTGGTGGCCATTGCCGGTGATGGCATCTTTGGCGCCCACGGCAATAGCAAAAGAAACGTCGTGCAAGCCATAAGCATTTAATGCCTCGTGGTTGTCGAGCACACAAACGGTGCTAAACTGTTGCGCCCAAGTGAGTGCTTGTTGTTTAAATAGAGCATCTGCTTGCATGTTATGGGTTGGAAGATTGAAAATGGTTGAACACAATTTTTCCTTTGGCCTCGCCTACAATATTACAAAGCAAATCAAGAGAAGCCTCTTTAATTTTCTTCACACTTTTAAGTTCGGTAAGCAATTGTTTAGCAGTTTCGGGGCCAATGCCTTTAATGGTTTCTAGTTCGGTAACCAGGGTATTTTTACTGCGGCGCTTGCGATGGTGCGTAATACCAAAGCGGTGGGCTTCGTCGCGCAGCTGCTGAATGATTTTTAGGGTTTCAGATTTTTTATCGATGTATAAAGGCAACTCGTCTTCGGGGTAATAGAGTTCTTCGAGGCGTTTGGCAATGCCAATAATGGGCACTTTGCCATAGAGGTTAAGTGCTTTTAAACTTTCTACTGCCGAGCTCAATTGACCTTTGCCACCATCTACAATAATGAGGTTGGGCAAAGGCTGTTGTTCTTCCACCATACGATGATAACGGCGGTAGACTACTTCGCGCATGGTAGCAAAATCATCAGGTCCGATAACGGTTTTGGGAATAAAATGGCGGTAATCTTTTTTGCTAGGTTTGCCATCTCTAAACACCACACAAGCGCTCACTGGGTTGGTGCCTTGTAGGTTACTGTTATCAAAGCATTCTATATGTCTGGGCTGTTCGGTTAGGCGCAAGTCTTGCTTCATGGTGTCCATGATGCGGTCTACTTTAAAATCGGGGTTGAGTTTTTCGTATTGCGCCAACTTCTCTTTTTTATAGTAGAAGGCATTTTTAAGAGAGAGGTCGAGCAGCTTTTTCTTCTCGCCCACCTTTGGCACGGTGATGGTTACTTTGGGGTCTTCCCAATCTAGTTCAAACGGCACGATGATTTCGCGCGAGAGGCTTTGGTATTTCTCGCGCACCTCGGCAATGGCAAAGTTAAGGAGCTCGGCATCTTGCTCGGCCAGTTTCTTTTTAATTTCAAAAGTTTGGGTTTGGCAGATAATACCATTGCTTACTTTAATATAGTTGGCAAAGGCAAAGGTGTCGTCGCTTACAATAGAAAATACATCTACATCGTGCTTTATCTCGTTTACGATGGTAGATTTACTTTGGTATTGATCGAGGCTATCGAGTTTCTTTTTAAAGGAAGCCGCTTTTTCGAACTTCATTTCGGCGGCGGCATCTTGCATTTTTTGTTTGAGTTGTTGTTTGGCTTCTTGCAGTTGCCCACGGATGAGGTTTTTGGCAGCGCGCATTTGCTCTAGGTAGGCCTCTTCAGATTGCAGGCCAATACAAGGAGCCGCACAGTTGCCAATATCATATTCTAGGCAGGCACGAAACTTTCCGGCCTTGATGTTTTTCTCGTTCAGGGGCAGGTTGCAGGTTCTAAACTGGTAGGTGCTTTTAATCAGGTCGAGTAGGGTATGCATCATATTACCGCTGGCATAGGGGCCAAAGTATTCGCTGCCATCCTTTATAATGTTGCGCGTATAGAAGATGCGGGGGAACTTTTCTTTTTTGATGACGATAGAAGGATAGGTTTTATCGTCTTTGAGGTTAATATTAAAGCGCGGTTGAAACTGTTTAATTAAAGCATTTTCAAGCAAAAGGGCATCCATTTCAGACTCTACCAGGGTAAACTCAATATGCCTTATTTTACTTACCATAACGGCAGTTTTGCGATTTTCGTAATGCGTTTTATTGAAGTAGCTGCTTACGCGTTTTTTAAGGTTCTTGGCCTTGCCAATATACATCAACACGCCGGCGGCATCGTAGTATTTGTAGATACCCGGACTTTCGGGGAGGGAGGTGATGATAGATTTTAGGTCGGAAGCCATGCGGCGAAAATAGGTAAGAGAAAGCGAATTTTGGGGCAAGAAAAATTGTAATATTACGGCATTGCAGGTTTCGGTTTGACCCAAAGGGCGTTGGAGACAGGGTAGATGAGGAAGCTGCGATTAAATATTTTTTTTCAATTTTAGTAGGTGTAAAAATAAGATTATCAGTAAGTTGAGTTGACTGTGAGCAGCTATTTGCCTGAAATTCAGAAATATTTTTTGGTAAATGCTTGTGTAAGTGTGGGAAGTGTTCTAAGTTTGCAGCCCCTTAAACGAGGGATTTCATGGTAAGACTGATGGTTAAAACAGTATGTGTAACCCGCTCAGCATCGAATATCTTAGGATATTTTTTGTCAGGCACTTGCACCGCTCATTTTAAATCACTACTTTTGCCGTCCCTTTTTTAAGACAGTATAAAAAATTAAGTAGAAAAAGCAAGATATGCCTACTATTCAGCAATTGGTTCGTAAGGGCCGCAACGATGTAACAACAAAGAGTAAATCTCCAGCTTTGGACTCATGTCCACAACGCAGAGGTGTTTGTACCCGTGTGTACACAACTACTCCAAAGAAACCAAACTCAGCAATGCGTAAAGTTGCTCGTGTTCGTTTAACAAACGGTAATGAAATCAACGCATACATTCCGGGTGAAGGTCACAACTTGCAAGAACACTCTATCGTATTGGTTAGAGGTGGCAGGGTGAAAGATTTACCGGGTGTACGTTACCACATTGTACGTGGTGCGTTAGATACAGCCGGAGTAGCCGGACGTAATCAGCGTCGTTCTAAATACGGAACAAAACGTCCTAAGCCGGGTCAAGCAGCTGTAGATCCAAAAGCAAAAAAGAAGTAATTAATAAGCGCTAGCAGATCATACAATGAGAAAATCAAGAGCAAAAAAGCATATTCTGTTACCTGATCCAAAGTTCAATGATATTTTGGTAACACGCTTTGTAAATAATATGATGTGGAGTGGTAAGAAATCAACTGCTTACCATATTTTCTACTTGGCCTTAGATAAAGTAGAAGCAAAAGCACAAGAACGTGGTATCGACGTTTGGAAGAAAGCCCTAAACAACGTAATGCCTTCAGTAGAGGTTAAGTCGCGTCGTGTAGGAGGTGCCACTTTCCAGATTCCTATGGAAGTACCTGCAGACCGTAAAATTGCGGTAGGTATGAAGTGGATGATTAAATATAGCCGTTCACGTGGCGAAAAAACGATGGCCGACAAATTAGCTGGAGAAATCTTAGCTGCATCAAGAAACGAAGGTGCTTCAGTGAAAAAACGTGAAGACACACACAAAATGGCAGATGCTAACAAAGCGTTCTCTCACTTTAAAATTAGCTAATTAAAAACGGAGATAACCTACAAATGTCACGCGATTTAAAATATACAAGAAACATCGGTATCGCTGCTCACATCGATGCTGGTAAAACCACCACCACTGAGCGTATTCTTTACTACGCTGGTGTAAACCATAAAATTGGTGAAGTACATGATGGTGCTTCAACAATGGACTGGATGGTACAAGAAGCAGAACGTGGTATCACCATTACTTCAGCTGCTACTACCGTTCAATGGAACTACAGAAATAACAAGTATCATATCAATATCATCGATACTCCTGGTCACGTAGACTTTACCGTTGAGGTAAACCGTTCACTTCGTGTATTAGATGGTTTAGTGTTCCTTTTCTCTGCGGTTGATGGTGTAGAGCCACAATCAGAAACTAACTGGAGATTAGCAAACAACTATAATGTAGCTAGATTAGGTTTCGTAAATAAAATGGACCGTTCTGGTGCCGATTTCTTAAACGTGGTAAAACAAGTAAAAGAAATGTTAGGTAGCCATGCAGTTCCATTGCAATTACCTATCGGTTCAGAAGATAATTTCAAAGGAGTAGTTGATTTAATCAACTTCCGCGGAATGGTTTGGAACGAGCATGACAAAGGAATGACCTACGAAGTAGTAGACATCCCAGCCGACATGATCGAAGAAGCCAACGAGTGGAGAGAGAAATTACTTGAAGCAGTATCTGAGTACGATGATAAGTTAATGGAGAAATTCTTTGATGATCCAACTTCTATCACCGAAAGAGAAATCTTAGATGCATTGCGTAAAGCAGTAATCGACATGAAGATCGTTCCTATGTTGTGCGGTTCTTCATTCAAAAATAAAGGTGTTCAAACCATGTTAGACTTGGTAATGGAATTATTACCTAGTCCATTAGATAAAGAAGGTATCGTAGGAACTAACCCTAATACCGGCGAAGAAATCGTTCGTAAGCCATCAGCTAGCGAGCCATTTACAGCCTTAGCATTTAAGATTGCTACCGACCCATTTGTGGGAAGATTAGCCTTCATGCGTGCTTACTCAGGTAAATTAGATGCAGGTTCTTATGTATTAAATACCAGAAGTGGTAACAAAGAGCGTATCTCACGTATCTTCCAAATGCATGCTAACAAGCAAAACCCAATTGATGCTTTACAAGCAGGTGATATTGGTGCAGCAGTTGGTTTTAAGGATATCAAAACTGGAGATACCCTTTGCGATGAGAAACACCCAATTGTGTTAGAAGCCATGAACTTCCCTGATCCAGTTATTGGATTAGCAGTTGAGCCTAAAACACAAGCAGACTCAGATAAATTAGGTATGGCCCTTGCTAAATTAGCAGAAGAGGATCCAACCTTTAAAGTACATACAGACGAAGATTCGGGTCAAACCGTAATCTCAGGAATGGGAGAGTTGCACTTAGAGATTATTGTTGACCGCTTAAGACGTGAGTTTAAAGTAGAAGTTAACCAAGGTGCTCCTCAAGTATCTTACAAAGAAACCATCACTCAATCAGTTTCGCACCGCGAGGTTTACAAGAAGCAATCGGGTGGTAGAGGTAAGTTTGCTGATATCCAATTCGAATTAATCCCTGGTGATCCAGAGAAAACCGGATTGGAATTTGTAAACGAGATTGTAGGTGGTTCTATTCCAAAAGAATTTATCCCTTCAGTAGAAAAAGGATTCAAATCGGCCATGCAAAATGGTGTATTGGCTGGATATGCAGTAGAAAGTTTAAAAGTAAGATTGTTTGATGGTTCATTCCACGCAGTTGACTCGGATTCACTTTCATTTGAAATTGCAGCAAGAATCGCTTTCAAAGAAGCGGCACGTAAAGCAAAACCGGTATTACTTGAGCCAATCATGAAGTTGGAGGTAATTACTCCAGAAGAAAACATGGGTGATGTAATCGGTGACTTGAACCGTCGTCGTGGACAACTAGAGGGAATGGATTCAAGAGCTGGAGCACAAGTTGTAAAAGCAAAAGTTCCATTGGCAGAAATGTTCGGATATGTAACACAGTTAAGAACACTTTCTTCAGGTAGAGCAACATCTACTATGGAATTCAGCCACTACGCTGAAGCGCCAAGGAATGTTATGGATGAAGTATTAGCAAAAGTAAACGGCAAAGCCGCCAAAGCATAAAGTTATGGTAAGCCAAAGAATAAGGATTAAATTAAAGTCATTCGATCACAATTTGGTTGATAAGTCAGCCGAGAAGATCGTAAGAACTGTAAAGGCCACTGGTGCTGTGGTAAGCGGACCAATTCCGCTTCCAACTCACAAGAGAATTTACACCGTTCTTCGTTCACCACACGTGAACAAAAAAGCCAGAGAACAATTCCAGTTGTGCTCATACAAAAGGTTGTTGGATATTTATAGTTCTACCGCAAAAACTGTTGATGCTTTAATGAAGCTCGAATTGCCAAGCGGAGTTGATGTTGAAATTAAAGTTTGATAGCTATTACTATGTCAGGTTTAATAGGAAAAAAATTAGGAATGACCAGCATCTTTGATGGTAACGGTAAGCAAGTAGCTTGCACGGTAATCGAAGTGGGGCCTTGTGTTGTAACACAAGTGAAAACATCTGAAAAAGATGGCTACTCAGCTGTTCAGATAGCGTATGGTGATGCTAAGGAAAAAAACACACCAGCAGCGCTAAAAGGTATTTACACCAAAGCCAATACAACGCCAAAAGCGAAGATGGTAGAGTTTAAAGGATTTGAAGCAACTTTATCAGTTGGTCAAACTTTAACTGTAGACCTATTCGAAGAAGGAGAGTTTGTGGATGTAGTAGGTACTTCAAAAGGAAAAGGTTTTCAAGGTGTTGTAAAACGCCATGGATTTAGTGGGGTAGGTATGCAAACACACGGTCAACATAACCGTCTTCGTGCACCTGGTTCATTAGGAGCGTCTTCAGATCCATCACGTGTATTCAAAGGAATGCGCATGGCAGGAAGAACTGGTGGTACTCGTGTGAAGAAAACTAACTTAGAAGTATTAAAGGTTCACAAAGACCAAAATTTATTGGTGGTTAAAGGTTCTATACCTGGTCACAAAGGTTCAATCGTTTTGATAGAAAAGTAAAATGGAATTAGCAGTATTAAATACCAGTGGAACAGAGACCGGTAAAAAGGTCAAGTTAAATACCGAGATATTTGGTATCGAGCCAAATGATCATGCCATTTACTTGGATGTGAAACAATACTTGGCTAACCAACGTCAAGGTACTCACTCTTCAAAAGAGAAGAGCACCGTAAGTGGTTCAACCAAAAAATTACACAGACAAAAAGGTACAGGTGGTTCTCGTAAGGGTTCAATCAAATCTGGAACTTTTGTAGGTGGAGCGCGTATCCATGGACCACGTCCTAGAGATTACAGCTTTAAATTGAACCGTAAATTAAAGCAATTAGCCCGTAAGAGTGCATTGGCTTATAAAGTAAAAGAAAATGGCATCACCATTTTAGAAAACTTTAACATGGATGCACCTAAAACTAAGAATTACATTAGCATTTTAAGTAACTTAAAGGCATCAGAAAGCAAAACCATTATGGTATTGGCTGATTACAATGAGAACATCTTAAAGAGCGGTAGAAACCTACCTAAAGCTAAGGTAATGGCGGCAAAAGACTTAAGCACTTATGATATCTTAAATGCAGATAAGTTAATTTTGCTCGAGGGTTCGGTAGAAGTAATTGAGAACATTTTAAAATAAGGCATCATGAGTATATTAAAAAAGCCTTTAGTAACAGAAAAGTTCACAGCAATCAGTGATAAGCTTAATAAAGTAAGTTTTGTAGTAGCTAAAACAGCTACCAAAACTGAAATCAAGCAGGCTGTAGAATCTATTTACAACGTGAATGTTGTAAATGTGAATACGATGATTTATGCCGGTAAATCTAAAACTAGATTTACAAAGAGAGGATATTTCTCTGGTCGTAAAGCTTCTTTCAAGAAAGCAGTAATAACCTTGCAAGAGGGTCAGAAAATTGACTTCTTCGCTAATATCTAATTGAAGTAATGGGAATTAGAAAATTTAAACCAGTAACGCCCGGAACCAGATTTAAGGCAGCCAACACTTTCGAAGAGTTGACACCGGGTTACAAAGTGGAGAAATCCCTTGTGGTAAGCCAGAAAAGTTCTGGTGGTAGAAATAATACCGGTAAGATGACCATGCGCTATATTGGTGGCGGTCACAAAAAATTATATCGTATCATCGATTTCAAAAGAAATAAGCATGGTATCGAAGCTAAGGTTGATTCAATTCAGTATGATCCAAATCGTACTTGTAGGATTGCCTTGCTAGTTTACGCTGATGGAGAGAAGAGATATATACTTGCTCCAAGAGGCTTAGAAGCTGGAATGGTTATTAGCAGTGGTTCTGGAGTATCTCCTGATTTAGGAAATTCTTTACCATTGGCTGAAATTCCTCTAGGAACAACCATTCACAACATCGAATTGCAACCTGGTCGTGGCGGTCAATTAGTAAGATCAGCTGGTTCAGCTGCTCAATTGCTAAACCGTGATGGCAAGTATGCTACTGTAAAGTTAGCATCGGGTGAAACAAGAAATATTTTGGTAACATGTTTTGCCACAGTAGGACAAGTTTCTAACCAAGACCACATGAATGAGCGTAAGGGTAAAGCGGGTGCTAACCGTTGGTTAGGCAGACGTCCAAGAACTCGTCCAGTAGCGATGAATCCAGTGGATCACCCAATGGGTGGTGGTGAAGGTAGAGCATCTGGAGGTCACCCAAGATCACGTAAAGGCTTAAAGGCTAAAGGTTATAAAACCCGCTCGCCTAAGAAGTATTCAAATTCAATGATTATCGAAAGTCGTAAGAAGAAATAAGAAATATGGCGCGTTCATTAAAGAAAGGACCATTTGTAGAAGTAAAGCTTGAAAAGAAAGTTTTCGCTATGAATGAAAATAAAAAGAAATCAGTAATTAAAACTTGGAGTCGCAGGTCGATGATTACTCCTGATTTCGTGGGTCATACCTTTGCCGTTCACAATGGTAGCAAGTTCATACCTGTGTATGTAACAGAAAACATGGTTGGACACAAGCTAGGCGAATTTGCCCCAACACGTACATTTAAGTCGCATCCTGTTAAGAAAGATTAAGAAGAATGGAAGCTGTAGCTAAATTAAATAATTGCCCTAC
Organism: uncultured Chitinophaga sp.; assembly: GCA_964443415.1. Classification (GTDB taxonomy): domain Bacteria; phylum Bacteroidota; class Bacteroidia; order UKL13-3; family UKL13-3; genus B1. The sequence continues at coordinate 9,974 of CAYUDC010000042.1, read as the reverse complement.
CTCGCCGCGTAAGATGAGGTTGCTGGCCGACCTTATTCGCGGAAAGCGAGTAGAAGAAGCCTTCAATATCTTAGTGTTCAATGCTAAGAAAGAAAACTCACTACGTCTAGAGAAACTATTGCGCTCAGCCATTTCAAACTGGCAGCAAAAGAACGAAGGCAGCAGAGTAGAAGAAAGTCAGTTATATGTTAAAACTATTTTTGTAGACGGAGGCCCGATGATTAAGCGCATTTTGCCTGCTCCACAAGGTAGAGCGCATAGAATCCGCAAACGTTCGAACCATGTAACGCTTGTGGTAGACAGCAAAATTGCTGCTACTGTAGAGAATAGTGAATCAATAGAAAACGAAAAATAATAACAGAATGGGACAGAAGGTTAACCCTATAGGAATACGTTTAGGCATCATCAGAGGCTGGGAGTCTAATTGGTATGGTGGAAAGAATTTCTCTGAGAAACTTATCGAAGATGAGAAAATCAGAAAGTACTTAAACGCCCGTATCACAAAAGGTGGCATTGCTAAGATCATTATCGAGCGTACCATCAAGCGTGTTATTATTACAATTCACACCAGCAGACCTGGTATCGTAATTGGTAAAGCAGGTTCTGAGGTTGATAAAATCAAAGAAGAGGTTAAGAAATTAACCAAGAAGGATGTTGCCATCAATATCTTTGAAATAAAAAGACCTGAGTTAGATGCTACACTAGTAGGTGAATCAATTGCTAATCAAATCGAGGCTCGTGTATCATACAAGAGAGCGGTTAAAATGGCCATTGCTTCTACTATGAGAATGGGTGCAGAAGGTATTAAAGTAATGGTAAGTGGACGTTTAGGTGGAGCTGAGATGGCGAGATCTGAAGTGTTCAAAGAAGGAAGAACACCACTACATACCCTTCGTGCAGACATCGATTACACTATCGCAGAAGCATTAACTGTATACGGTAAGATTGGTATCAAAGTATGGATCTGTAAAGGTGAAGTATTTGGAAAGAGAGATTTATCTCCAAACGTAGGTATCAATGCTGGTGGAAATGACAAGCCAAGTGGCGGCAGACCAGACAGAAGACAAGATGGTGGAGATAGAAGAGATAGAAGAAGTGGTGGAGGTGGAGACAGAAGAAATTCTGGTGGCGGAGATCGCAGAAGAAAGTAATAAATTGTTCGAAAGTATAATTAACTGTAAAAATGTTACAGCCTAAAAAAACTAAATATAGGAAACAACAGAAGGGTAGAATGAAGGGTAACGCCACTCGTGGTTTTAACGTAGCCTTCGGAAGCTTTGGTTTAAAAGCATTGGATACCTGTTTCTTAACTTCTAAGCAATTAGAAGCAGCCCGTGTGGCGCTAAATCGTTACATGAAACGTGAAGGTCAGGTTTGGATCAGAGTGTTTCCTGATAAACCAATGACCCGTAAACCAGCCGAGGTTCGTATGGGTAAAGGTAAGGGAGCTCCTGAGTTTTGGGTAGCCCGTTGCTGGCCAGGAACCATCATTTTCGAAGCGGATGGTGTACCTAAAGCTGTAGCTGAAGAAGCTATGAGATTGGCTTCTCAGAAGTTGCCTGTCATTACTAAATTTGTGGTTAAACCTGAATATAGCGAATAATTATGAAGAATACAGAAATCAGGGAATTGTCGAACAAGGAATTGGCAGCTAGAATCCGTGAAGAAAGAGCTGGGCTTAATAAGCTTTTATTAAACCATGCCATTTCACCGGTTGAAAATCCCAATATTATCAAAGAAAATAAGAGGTTAATTGCACGTTTAATCACTGAGCAACGTAAACGTCAGATTGTTAATGCTCAATAAGCGGGAATATGGAAAACATAACTTTAGAAAGAAATTCAAGGAAGGTTATCATCGGTAAGGTGGTTAGCAATAAAATGCAAAAGACTATCGTAGTTGCCGTTGAGCGTAAGGTGATGCACCCGAAATATGGTAAGTTCATCAAGATGACCTCAAAGTTTAAAGCTCATGACGAAAAGAATGAGTGTGGTATTAATGACATTGTAAGAGTGATGGAAACTCGCCCGCTTAGTAAAGATAAGCGTTGGAGATTAGTAGAAATCATTGAAAAAGCTAAGTAACGATGATACAACAAGAATCAAGGCTAAAAGTAGCAGACAACAGCGGCGCAAAGGAAGTACTTTGTATCCGTGTACTAGGTGGTACAGGTAGAAGGTATGCTTCTGTTGGAGATAAAATTGTAGTGAGTGTAAAATCTGCCATTCCTTCTGGAACTGTAAAGAAGGGTGCTGTTTCAAAAGCAGTAGTGGTGCGTACTAAGAAAGAAGTACGTAGACAAGATGGTTCATACATTCGCTTTGACGATAACTCTTGCGTTTTATTGAACGCGCAAGATGAGCCACGTGCAACCCGTATTTTCGGACCAGTTGCTCGCGAACTCAGAGAAAAACAGTTCATGAAAATTGTATCTTTAGCACCGGAGGTTCTATAAACCATGGAAAGAAAGTATAACAGCCAGGCTAAACGTCATGTTAAAAAAGGTGATAACGTATTGGTTATTGCTGGTGACGATAAGGGCAAAAAAGGAAGAGTAATCGAGGTGATTACCGAAACCAACAGAGCGATAGTAGAAGGCGTTAACGTAGTGAAGCGTCATACAAAACCTAATGCTCAAAACCAAAATGGAGGCATTATCTCTAAAGAAGCGCCTGTTCATATCTCTAACTTAAAGTTGGTTGATAAATCAGGAAATGCTACTAGAGTTGCCCGTAAAGTCAATGAAAAGGGTAAATTAGCTAGAGTATCAAAGAAATCTGGTGATTTTATTGATTAATAATTATTGTATATGTACACGCCAAGATTAAAAGAACAATATTCAAAACAAATCGTTCCTGCCATGCAGGAGAGATTTAAGTACAAGAACCCAATGATGGTTCCTAGATTACTTAAGATTTGTATCAATCAGGGTATCGGTGCTGCCGTTGCAGATAAGAAGTTAGTTGACCAAGCAATGGAAGAACTAACCAATATCACTGGACAAAAAGCTGTACCAACCCGTTCAAAGAAGGATATCTCTAACTTTAAATTAAGAAAAGGAGTTCCAGTTGGAACACGCGTAACCCTTCGTGGTGATCGTATGTACGAATTCCTTGATCGTTTGATTTCTGTATCATTACCTCGTGTAAGAGATTTTCAAGGCTTAAAGCTAAAAGGCTTTGATGGTCGTGGAAACTACAACATGGGTGTAACCGAGCAAATCATTTTCCCTGAAATCGTTATCGATAAGGTAAATAGAATCAACGGTATGGATATCACTTTCGTTACCACTGCCACTTCTGATGAGCAATGTTTAGAATTGCTTAAAGAATTTGGTCTTCCATTTAAAAAAGCGTAATATTTAAATAATGGCAAAAGAGTCAGTAAAAGCACGTCAACGTAAAAGAGAAGCCATGGTAGCTAAATATGCTGCTAAGCGCGAAGCTCTAAAACAAGCTGGAGATTATGCTGGATTGCAAAAGCTTCCTAAAAATGCATCTCCTGTTCGTCTAAAAAATCGTTGTAAATTAACCGGTCGTCCTAAAGGATACATGAAAGATTTCGGTATTTGCCGTAATCAGTTTCGTGAACTTGCTCTCATGGGCAAAATTCCGGGAGTTACCAAGTCGAGCTGGTAATATAAAAAAAATTTGAAAGGGGAAGCAAATATGTATATATTTGCCACCCTTTAATTATAACAATCACTTAGCAAGTAAGAGTAAAAGCCTTGGCTTACTGCTTGCAAGTATTAAAATATAAATTATGACAGATCCAATATCAGATTATTTAACCAGGCTTCGTAATGCGATCAAGGCTAACCATCGTATTGTAGAAATCCCAAGCTCTAAAATCAAAAAAGAAATTACTCGAGTATTATTCGAGAAAGGTTACATCTTAAACTACAAGTTTGAAGATGTTGAAAACCGTCAGGGCATTATCAAAATTGCTCTTAAGTACCATCCTTTAACTAAAACTTCAGCTATCAAAAATCTTGAGCGCATTAGCCGCCCAGGTTTACGTCGTTATACTGGTGTTGATTCAATGCCACGTGTAATTAACGGAATGGGTATCGCTATTGTAACTACTTCTAAAGGTGTAATGACCGACAAAGAAGCTAGAAACAACAATGTAGGTGGCGAAGTATTGTGTTACGTTTATTAATCGAAAGGAGTAAAATATGTCACGTATAGGTAAAGCAATTATAAAAGTTCCTGCCGGTGTAGAAGTATCTGTATCTCCTTCGAACGTAGTTACAGTAAAAGGACCAAAAGGTCAATTAACTCAGCACATGGATATGGATATTAAGTTAGAAATATCTGAAGGAGTTATAACCTTCACAAGGGCTACAGACCATAAGCGTCATAGAGCCATGCATGGTTTGTACAGATCTTTGGTGAATAACATGGTAACAGGTGTTACACAAGGTTACACTAAACGTCAAGAATTAGTGGGTGTGGGTTATAAAGCCACCAATGAGGGAAATGTGTTAGATTTAACCCTTGGATATTCCCACCATATTTACTTTGAAGTTCCAAAAGAAATTCAAGTTAAAACCGAACAAGAAAAAGGTAAAAACCCAATTATCACTTTAGAAGGTATTGATAAGCAGTTGTTAGGTCAAGTTGCCGCAAAGATTAGATCATTACGCGCACCAGAACCATACAAAGGCAAGGGTATCAAGTTTGTAAATGAAGTATTGAGAAGAAAAGCAGGTAAAACTGCTTCTAAATAATATTGAGCTATGTTTAATAAAGATTCAAGAAGAGGAAAAATTCGTGCCCGTATCCGCAGCCGCGTAACCGGTACAGCTCAGAAGCCACGTCTATCTGTGTTTAGGAGTAATAAGTTTATTTATGCCCAATTGATTGATGACATAGCAGGAGTTACTTTAGTTGCAAGTTCTTCAAGAGCTTTAACTGAAAAAGTAGCGAAGGCAGAATCTTCGGTTTTGGTAGGTAAAAGTTTAGCTGAAAAGGCTATTGCTGCTGGCATCACTGAAGTAGTTTTTGATAGAGGTGGTTACCTTTATCATGGAAGAGTTAAGGCGCTTGCCGAAGGCGCTCGTGAAGGGGGTCTTAAATTTTAATCGAAAGAAAAAGTATGTCAACAGCGAACATAAAAAAAGTTAGAACAACCGATATCGAATTAAAAGAAAAGGTTGTTGCTATTAACCGTGTAGCTAAGGTTACAAAAGGTGGTAGAACATTTAGTTTCTCTGCATTGGTGGTTGTAGGTGACGGCCATGGTATCGTTGGATATGGTCTTGGTAAATCTTTAGAGGTTACTGATGCAATTTCTAAAGGTGTAGATGATGCAAAGAAAAATTTGGTAAAAGTTCCTATTCTTAAAGGAACTGTGCCACATGAACAATTAGGTAAATATGGCGGTGGCCGCGTATTTTTAAAGCCAGCTGCGCATGGTACTGGTGTAATTGCCGGTGGTGCAATGCGTGCAGTTTTAGAAAGTGCTGGTGTTACAGACGTATTAGCAAAATCTAAAGGTTCATCAAATCCTCATAACGTGGTAAAAGCTACCATCAATGCATTATTAGAAATGCGTGATGCTTATACTATCTCACAACAAAGAGGTATCAGTTTAAAGAAAGTTTTTAACGGACAAGAATAATACGATGGAAAAGGTAAGAATTACACAAATAAAAAGCGCCATCGACCGTAAAGAAGATCAAAAGCGCACCGTTCGTGCCCTAGGCTTTACTAAATTACACCAAGTAAAAGAGTTAGAAGCTACACCACAAGTAATGGGTATGATCAACAAAGTTTCTCATTTGTTAAAAGTTGAAAAAATCTAATTAGACCAGACATGAAATTACATACATTAAAACCAGCTCCGGGTTCTACCCATAGAGAAGGTAAAAGGTTAGGTCGTGGTGAAGGTAGTGGTAAAGGTGGAACTGCTGCACGCGGTCACAAAGGTGCCGGTTCTAGAAGTGGTACCAGCACTAAGAGAGGTTTCGAGGGAGGTCAAATGCCTTTGTATCGTCGTATTCCTAAGTTTGGTTTTAAAAACCTAAACCGTGTGGAGTATGCACCTATCAACTTAGATAAGTTGCAAGAATTAGCAGACAAAGGAATCAATAAAATTGATGCTGATGTATTAAAGGCTAATGGCTTAATTGGTAAAAACGATTTAGTAAAAGTTTTAGGTCGTGGCGAATTAAAAGCCGCTATCGAAATTAAAGCTGATAAATTCTCTGCTGCTGCTCAAAAAGCAATCGAAGCTGCAGGTGGATCAGTAGCTAGTAATTAATCTTAAAAATCCCGAACGGTGAAGAAACTAATTGATACATTTCAAAACATTTTCCGAATAGAAGAGCTTAGATACAAGCTTCTCACAACTTTCTGGATGTTACTTGCCTACCGCTTGGGTACATATGTAACCCTGCCAGGTGTTGATCCTAATATGTTAGAAGGTTCGGCCCAACAAGCAGAAGGTGGTATCTTTGGATTGATTAACACCTTTGCAGGTGGTGCGTTTGCTCGCGGATCTATCTTTGCTTTAGGTATTATGCCTTATATCTCTGCTTCCATCGTGGTACAATTGCTTAGCTTAGCAGTACCTTCGTTTCAGAGATTGCAAAAAGAAGGTGAAGAGGGTAGAAGAAAAATCAATCAAATTACTAGATACCTCACCATCGTCATTACAGCTGTACAATCTATTGGTTTCTTAATTAATCTTAGAACAGAAAATCCTCAGGCTATTATCTCGGTAACCAACCCAGAAGTAATCTCTAATTTTATGTTCATGTTAAGTTCTGTGGTAGTTTTAACTTCTAGTACCATGTTTGTAATGTGGTTAGGAGAGAGAATCACCGAAAAAGGAATTGGAAACGGTATCTCATTGATTATCATGATTGGTATCATTGCTCGCCTTCCAGAAGCCTTAGTAAAAGAATTTAACTTTAAATTAGGTGAATCTGGTGGTGGATTGGTGATATTCTTAGTTGAATTAGCAGTGTTGTTCGCCGTAATTATGGTAACTATTCTATTGGTTCAAGGTACGAGAAAAATTCCAGTACAATATGCCAAGAGAATTGTAGGTAACAGACAATATGGAGGCGTTAGACAATACATTCCATTAAAGGTTAATGCCGCTGGAGTAATGCCTATCATATTTGCGCAAGCTTTAATGTTTATTCCTAGTACCATTGCACAGTTCTTCCCAGATTACGAAACCATGCAAGGTATTATGGGTGCCCTTATCAATCCTATGGGATGGGCATACAATGTTACTTTTGCGATTTTGATTATCTTGTTTACTTATTTCTACACAGCTATTACAGTAAACGCTAATCAAATCTCAGATGAAATGAAAAGAAATGGTGGTTTTATACCAGGCGTAAAGCCAGGAAAAGCCACAGCGGATTTTATAGATAACGTGATGTCAAGAATTACACTCCCTGGAGCATTTTTCTTAGCATTCGTAGCTATACTTCCATCATTAGCGAATGTTTTGAACATCAACAGTCAATTCGCTCAGTTCTATGGCGGTACTTCATTATTGATCCTAGTAGGGGTTGTTTTGGATACTTTACAGCAAATTGAGAGTCATTTGATGATGCGTCATTACGATGGTTTGATGAAAAGTGGAAGGATTAAAGGAAGACAAGCTGCAGGAACTTCAGCTTAAAGTAAATATTTCGTTGATATTATAAAAATATTACGTATTTTTGCTCCCCTTTTTCTTACAATATGCCAAAGCAATCGTTAATAAAACAAGACGGAACAATCACAGAATCACTGAGTAACGCAATGTTCAGGGTTCAACTAGAAAATGGGCACGAAGTGATTGCCCATATCTCTGGAAAGATGAGAATGCACTACATCAAAATCCTACCAGGAGATAAAGTGTCGATAGAAATGTCGCCATATGACTTAAGTAAAGGAAGAATTATATACAGGTATAAATAAAAACTGGCAAAAATGAAGATCAGAGCATCTGTAAAGAAGCGCAGTGAAGACTGCATCATTGTTAAGCGTAAAGGAAGAGTTTACATCATTAACAAAAAGAACCCTAAGTTTAAACAACGTCAAGGATAATAATTTAATATGGCTCGTATATCAGGTATAGATTTACCCAAAAACAAAAGAGGGGAGATAGGTTTAACCTACATCTTCGGTATTGGTCGCTCAACTGCTCAAAAGATTTTGACCAGTTGTAATGTATCATGGGACAAAAAGGTGAGTGAGTGGAATGACGAAGAGTTAAATGCGATTCGTAAATTCATCACTGAAGGTGTAACGGTAGAAGGTGAACTTCGTTCTGAGCGTCAATTAAACATTAAGCGTTTAATGGACATCGGATGCTACAGAGGTTTACGTCATCGTAAAGGCCTACCAGTTCGTGGACAACGCACCCGTACTAACTCTCGTACTCGTAAAGGTAAACGTAAAACAGTTGCCGGTAAGAAAAAGGTAACTAAATAATAAGTAATCAAAGGACAATGGCTGCTAATAATAAAAAAGTAACCAAAAAGAAGGTTGTTAATGTTGAACCGCACGGTCAGGTTCACATCAAAGCTTCTTTTAACAATGTGATCATCTCCATCACTAACCAAACTGGTCAAGTGGTATCATGGGCATCTGCGGGTAAGATGGGCTTTAGAGGCTCAAAGAAAAACACGCCTTATGCTGCACAAATGGCTTCTGCTGATTGTGCTAAGGTAGCAGTAGATGCTGGCATGAAAAAAGTGGACGTATTCATCAAAGGACCTGGTTCTGGACGTGATTCTGCTATCAGAACATTGCAAACCAGTGGATTAGAAGTGTTATCAATTACTGATATCACTCCATTGCCACACAATGGTTGTCGTCCTCCAAAGGCACGTAGGGTTTAATTAATAAAAAAGAAGAGAAATGGCAAGATATATTGGACCAAAAACCAAAATTGCAAGGAGATTCAAAGATCCAATCTTTGGACCAGACAAGTCTTTTGAGAAAAGACAAAATCCTCCTGGACAACATGGTGCAGCACGTAAGCGTGCAAAATTAACTGAATATGCTGTTCAGTTATACGAAAAGCAAAAAGCAAAGTATACCTACGGAGTACTAGAGCGTCAATTCTTCAAAACGTTCGAATTGGCAGCTAGAAAAAAAGGTATCACTGGTGAAAACTTGCTTAAGTTTTTAGAATCTAGATTAGATAATACTGTTTTCAGATTAGGCATTGCACCTACTAGAGGTCAAGCTCGTCAAATGGTATCTCACCGTCATATCACTGTAAATGGTAACTTGGTAAATATTCCTTCTTATCAGTTAAAGCCAGGTGATGTAATTGCGGTAAGAGAAAAATCTAAGTCTTTAGAAGCGATTACCAATTCAGTTGCAGCTAGCAACCCTAAGAAATTTAACTGGATTAACTTTGACGCTGCTACTTTGAGTGGAACTTTTATGGCTTATCCTGAGCGTGATCAGATTCCAGAAAACATCAAAGAACAACTCATCGTTGAATTATATTCAAAATAATCATTAATACGATATATCAATGGGTATCCTCGCATTTCAAAAACCTGATAAAGTTATCATGCATAAAGAAACTGACTTTTTTGGTCAGTTCGAATTCCGTCCACTTGAAAAAGGCTACGGAGTTACCATCGGTAATTCTTTAAGGCGAATTCTATTGTCTTCTTTGGAAGGCTTCGCCATCACTTCAGTTAAAATCACCGGTGTAGATCATGAGTTCTCTACCATTAAGGGTGTAATTGAGGACGTTACCGCTATCGTTTTAAACCTTAAAAAAGTTCGTTTTAAGCGCATTGTTGATGGTGTTGATAACGAAAAGATTTACATCAATATCAAAGGCCAAAATCAGTTTTTAGCCGGAGAAATTGGTAAACATACCAATAGCTTTAAAGTCTTGAATCCTGAGTTGGTTATCTGCAACATGGAGCCATTTGTTCACTTAGAGATTGAGTTAACAGTGGATAAGGGCAGAGGTTATGTGCCAGCAGAAGAAAA